>JAISRZ010000041.1 GCA_031273455.1 Deltaproteobacteria bacterium | reverse complement strand
TTAGAGATGGCCGCGATGACCCGACCGGGCCTGGCCCCCACATAAGTCCGCCGATGGCCCCTAATCTCGGCCTCGTCTTTAACCCCGCCCAAGGAGACGCGGACAAACTTCCGGCCTAAAGCCTCCGCGATGGAGCTGGCTAAAGAGGTCTTGCCCACGCCTGGCGGTCCGGTTAGACACATAATAGGCCCTCGGCGGTTCGGGGTTAGCTGATGGACGGCCATGAACTCCAAGATCCTTTTCTTGACGTTCTCCAGGCCATAGTGATCGCGCTCTAAGATCCGCCGGGCCAAACCTAAGTCCTCATTGACTGGCCCCGAGCGATCCCAAGGGAGATCGACCACCCACTGTAAAAACTGCTGGATAACCCCGTACTCCGAGCTCGAGGCCGGCGTCATCTTTAACCGTTTTAACTCCCGCTCGGCCACGGCTTTGGCCTCAGGGGGCAAGCGCCGCGTCCTAAGCTTATCCTCCAAAAGGATAATTTCGTTGAGCTCGTCCCCTTCCCCCAACTACACTCGGATGGCCTTAATCTGTTCCCGTAAACGACTTTCGCGATCCTGGCGACTTAAGCTTTCCTCCACGCGCTTACCAATAGCCGCGGCGGCTTCCCGATCGCTTAACTCCCAGTTTAAGTGCTCCAAAACCTTTTGGAACCGGTCAACGATATTCTCAATGAGCAAAAACTCGATTTTTTTCTCCTTCTTTATGGGCAAAGTGGACATGATTAAATCCGCGAGCTTAGTGGGCTCCTCTTCCATCAGATGGTCAACCATGAAGGGATCCGCGGGTTTCCCTTGATGGTAGCTTAAAAAACCGGTGTAAAGCCTTCTGACCTCTCTGACTAAAGGGCTCAGGGTTTTTTCGTCCCAGACTTCCACCGGGGCGGGGCGAGTCACCACCTGGGGAATATCCCCATTGACGCATTCCACCAGTAAGATCCGCTTGACGCCCACGATATTGGCCTTTAATCGCCCATTGTCTTGCTCGGTGACGCTCAAGATCTCCGCCGCCACCCCCACGGAAAAAAAGTCATCCTTCCTCAGGTCCTTGGGGTCCACGTTCAGGGACTTTAAAGCGAATAAGGCCACCAGCCGGTCCCCCTGATAGCTTTTTAAAACGGTCTCCCGGGCTTCGTCAGTGTACGCGCAGATGGAGGACGTGATGCCCGGATAGATATTGAAATTAACCATGGGCATAAGTTTTAAGACACTCGGGAATTCAACCGACTGAAAATCTAGCTCCGAACCTAAGCCCGGTCCAGATTGACGATTTTGGCCATTATTCAAAACGCAGGTCTTCATCATTACTCTCCTTTAGGAACCAGGCGGCTGGTTGTTGAAAATTCCCGCGCCTTACGAAAAGGTCCAAGGTTTAAGCCCTAAACCAGGTCTTAACGCGGTCACAAGATCAAATAACGCTCTTAAAAAATCGAAGGCCAGAAAGCTGGTGAAACTTAGAGTTTTCGCTTTCCTAAAACAAATATAATCACGATTTTTGATTGGGCAACCCCTTAAAGTAGATTTTACGGTTATTTCCGTTTTCTTGACTTTTTTAAGCCTTATAAATCAAGGCTTTTAGAAGATAAAAATTTTTTATCCATAACTAGTAAGGTTAATCATTATAGGCCATCGGGAAACGCTTGAAAGTAAAGAGTTTTAGGACTTATTGATTTTTTAAGCCTTATAAATCAAGGATTATCTTAGGCCACAATTCTAAAGTGGCTAATTTAAAGGAGAAGCTAAGACATAAAATGGCGATTTTTTTTGGTTTTTGAGCTTGACCGGGGGTTTTCCGGGCCGAAAACCTTCGTTTTTCGGCCTAAAATCGGTCTGAGGCGGCCAGGGTGAGCCAATCTAAGGCCGAGAAGTTAGCGAAAGGTTGGGGGGGATCCGGAAAGAAGTCGGGGGGGGCTTAAGGGTTTGGGAGGGGCGGTAATGGGAATGAGTCAACTGGCCAGCGGTTCGATGACCTTCTAGAAAGGGGCGACTAGAAGGCGGCGGCTAGAAAGGGCCCAAGATCTAGCCGATTTAGGGTCGAACGGGCTTTTTTTAACGGGTCCTTTAATAACAAACACGCCTAAAAAACTAGTTATTAAACATTCTTTTTGACGTTTTAACCTTTTTATATCCTAAAAACGGCCATACTCTTCTTGACCGGCTTTTTAGGGCCCGCTAGCTCCAGTTTAAAAGGTAGCTGGAGGCTCCCCGGGCCAAACCCTTCGAAAAATTGGCCCGTTTCTTGAATAAGACTTAATCGGCCTTAAGGCCATAGCTCATCTTTCGAGAAAAGGAGCCCCCCATGAGTTCCATAGATGGCCGGATCAACGGACAAATCCCTTATAACCCCACTAACCAGAGTCGGGCCGCCTGGCGAGAGGAAATGCTAGATCAATTTTTGAACCAGATGCGGGACCGGAAACCCCCAGAGCCCCAAATCCCGACCGAACCCGTTAAGACCCCGTCCGCCGTGGGTTTGGGCCAGTACATTAATATCTACGTTTAGCTTAAGGTTCCATTAGAAACCTTACTTGGCCCTAACCTTAAGCTTCTCGATCTTAACGGCCTTATCGGCCTGTAACCGGCCTATCTGGCTTTAACCGACCCTTTCGCCCCTAAGGTTATAAGTTTTAGGCTTTAGACTGGTTTTCTAACCACCTAGCTTAAAGCTTGCGCCTCTAGGCCCCAACCCTTAAAACCCGCTCTTTATCCCCTTACCAACTACTCTAAACTCGCTCTAGCCAGTTCCTTTTAACAATATTTATTTCGGTTTTTGGCGGTATAATAGCTTTCGACCACTAAGGAGATCCTATGGCGACTAAATACCAGGTCCGCCTAACCGCTAGCGAGCGGTCCGAACTGGACGCCATGACGCGAAAAGGCGAAAAGCGAACTCGGCGCGTTCTTAAGGCCCGGATCCTTTTGTTTGGCGATCAAAGCCCTAGCGGGCGAAGCTTCAAGACCAACGCGAAAAATCAGCCGGGACCTTAACGTCTCCGAAAGGACCATCGAAACGCTTAAAAAACGCTTTGTGACCGGTGGGCTGGCTTTAGCTTTACCCCAAAAGCCCCCAAAAATTAACCCAAAGGCTATTAAGTTCGCTGATTCCTTCGCGGCGAAACTAATAGCTTTGGCCTTCTGACCCACCCACGGGCCAGAGTCGCTGGACTGTTCGTCTTTTAACCGAAAATATAGTGAAATTAGGATTAGCTCCTAATGGTATATCCCATATGTCCGTCCAAAGAATTCTAAAAAAAGCGAAATTGGACCTCACCGCCCCAAATATCACCCAAAGCCCCCCAGAAAGAAACAAGCCACAAGGAAACATGGCCTTAGTCGCCGCGAGGGAAGTTATACTCAGCGTCAAAATAATTTTCCACTTCCACCCAGAAATCAGATGTCTCTAATTTCATCCGGCGCTGTGACTGGCCGTCCTTTTTAAGGCTACCGCCTGAATAATGAAAAGTTTTGGATCAATTTAAGGAGGAATTGACCTCCCGGCCACTCTGTTTAAGAACCGAAAAAGCTTACTAGAAAATTTTTTCGCGCGGGTAATAATATTACTATTTAATGGTTATGTTAAGAAAAAAAATTGTTACAACAACGCCTTATTTAGGTTATATATAAAGTTATAAATACCAGTATCAAAAAAGCGGACGCGAGAACCTAAGAAAATCGATCTTGACAAAGGTATTTTCGCGAGTAAAGTAATTTTTAGGGAACGCGAGAAGTCAACAATTTGTTCGCGTAATATGGTTGATGACAGGTTTACTTAGCGTCAAAAGGATTTTCCACTTCCACCCAGAAATCAGGATGTCTCTGATTTCATCCGGCGCTGTGACTGGCTGATCCCGACCGTTACAATGTGGCTTGTCGTCCTTTTTATGGTCGATGCCTGAATAATGAAAAGTTTTGGTTCATTTTAAGGAGGAATTGACTTCCCCCACCCTGTTTAAGAACCTAAAAAGCGTTACTAGGAATTTTCTCAACCTAATGGTCTGGAATCAAAGAGAACATCTTCATAATGACTTTGTTCAGTTGTTTTGATATAAAGTTCCATTCCAAAAATTGAAAACTATCTCATCTTAGAAAAAACGTAAAGCCCTTAGATCAAATATTATTGAACAAATTTATTTAATTTCAGTAATTTTGGTAATATTATTATAAATACTGTATTTATTTATCTAAATATATATTATAAAAAATAATAAAATACTGTAATTTATATTTAAATTTATAATTCGTTCTAATTGAGTCGAATTAATATATATATCATCTCAAACTGGTGGACCCGTTGTGGGGGGCCTTATCGCGAATTTAAAACCGCTAACCGCAGGTCGGAATATTGTATTTCTGGCTTAAAAGCGCTAATGTATAGATAATGAGGTTAAAACTGTAATGACTGATCTTGACCATAAGCTCACAAACGATATCCTTTTTAAGATGGTATTTTTGCGGTTGCCAGAACGACTGAAGGATATCATCGCGGGCGCTCTTGACATTCCTTCGAAGTCAATATCCGGGTTCCGAATAACCAATCCAGAAATGCCTCCTGAAATATACGGCGAGAAGTTCTGCCGGTTCGATGTTAAAATGGACGTTGATGATCGAATTGTCGATCTTGAAGTCCAGGTAGCGAACGAGGGCGACTTCCCTGAACGCGCTTTGTATTATTGCTCTAGGTTATTTAGTGGTTCTCTAGTTATTGGCCAAAACTATATTGAGCTTCCTAAAGTGGCCTTTATTGGTATCATGGATTTTAATCTTTT
>JAISRZ010000099.1 GCA_031273455.1 Deltaproteobacteria bacterium | reverse complement strand
TCTTTGCCGGTTTTGAGGACGCCGTAAAATTCCCTTAAGTACGCGCGAAACTCATCGGCCTTGTCCGGGTCCGTTAAATGCTCAACAATTGGGGCGTCGTACTCGTCAATGAGAACGGCCACCGCTTGACCAGATTTCAGGTAAAGGCGCGAAATGAGATTTGTCAGCATATCGCCGGGTAATGTCTCCTTAAGCTCTATTCCCAATAACATAGCCTCGATTATCAACATGTTGGTCAAGCTGATCTTCATGGTCGAAATGTCTTGATTATCGAGTAAGTTCATCTCCAGTCTTATGACCGGGCAAGGCGTCCAGTGGTAGTCCGATTGGTCAATCCAAAGGCCCTTGAACAGTTCCCGGCGACCTTCTAAGAGGCATTGAAGCGTACTAACTAGAAGGGTTTTCCCGAAACGGCGGGGGCGGGAGAGGAAAAACGGGTCTGGATCGATGGCGATCTGATACAAAAATTCGGTTTTGTCAGCGTAATAAGAGCCTTTTTGACGGATATCGGCGAATTTGACCGCGCCAAGGCGTATTTTTCTTGGGGTCGGGCCTTGGTTGATGGCCCCGGAATCCGCTTTGTTCTTAGATAAATCATTCATAGTCACGCCCTATGGTTAAAGGGGAGTTAGGCTCCAAAGCCGAATTTAGCGTTGTTGATGGATTCTTAGTCGCTGACGGTTCGTAAAAATCGGCGGTCCGGGAGCGTTGTTAAAGAGAGGCTAGGCCCTTGGTTAGGAATATTATAAGGTTTTTGCGGCTGATTTTCCAATAAGACCATAAGTCAAAAAAGTTCTTATCCTTCTGGCGAACGGTTACGGGGCTAAACCATGTTTCAGGCGAGAACTAGATATCGTCGCTCCTTTGACTGGTCCTAGGGCTAAAATGGCCCCCCAGGGTGAACGCTTAGGCTTTTTTCGCGCTAAAATACCGGCTCATAGTCCAGATCCTCTAAGGGGGTTATCACGGGGGCCTCTTTCGAGCTCAGCCAAACCTCGATCTGGTCGCCCGGGACAATTAAAGGCGTCCGGTCATGGAGGGCCGCGATTTTCGGCCCGGCCGCGCGAGTTAAAATGGTCATGACCGGGAGGGGGCGGAGGGGTTCCTCGCGGTACAGCCCCGCGAGATAAAGAGGCTGATTTAAGGCCGCGATCCGGTATTTGGTTTTCTTAGATCCTTCGGTTCGCCACTCAAAGTAGGCGCTAGCTAAGGTTAGGCATCGCCTAACCCGATAGGCTTCTTGAAAAAGGGGTTTAATAGCCGCGGTTTCCGTTCGGGCGTTAATGGTTAAGCGCCCTTTAAAAACGGAAAATCCCCACTTCATGGCCGTAAAGCGATTGGCCGCGGTTAAGACCGGGACCACGTCGCCCGGAAAGATTTCCCCGGTTTTTAGAGCCTTAGGGTCGAGGGCTAAACCCTCTAAACTGGCTAAAGCCTCTTTATGGGCTTTAGCCATCTGGGGATCTTCCGCCTTAATGAAAAACCGACCGCACACGCTTAAAGCCTTTTTTGGAGGTTTTTAAAGGATAAAAATCATATTAGAGAATAATTTAAAGCTTAGTTAGTGAAAATCATTCCTCAAAGTAGCCGCTTTTTAAAACGCCCTTAAAAAAAGTCCGGGCCAGACCGCTAAAAGAGACTTGCCCCGGGTTAACCAAGTCCAAAAAGACTAGTCCCCCCCGGGGGGAGAGTTGCCGGCAGATTAAACGCTTTTTTTGTAAGAGCCGACTCCACTGGGGGGCTAAACTCCGGTGGACGCTACCGCTAACGTGCTCTTCGTTAACGCCCAAAGCCGGTAAAAAGGTTCTTAAGTGGAAGTCCGCGTCCCCGCCCGCCGCGGGCGAGGTCACGGCTAACCCTAAGGCCGGGGCCTTTAATAAGCCGTCTAAGCTAATTTCCAAACTTTTGATCAATTCCGGCCTTTCCACGCTTAAGATGACCACCTTCTGCGGGGTTAAGGCCCCCCAGGCCACGTCCCGGGCCTCTAAGCTTAATAAGGCCCGAAACGTCTCCAAGCGGGTCTGATCCAGTTTGGTTAAAAGTTGGGAGGAGGCGGTTAAGCTAATGAGGCCGGATTCTGGGGCTAAGGAGGCCACCACCTCGCCTTCTTGGGTGTGGAGGCGTAAAGGTTTGGCGGGGGGGCAGAGGCCAATCTCGTAGATTAAATGGGCCCCAGCTAAGCAAGCGTGGATGGATAGCGGGATTTCCTGGGTCTGGGAGAAAAACCGCAGTAAAAAGGACTCGTCCGCCCAGAGGATAAAGACGGCTTCCTGGCTCCCCACCTCAGCGGCGATCCGGGCCATTTTGATTTTTTCCAAGGGGCTACGGAGAAAAACCACGCTGGTGGGGGCGCCCGTGAAGGGTCCATCGACAAAGGAGTCAACCAGGAAAATCTTGCGTATCATAGGGCCGCCAGGTGGGTCGCGTCTTTTAGGCGGCCTTAACCTTAAGCCTCTAGCTTAAGGTTAAGGCCAAAAGAGCTTCAAGGCTAAAGGCTAGTTAAGGCTAACGGGGCTTAAGGGCTGACCGGGCCGTAAAGGCTGATCCGGGAGGCCTTGGGCCGGAACCCGGCGGCCTAAGGAGCGCTCAATGGCCGCCCAGGCTAAGTTATAGTTGTATAAAGATTGGTAATGCTCGTACTGGGCTTCGCTGTAACGGGCCTGGGAGTCCAAAACGTCGGTGATGGGGGACATGCCCGTTTGGAAACGCTCGTTGACCATCCTTAGATTCTCGGCCGCCGACTCCACGGCTTTAACCGAGACGTCAATGTTTAAGCCAGCCGAGATGAGGTTTTGGTAGTTAGTGGCGATTTCCAGCTTGACGCTGTCCTCTAAGGAGGTTAAGGAATTAATGGCCTGGTTTAAGGCGACTTTGCTGATTTCCACCCCGGCTTTGGTTTTGCCCCACTCCCAAATGTTAAAGCTGGCCACCGCGGCGATGTCCCAGGAGCTGGAGTTGGCGCTCCAACCGCCACTGGCTTTACCGGTGTCGCCCACGCTATTGGAGCTGTAGGTCAACTGGACTTGCGGGTATAAAGCCGAGCGAGCCACGTCCACGTTTTTGGCCCCGGCTTCCACTTGGTTGCGGGCCAATAAGATTTCCGGGTTGTCGTGTAAACCGATGTTGAGGCAAAAATCTAAGGTTAAAGGGAACTTATAACGCTTCAGCTCGTCTCTGACCTTAACGTCGAACTCCACGGGCCTTCTTAAGAGGATGTTTAAGTTAGCCTTGTTGACTAAAAGGGTCCGGCTTTGGGTGGTTTCCGCTTGCTGGGCTTTGGCCAATTCGGTTTGGGCTTCCAAGACCTCGTACCAAGCGGCCTTTTCCTCCTCAAATAAGCTCATGGTCCTTTGCAATTGACCGGTTATGTTGACCACCGTGGCCTTGGCCACGGCTAAAGCCTTTTCCGCGGCTAAGATGCTAAAAAAAGCTTGCTTAACCGCTAAAAGAAGATCCTCCCGGGCTTGGGTTTTGGCGATGTCCGCCGCCGCCACCCCCAGTTGGGCTAAAAGGTACCGGGTGACGTTGGCCCCGCCGGTGAAAAGGGGCTGGGTGATCCGAGTCCCAAAGGCGTACTGCTTCTGGCCCGCGTGGGCGGGGATCACGGCCTTATCCCCCTCATGGGTGACGCTATAAGACAAATCCACGGACGGCAAAAAGTCGGTGATACTCTGCCACCTAGACCATAAGGCCCCCAATTGGCCTTGGTCAGCGGTGTCTATGGTTGGGCTAACCTTCTGGGCCAGTTCCAAGCACTCATCTAAGGTTAAAGGGCCTTTATGGGGCAAATCCGGGACTTTAATATTGGCGATGGCCTCTTTGGAAGCCTGGGGCCCAATGGTGGCTTCCCCGAAGATGGTGGCTGGGGTGGGGCTATCGACCAGGTAGGGTTTGCCAATGACCTGGCGGGTCGGGTCAGCGCAGCCAACTAGACCCCAAGCGACCAGGGGCAATATTATCAATAGGCCTAAAGAGCCAGCGGCTATGTCTCGCGCGAATTTCATTGTAAAGATTAATCCTTAATTATTATACCTAATCAAATTAATGATTTTTCAATTTATCATAAAGATGAGTGAGACTATAAAAAATCATAGTCTGATTTATAAAAAATTGAGTTTTCCTAAAAAAGATAAACCAATATATAAAAACAAAGCTTCTAGACTTAAAAATAATAATAATTAAATAGTTTAGATAATAATAATACTTTATCTATCTAATCGTCATAATAGTACCGCCGCGGACGCGAGCGATTTTGGGCTGGCTTTTTTTTCGGCCGTTTCATTTGAATGGGGCCAGGGCCTTCGTCTTCGTCCAGCTCGTCCTCCGAACTATCGGCTCGCCGCATTTGGATGGGCGGCGGCTTTTGGTTTTTTTGGGGCCGCGCTTGGGCTGGCGAATCATCCCGCGCCCCCCGAGTCGAGCGAACCGACCGCAGGTCCCCTCTATTGGTCATTGGAACGTAGCGGGATTTAGCCTCGGGCAAAAAAGCCCGTAAATTACTGATCCGCGTCTGGTCCGCCGGGTGGGTGGACAAAAACTCCAAGCGGGATTTGCCCCGGCCCGAGGCCTTAGCCATCCGATCCCAAAATTTAATGGCCTCGTCCGGGTCATAACCGGCCATGGCCATTAAACTTAAACCAATCCGGTCGGCCTCTTTTTCGTGGGTCCGGCTAAAGGGCAAGAGGAACCCGTACTGACTGCCCAAACCAAAGGCGATCATAATGGCCTGGGACGAGCCCGCGGAGGTTCCCGAAGCCGAAAGGCCAATATCCAAAATCTGGCCGCCAAGGCCGGTTAATAACCGCTGGCTAGCCCTTTCGGCGGCGTGATGGGCGATGGCGTGGGCCACCTCATGGCCAATGACCGCAGCTAAACCAGCCTCGTTTTGGGTGATCGGTAAGAGGCCGGAATAGACGGCCACTTTCCCGCCGGGTAAGCAAAAGGCGTTGGCCTCCGGGGAATCGATAAGGTTAAACTCCCAACGGTAACCGGCGATGTCCCGGCTTCGGCCAAATAAGGCCAAGTATTTTTCGGCGGCTAGGCTAATCCGCTCCCCGACCTCTTGAACCTCGCGGATCTCGGCCCGGTTGGTGGAAAGTTTCTCTTTAGCCAGTATTTGGCGATACTCGCGGGCCGCTATGGGAATGAGCCGGTCATCGGAAACCACGCTTAATTGCGAGCGTTGGATCCCCGGGGCCTTAGCGCAAGCCACGGTCAAGAGCGATAAAAGAACAACCCCTAAGGCCCAAGTCAGCCGCGTTAGGTTCATGGCGCCACCCTAAAGATGTTAGGGCCCTTTAGTTAACGCCTAGTTTGGCGAATTCCTCAAACTCCATGGTCGCGTAAGAGCCCGAACTGATGTAATTAAGCACTAAAACAAAGATATTGGCGTCCACCGCCCCGGGTAGCATGGTCAAAGCTTGACCTTGGCTATCCATGAAGATAAAGGCCGGAATGGAGCGCACCCCAAACTGTTTCCCTAACCCGTCAGGATCCTCGGCGGTGTTAATGGAGACCACCGCGTAGGAGGCGTTTAAGGTCTTTAAGACCTCGCTATTGGGCAAGGTGTTGGCGTTAAAGGCTTGGCAACTGGGGCACCAATCGGCCCAGAAGTAGAGCATGATAAGCTTTTTATCTTTGGCGGCTTCGCTTAAGGCCTCAGCGTA
This sequence comes from Deltaproteobacteria bacterium, assembly GCA_031273455.1. Classification (GTDB taxonomy): domain Bacteria; phylum Desulfobacterota; class Desulfarculia; order Adiutricales; family Adiutricaceae; genus JAIROO01. Next base: position 4,710 of record JAISRZ010000099.1, on the reverse strand, counting down.
GGTTAAGCGCTTTAAGCCCGGGGGTAGGGCTAAGTCTTCGGCCACTAGAGAGTTGGCTAAGAAAACCCCAATCCCCGCGAAAATGGTTAGAGCCCCAAGGGTCAGAGACAGGCGGTTCATATTCGCACCATATATGGGTTGGTCATTAAGGTCTGGTTAAGGCTAGTTGGGCCTTGACCAGCGTTTTGGGTCTCCTGGCCAGGGGTTTAGCCTCAGAACGCCGGGTATATAATTGGCTGGCTATTAAGCTCATCCGCCCCCTAATGGCTTTAATCTATGACCTATAGGGGCCTAATTTTTTGAGCCTAAAGGATCGGTAAAAATGGCCTTAATTAGGGCGAGTAAGGCCAAGCTTTTGTTTATCTCAAAACCTAGCGCTTATCTCAAAACCTAGCGTTTATCTCAAAAACTAGGCTTATCTCAAAAACTAGGCTTATCTCAAAACCTAAATTAAAGGATATGTTTAAGGCCTTTAATAGGGATAAGCGAAGGTTAAAACGTTAATTTTATTAAAGATAAGTAAAAATCCTAAAATTATAGTTAAAAGACCTAAAATCCGGGTAAGCCAGACCGTAAAACGCCCTAGACCTCGGAGTTTTCTGACGGCTTTATGGCCCAGTAAAGCGATGAGTAAAAAAGGTAGCCCTAAGCCTAAAGAGTAGACGCTTAAAAGTTTAGCCCCAAGGGCCACATCGCTTTGGAGAGCCGCCATGGCTAAGATGGCCCCCAGAACCGGGCCCACGCAAGGGGTCCAACCCGCGGCGAAAGCCAAGCCCACCACCAAGGCCCCCAGTAGACCTTTGGCCTTAGAGGGAATAGTTAGCTTATGGCCTTCTAACCAGCTAAAAAAGGGCAATTTAACCCCTAAAAGCGAAAGACCAAAGGCTATCATAACGATTCCCCCCCCAAAACGCAAGATTTCCCGCCGTTCAAAGAGAAAGGAGCCAAAAGCGCTGGCCGCGGCGCCCAAGGCCACAAAGACGGCCCCAAAGCCTAAGATAAAAAACAGCGTTGACAGTAGGGAGCGGCTAACCGTGACTTCCGCGGCTTTCTGGCCCGGGCCAAAGGCCAGGGCCAGCCAAACCGGGATCATCGGCAGAACGCAAGGGGTTAAAAAAGTCACCAGCCCGGCTAAAAAGGCTCCCCAGAAGGTCACTTTCTGGGTGACGATAGCCCCTAAAGCCCCAATATCCACGAGCATAGGCCGCCTAAATGGTGAGGGAAGAGTCGGTTGAGGGTAGACAGATGAAATTATAAGTTAAAGAATGAATTTTACTTACCATTGGGATTCGCCTAGGTCTATAAGGCGTTGTAATCGTGGTTTTAATATGGCGTTATTGTAAAAAATCATAAAAACGCTAAATATAACCAAAGCTAAGGAAGCCAGGTCCAAGTATAACCAGACCATGGAGGTCCTTTCGACCGGCTCCAGGTGGAGGATGAACAACCTGGGGATAATAAGCCCCCAAGAGCCTAAAAGAGCCAGGAAGAAATAAAACAAAAGCCTTCGGACCAGTTGTCTTAAGGAAGGCTGTTTGGAGAGAAAAATAGAGACCATAGAACCGCGCTCGCTCCATTGTGGTTAGTGGCCCTTAAGCCTAATTTTAGACTAAATTGACCCAAAGCCAGCCGCCAGCGGGCTTGGAGATAGTATAACATAAATGCCTTACTGGCGTGGGGCCTTAAGCTACTTATGAGCCTTTATTAGTTATTTTTAATCCCCTAAGGACCGCGTTTTAAAGGTTTAGGTTAGGTTAGGGGTCGGGCGGGGCATAGGTTGAGTTGGAATTGAGGTTTGGAGCCGAGGGTAGTGTAGTATTGTTAATTGACCCGCCTCCGACATAGCCCTAACAACGCCCAATAAAAAAAAGCCAGTTGGGGGTTGACTAATGGAAAACGATATTATATTCTCCAAAAAACTGAGCGAATTGGATAACTTTAAGTTTTGAGGGTTTTTATGGACTCTGCGACCAACGTCAAAGCCATGCTCTATGGAAATTTCATTAATGTGCCTGATTATCAACGGGCCTATTCTTGGGAGACGCCGTCTTCTGATTTTAATGGAAAAACCCATACAGATGTTTTTTTGGAAGATTTAGAAAACCATATAAGCAGTAAGGTAGAAACACCGTATTATTTTGGTCATTTCCTGTTTGAAGAAACGGATAGTGGCCATTTCGATGTTATTGACGGTCAACAACGGCTGACAACTATTATCATTTTTCTGTCCGTCTTATTCTCCAAGTTAAATTCAATCCGTAGTCTAACGGACGAGGAAAAAGATTGGTATGAAAAAATGATCCGCGGTGGGGGGGAATACGCCTTCTCCACGGTTAATTATGACGATCAATTCTTTTGGGATTATGTCATCAATCAGAATTGCGGTAACATAATTAAACTTGAAACCAATTCGGCCAAGCGAATTAAGAAAGCTTTTGATTATTTTACTAGAATACTATCAAAAAAAGATAATGTTTATCTTGAAAAAGTATTAGATACAATTATTTGCGCTTCTTGCACCATCCATCTCGTGAAAAGTGACTCTGAGTCAATACAGATGTTCATTTTTCAGAATAATAGAGGTAAACAGCCCACAAATCTTGAGATCATTAAAGCTCAGTTTATGTATTGTTTGCATCTTCACGCTGGAAATGAGGTTAATATCCTTATTGAGGAAGTAAAAAACCGTTTTGAAAAAATATATAAATCAATCGCGGCTATAGAACACCGTATTGATGAGGATAGTATTCTTCTGTATACGCTTCGAGTGTTTTTTAATTCGCTTTGGGAAAATAACGCGGTTGAAAAAATTGATAAGCATTTGAATTTAAAACAATCTGATGAAAATAAGCAACCGAATAAGGAAGAAATTATTCAATTCATCCTTAATTTTTCGCGATGCCTTGAAGATTGTTTTAAAGCTCTAACGCTTTTCTATGTTGATGATGAGAGAGACTATTTTGAGGTACATTCTTTAATAACTCTGGGCATTCTTGGGGACATTATGCCTTTTATCTTAAAAGCGTATCTATTCCCAGTGGAAAAGGATGATTTTCGCCGTTTTTGCGCTGCGGCTGAATCTCTGATAATTAGGCATCGGTTGATAGGCACAAGGGCGATTATCACTTCTAGACTGAATGATTTTTTTCAATCATTCACCAAGGATAATCCTAATATTAATCCAACAATCGACAGGATTGTTGAGCTGAAAACTGTAAAAATCAAGGAAAACGAATGGTTGTCATATTGGAGTAACGAGCGTCTTGAAGATTCGATATGTGGCTATATTGAACACTCAACGGCCAAGTATTTGCTCTGGAAATATGAAAATTATCTAGAAAGCCAAGAACAGCAAAAAGGATATGAACCCAGGAGATATGAAACGATAGAACGTCCTGAATTGGAGCATATCGCCCCCCAAACTAAACCTGGTGAAGAGGCCTCTGGTTATGGCGATTATGATGAATCATTTGTCAATGAATACCTAGATTGTTTGGGTAATTATCTACTTGTATCGAAAAAGCACAATTGCTCAATTGGTAATAAACCATTTTCCGAAAAAAGAGACTCATATTCTCATTTATATCAACAGAGGGAAATTCAGGCGATGGCCCCTGGTAGATGTAAATGGAATAAAACGAGAATAGATGAAAGACTCGATAAGATTGTAAAGTTTATAAAAGAAAATTTATAGAATTCGTTCGCGTCCACGTTCGCGCCTAGGCGGTCGGTCAACGTAAAATAGATTGTTCACCGCGCCTATTGACCGGTATCCGCTTGGCTGTCGCTATGCGGTTTAGGTGACAAAAACCCCGGCCAAGCTCCACCCTCAAGGTTTTTTCTACGCCTTTTTACATCGGTCAAACACTTCGCTATTTTGTTCTTTTCAGCCTCCAGTATTGGAAACCCTCAAGATCTTTTTCGGCCAGTCCACTGTTCATGACTTTTGTGTGTGGACTTTTAGGCGTGGAGTTTTCTTTTATTCCAAGTTGGATTATAAAGATGACTATGATAATTCTTAGAGTTATATCTTAGAGAGTGGATCGTTTTCTAGTCCGTAAGGAGGCCCATACCATGAAAATAACCACCGGTCATTTTCCCTCTAGTTTGACGAGATTAGCCAAGGCTTTACATTACGTTATCCATTACGCCAATAAACTTAACTTGACGCTTAACGCCACGCGTTTACTGAAAATTATCTTCTTCGCCGAGGTTAAGGCTCTTTATGAAGGCGTGGGTCTCATCTCCAAAGTTAAAATGGTTAAGGCCAGGTCTGGCCCGGTCCCCGACCAACATAAAGAAGCCCTTAACTGGCTAGTTAGGGAGAACAAAATTATACCTACAAAACGCTCTAACGGTATGTCTTACAGAAGTCTTTTCGAACCAAACGTTTCATTATTCACTATTAATCAAATAAATATATTATCAAATATAACATCTTTAATTGGCGATAATTTCACAGCGGGAATGATTTCCGGTAATATACACGAAAACAGAATCTGGAATCTCGTTAAAATGGGTCAAGAAATTCCCCTTGCGGCCTATTTACCTGGGAGCGAAACATGCCTTAAACTGACAAAAGAAGAACTTATTAGCTTTACAACGTAATATATTGGATTTGACAATTTACTTTTCCCGGCGCATCATGTTCGCTGGGTTGGTTCGCTCAAAATCGCACCTCAGCCCATCCTCACTTTTGCCCACAGTGAG
>JAISRZ010000067.1 GCA_031273455.1 Deltaproteobacteria bacterium | reverse complement strand
TTAAAAGCGCGTAACTACCATACCGCCGACGCCACCAAAATATACTACCAGGGGGCCGGGGCGGCTCTGGTCTCGGCCAACCAAACCTTAGAAGTGACCTTAAACGCCTTGGATAAAATAGCCCGGAACTCCCCATCGGATCGGCTAAGCTTGGCGGCCGTGTTTGGCGGAAGCCACGCTAAGGTCAAGACTGGCTCCCACGTCAAGGTTGACAACCTCACCGCCGCCCTCCTTCTGGCCAAAAAAACTGAATTGTCTTTTGGCCAAATAACCGTGGGGGCCTTTGGGGAGTTTGGCCGCGGCAACTATGACGCTTACAGCTACATCCCGCGCTATGGGGAGATATTCGGCGATGGCGACGTGGACACTTACGGCGGCGGTTTGTATTTTAAGGCTAAGTTCAAGCAAAACACCTTCGTGGAGCTCTCCGTCCGCGGCGGCGGCGCGAGTAACGAGTTCAAGGTCAATAAGGACCCCTGGCTACTCCATCCCGAAAACCATTCCTACGAGACCGACAACGCCTATTACGGGGCCCATTTCGGCTTAGGCCACACTTTTACCCTGGGCGAGAAAACCTCCCTGGACGGCTATGGCCGGTATTTTTGGACCCGTTCCGATGGCGACAAGTTCGAAACCCGCCTCGGCGACAAAATCACCTTGGACGCCGTTGACTCCCAAAGGGCTCGGGTCGGGGCTCGCCTCAACCACAGCTTTCTGGAAGACAAGGTCAATTTCTACGTGGGGGCCGCCGCTGAGCGGGAGTTTGACGGCGAAATCAACGGCCATCTCAACCGTGACCGCCCCACCGACGTCCCCGAGCTGATAGGAACCAGCGGTTTTGGGGAAATTGGGATCAGCTTAAAACCCACCGATTCCCAAAACTTCGTCATTAACGCCGAGGCTTTCGGCTGGGCGGGTAACCAAGAGGGAGTGGGCGGAACTTTAGCTTTAGGCTTTAATTTTTAAATTTTAAGGTAATTTAGGTTCTAGTTAACTGGCCCCGGGGCTAAAACCCTGGGGCCAGTTAGGTTTGCGGCGAGCTAAGGGCTCCTTTAAGAAAACCAGTCCGCTTAAAGGGCGGAATCTGTCTTTAATAATGGCCTTAAAGGACCATAATGGCCTAAAGAACCTCTGGATGATTTGGTAATCATTTTTTACGCCTCCGCCTTTTTAGCGGTTCTAATTTCGACCCGCGCCATGGCGCTTGGTAATGGCCAGCCAAGAAGGGGGCTTCAATCATAACAATGACCTGGCTGATTTTATTCGGGGTTTAAGCCAGAAAAACGCGAATAGATTCTGAGAAATGAAAACAATTCATTTTTTTATTCTGAATCATTGGACGAAACTATGAAATAACTATCTAAAGTCTTAATATATATATAATGCGCGCCGTGGAAAGGCGCGCGTATCTAGTGGGCTTAAGATGTCCACCCGGCGACTGGATCATTCCGACCGGTAGCGACCTTGGAGGTCATGGAGGTAACGAAATGGCTTGAGTCCTTGGCGCATAGTCCCCTTCTGGGGGGCCGCGAGTGTGTAGGCCGCAACGAGTAGTGAACGCTATTAGGCCTCGAAATGTAAGTTATGGAAGCCGACCCGCCATTATATCGGGGAAGGCCGTTGTTAGAAGATAGCGAGAAAAGGTAGCCAATTCCCTGCGGCTCTATGAAATAGACAAAATCCGGGTCTAAATAGAAAACGAATATAAAATATCCACCAACCGAAAACCGGCGTAGAATATAGATCCTTATGGCTATCGCTAAAAAGTGTTTGGAAAAATATACTCCGTTAATCGCGATACCGTAGGCCATAAAATTTCTGTTTTTTTTTAATGTAGGGTCTATGATAACATTTTTATAATGTAAAATATCATATTTTATATTTATTTTAATCGTATTTTTAGTTATATATTTTTTTATATGGTATATATAGTTATTTCTCTCTTGATTGTTTTCTATTTCTGTTCCAGGCCAAACGGCCAGGGGCTCCAAGCTCCCCCGTATCGCCACTTGGCGATAGGGTTAGTCGGTTCTTGTTGCGGCGATGGGGAAAATAGTTTAAGATTATTTAACCTTATTAGGATCCACAATGGCCTTTGGGCCAATCAATTAATTTACGCTTAACCTGAGGGTAGCTAACCCATGAGTCAATCCATCGTCAAGACTTTTAACACTGTTGGCCCATGCGTCGCTGAAGAACACTACCTGCTACCGGTATTGGAACGTCAACCGGAAATAGATGAGATGATTGAGGGGAAATTTTATTTCATCCTCCACGCGCCTAGGCAGTCTGGAAAAACCACTCTTCTAGACTTTTTAACTGATAAAATTAATTCTGAAGATAATTTTTACGCGATATGTTGTTCATTAGCGTCACTAAGTGACGTTACTGATAAAAATGACGCTACTAACACCGTAGTTGCGCAAATTAATCAGTCTATGTCTTCTTCTCAGGTAAATATAATTAAACAAAAAGCTGACATTTATAATTCTTTACCAGGGATGGAGGAACCTTCCAGAAAAATCAGGATTATACTTAACAAATTGTGCGAAGATCTGGATAAAGAACTGGTGGTTTTTTTTGATGAGGCGGATTGCTTGACAGAAGCGGGGTTAATTCCTTTTTTAACCCAGATTCGTGACGCTTACAATATTCGCCATAAACCAGGAAACAAATTTCCCAGAGCCATGGCTTTAGTGGGCCTGAGGGACATCAGAGATTACTTAAGCCAGGTTCGACCGGATAATGAGTCAAAAGGTCTGGCCAGTCCTTTCAATATCAAAAAAGACTCTTTGACCCTACCTAACTTTACCCGAGATGATATCGGAATTCTCTACCGCCAGCATACCGCGGCTAGCGGCCAAGTTTTTGAGGATAGAGCTATTGAAAGGGCCTGGTATTGGTCGGAAGGCCAGCCTTGGCTAGTCAACGCCTTGGCGTATGAGGCGATCGTTACGATTTTAAAAAAGGATTTTAGCGCTCCCATAACTTTCGAAATAATAGACGCGGCCGCCGAAAATCTAATTAAGCGCCGGGATGTCCATATCGACTCATTTTTGAAAAGGCTTAAAGAGCCGCGGGTGGCCGGGGTCATGAATGGAGTTATCGCCGGGGCTAGCCTTAAGGGGTCAGAATATGACGATGATCGAAAATACTGTTTAGACTTGGGATTAGTCGCCTTGGACGAGAAAAAGTGTCTAAGGCCAGCCAACGCTATTTACCAGGAAATCATTTCCCGAACTTTAACCGATAAAGTTCAAGAGCTTTTAGACGAGAAGATTGAGCGAATCGTTTGGAACGATGGACAAATAGTTTTGGTCTCGGCTGTCTTACGTGAATTTCAAAAATTTTGGCGAGAAAACGCTTTTACGTTTCCTTTTAGGATTAATGAACCACAAATACAATCTTTCTTAGAAAAAATCGATAATTTACCTAATAAAACATTAATTAAAGAAATACTTAAACTGGTTTCCCAGAAGTATGACGAGGCGGCTTACTTGATTATATTGATGGCCTTTCTCCAACGGGTCGTGAACGGCGGGGCTTTGGTCCATCGCCAGTTCGCCGAGGGGCGAGGGGCCGTGGATCTTCGCGTCAGCTTTAAAGACCGGAAATACCTAGTGGAATGTAAAATTAAAGAAAACTTAAGCGAGGAAAAGAGCCTCGACCAGTTGGCTAGATATTTGAGCTCCGCCGGGGAGAAGGAAGGTTGGTTGGTTGTTTTTGACCGAGATAGGGATAAGAGCTGGGATGAAAAATTAACTTGGAAAACAACTTCGCATAAAGGGTTAACTATTCATATTATAGGATGCTAAAAAAGTATTCAATCAATCTTCAAAACTTGTGAATAACTACAAAAATTCCGCTAAATTATTAAACCTCTCAAGCCAACCTGGCCATCACTAAGTCGACCGATAACGAAATATAAACAAAATCCGGGCCAATAGAAAACGAATAAAAAATATCCACCAACCAAAAAACCGGCGTAGAATATAGCTCCTTATGGCCATCGCTAAAAAGCGTTGGAGCGATTTTTACTCCGTTAATCTCGATACTGTAGGATAAAACTATTTAACATTATAGTTATTAGTTTAAATTTAATTTATTTTGTCTGGTTCATTAGCTCGATGTCTGGCGAATAAACGCCAAAAAGCGCCACGGCCCACCTTCAAACTATCGAAGGTTTTAAACTTAAGGGTAAAAATTTTAGGCGTAAGATTACCGCCAAGGCGTAAGCCTAGAAGGGCGTCTTCAGCCAAAAAGGCCGAAATTTGGCCAAACTTCGTCAAAAACATCTCCATGACGAACCGCTATCTAGCCAGGAACCGCGCCGCTATCCGCTGAGGGGACCCTAACGCCCCTGGCCAAAAACACGCGATTCGATACAATAAATTGGGAAAAATTATATTTTACCAATAATTTAGTGTTACTTTTGTTTAAAAGTTAAGTAATTTTGTATAATACTGATCGAAAATTTATTACTATCGTATCTAAAAATCTTGGCGAAATCTCTGGCTTAAACCCCCCTGAGTAAAAATCGAAAAGGACCTAACTTTTTGAGCGTTGTGGCCATCTGCCAGTCGCCATTGCCAAGCTCCAGGGAAACTCGCTGGATTATTTTTGACTCCAAAATTAGAATCGCTATATGGGTAGCCCGGTAGCCCCCATTACTTGACAAAAGGATTTATGATGATTAATATTTTGTATCATGAGTATTTTAGCTTTAGATCCTCTTTTAAGAGCATTAAAAATTCGCGCTCTTTTCGCTATTTCGGCTATTGGCTTGGCCATTTACCCGGCTTACTTAGAGTACGAGGCCAAGTGTCTGGACGTTAAGGCCGAGGCGGCGGTCGCGGCGGCGGCGGTGGCCCCGGCTCCAGTGGCGGTGGCGGCCCCGAAGGCTAATTACAGCCCAGTTTTGGCCCCGAACGCCCAACTTTTGGCTCAGGTCAAAAAACAGGTCCCCCCGAAACCCGCTTTGGACAAAAAGGCTGAGGCCTATGAGGACCTGATCCTCACGGTCTCTAGAGAGCACAAGGTTTCCCCGGCTTTGATTCGGGCGGTTATCCAAGCCGAGTCCAAGTTTAACCACCAAGCGGTCTCTTCCCAAGGGGCGGTGGGCCTCATGCAGGTCTTACCTAGCACGGCTCGCTCGGTGGGGGTTAAAAGCCCGGACACGCCTTTGGACAATTTACGGGCCGGGACCCGCTATTTAAAGCTCCTTTTGGACCAGTTTGACGACAATGAGCTTTTGGCTTTAGCGGCTTATAACTGTGGCCCGGACGCCATCCGTCGGTATGGCAACCAATTGCCGCCCTTTCGGGAAACGCAAAAATTTGTGACTATGGTTTTGGAATATTATCATTCCCAGATAGATTCATAATTATTTTTGGTTATTTATCAATTTTTATCTATAGTTCCCCTTGGTTAATGGGGAATTTTAGCTTCTAACTATGAAAAAAATCCTAGGTTTAGGGGCCCTTTGGGTCGCTCTCCACCTCTTGGGGGGGGAGGCCCATAGCCAGTTTGATTACCTGGAGCCAGTGGTTATCTCCCCGAGGCAGTTAGTGGAGGCTTATTTAACCGATTTTCACGCCGCTGACGCCCGGTACACTGGTCGGCTCATCGTCTTAACTGGCCGGATTCGGGCGGTTTTTCCGCCCAACCAAACGTATCGGCGCCATCCTTACCCGTTTTTAACCATCGACTCGGGCCCGCATCAGCCCATCATCGTCTATCTGTGGGACTGGGAGGCCGTGGCCGCCAGCACCGTGGTCCGGGAAGGCCGCACCACCACTATCATGGGCTTTTGCCAGGGCGTCACCCCGCAGTTAAGCTTAGTCAACTCTTGCCTTTACCCCGGAGGCTGCGGTGGGCCAGTGGCTAACTTTTATGGGCCGTACTTTAAACTCCCCCCATCCAATCCCCCGGACAATCCGCCGCGAGCCCAGTCTCCCTTTCAATAGAAGTTTTTTTTATTAAATTGTGGAAATTTAGATTAAATCGAGGCTAAAAGGAAAGGCCTGGGGGTCGCTGAAATCCTGAGCCACTTCCAAGGGGAAGGGTTTGGCCTTGGCGATAAGAGTTTCGTGGCTTAAAAGACGCTTTAAACACTCGTTAAAAAGCCGCTTTAAAACTATAACGTCCTCGTAATTATAGTGGATTAGGTTCCTTAGAGCCTGTTTCCGGACCGAGTCTTTTTGCCTTCTCGAACGATACTTTTCCCAGAGAATCACCGCCTCCAGCCCGTCCGAGACGCCGGACTCCCTGGACCAGCCTAGCTGCCGCTCAATTTCTTTTAAGCCCCCTTTTAAAAACAAACGGCGGCACAAAAACCTTAGATCCGCGTGGGGAAGGCTTAAGATGTAATCGTCTTGGAAGTGACGGGCGATAAAGCGGGCGTCAAAGCAACGGCCATTGAAGGTCACTAAGCATTTGGCCCGGCTTAAATCGCGGAGGAATTCCGTGGGATCGTCCCGGTGGTTAACCCAGACCTTAAACTCCTGACCCATGGACCAACCGATGATGGTGACGCTAGAGCCTGGCTCATAGCCCGTGGTCTCAATATCCAAGAACATGGTCGTCTCGGGGAAGGTCGCGGCTATCCGCCAGTGTTCCCCATTGGGGAGTTTTTTAGCGAAATAAGAAGTGTCCTGATTGGCGTAAGCTTGGAGGGACTCTTGGCGCCAAGTCGGGGATTTGGGGGCCTGGGGGCTGTTAAAGAGGGTGTCCCAGTCAAAAACGCCTTGGTCCCACAGTTTACTTTCTTTGAGGGCGCTAACGCCTCTAATGTGCAGAAAAGTGCTTTTCAGCATAAAAAGAAATGACCTTAGGACCTAAAAACGAGGTATAGCAAATAAAAGAATTAATTTCATATAATTAAGAACAAAATATCCTAAAAATCTTTTAAACCACCCGGCTTAAGATTTGGGACCGACTGACTTCCAAGTTGGAAGCTTCCCTTAAGTTTTTCTCTTGGGTGAACTGGATATGGGAATCGGCTTTCTGGACCATCTCATGGCGCAACTCCCCCAGATGGCGATCCGTGGCCGAGGCCATTTTCGAATGGGCCAAACCATTGCTGGTGACTAAGGTGGCCGAGGAGGCGTTGTCGCTCATGGTTGTTTCCTTAGGGGCCTAAACCCTTTGGGGGTGGAAAATGGGGTTAATAGGACCAAAGCTAAGCTTATAAGCCGTCAACCGCTACCGGTTAAAACCATGAAATAGTATAACCTTAAGCTGGAAAATAGTAAAGAACCCCATCTAACTTATGAATATTATTAATTTTTTGCGGGCTAGCCGCGGTGATCTGGGTCACTAAGGCTTTAACTAGCTCCCCCGCCGTCCCCAGGTCCTCCGGGGAGACCGCTTGGCTGGCCAAAAGGTTTTCCGAGTGGATGGCTTTGGCCCCAGAATTGGCCTTGGCGCGGGCTAATTCGGCCTCAAAGCTCAGAGATTGGGGTCGTCCAGACCCGGTGGCATTGGTTTTAACGGGTTTATAGCTGGGGTCAAAGGGTAATATTTTCATGGTGAGCTCCAAATAAGGGCCTTTAAGACGCGGCCATAACCATAAGGGCCTGGGGTCAAGCGACAATCCTGGCCCTTAAGCTATTTATCGGCTGATACAGAAAAACCTTTAGCCTTTTGGGAGAAAAAACTCAGGTATTTTTTATTTTTTCCCCGACCGATTCGTCCTTATAGGGGGCCAAAAGGAAAAAATCCCTCGGCTCCCCCAGGTGATTTACTCTCTTATCGGCCATTCTTAGCTAAACCTTAAGGTTTTTTTTAGGCGAACCTGAAGTTTTTAGGGCGATAAATTAAAAAGACCCTTAGACTGTCAGGCGGTCAGGCGGGAGCGAAGTTGGCTCAAGATCGGAGCAAGGCCCGATCAAAGCTCGCGCCCAGAGTTTAACCTTTAATAACCAGTCATTTTGGCTAATAAAGCGCTTTTTAAATAAAAAAACGCGTCTTTATCTAGACGCGATTTTATAGATAATCAATTTTGATAATTTGGGCGTTTAAAAGAGGTTCTTAAAGGAGAATATCCGTGGGGATGAGCCCAAACTCCGTGGGATGGAAACAATAGAGGATATTGCGGATAAATTTGCCATTTTTGTCTTTTTCGGCCAAGTCCACTAGCTCGCCCTTTTTTAAGGCGTCCTTTTCCTTTTCCAGGATATAGCCTCGGGGCCGCCCGGCCTCAGCCGCGGCTGGGGTGTTGGAGACCATGACCACTTGGCGCGAGTCCAGTAACAAAAGGGTGCCCACCGGGTAGATGCCCACCATGTTGATAAAGAGCTTTAACAATAAGCTATCGATCTCCACCCCGGATTTACTGACCATGATCTCCAGGGCCTTTTCCGGGCTAATGGGGATGGGCCGGTAGGAGCGGCTGGAGGTTAAGGCGTCGTAAAGGTCAGTGATGGCCACGATCCGGCCATACAAGGAGACTGGCACCCGGCGCGAGGACTCGGGGTACCCGGAGAGGTTGGTGTTTAAGTGGTGCTCAAACGGGGCCACCAAGAGCTTGGATTTAAAGGCGTTGTCCGCGTTTAAGCGCAAGATCCGGCAGACGCTGTTTAAAGGGTGCTTTTTAACCTCCTCATACTCCAGGTCCGTGAATTTGCCCGGTTTGCGGATCAGCTCAATGGGGATATCGACTTTCCCTAAATCGTGGAAAAGACCCCCCAGACCCAAGGTGGCCACTTCCATCTTGGTTAGACCCAAGCGGCGGCCTAAGCACATGGAGAGAAGGGCCACGTTGACGCAATGGGAGCAAGTGTAGTCGTCATAGTCCCGGATGGTGGACAAAGATAAAAGGATGTTCTCGTTTTTAAAAAGGGACTCGGCCATATCCTGGACCACCCGGCGGGATTTGGCGAAGTTGACTAAACCGCTGGTGGCGGTGATGGTGTCGTTAAGCTTACTAAACTCGGCCATGGCCCGGGAGTAGTTTTTCCGGGCCCTTTCGCCCTCGGAGGTGGGGGTGGAGTTCCAGACCATGGGCCGACCCGGGGCTTCGCTACTTTCGTCAGTGAAGAGGTAAGCGATCTTAAAGTTGTCGTCCATAATGGGCGCGGCCCAATTGTCCTTTAGGGCCTCGTCCAAGAAAGCCGCTGGCTCGGGCTGGTTTTGGCTGGCGTTAACCGTTTTAACGAAGGCCACGATGTCCTCGTTGGTTAGATCGTCTTTAGGGGTAAAGCTAAAGCCAAAAATTTTCCGGAGCTCCAAAAACTCCATGAGCTTGGTCGCGGTCATTTGTAAGGCCGCGGGAAAGGAGATCCGGGCTTTGTTTAAATACAACCGGCTCCGGTGGAGCCGAAAATCGACTTTGCCCTCAGTGGACCAGAGCGATCTCAGGGTATCCTGGAAAAGAGCCAGGTTTTCCACGAAGATCTTGTTGTTGGGTTGGTGGATCTTCACCAACTGAGGCAACCGCAGTAAGGATTGGGCCAGAATCTCAGCCGGGTCCTGCTTCGGGGCCTTAATCGGGGTTTTGGGGGGAGAAGTTTGACTCATCGCTAGTTGACCGCCAAGCGTCTTTCGGCTTCTTTATAAGCGTTTCGAATATTGCGAAAAGCTGAGCGCGAGGCCTTTCTTAAAGCCTCCGCCGCCTCCGAGTCGTTTTGAGCGAGGAATAAAGCCATGGCCGCGCCCACGCGGTTTAAGTCCAAGCTCCGACTGACTATGTTTTTCCAACTGGACTTTAACAAAACCTCGGACAGAAAGGCGATGGACGGGGGCGAGGCCGTGACCCCTAAGGTTTGGTAGCACTCTAGGGCCTTAACGTCCGGCTGGTTTTTCGAGTCCGCGGCTAGGCTCCGGAGATAGTTTAACAGGTATTTTTCCACTGTGGCGTCCCGTTTCTTTAATAAAAAGGGCCTTAAGGTCGCGGTGACTAAAGGGTCCGTGGCTAAGTAGGCGATCTGGGGCATTAAGGAAGGGTCCCTTTCCAGCATGGCCTGGGCCGCGGTGGAGCGGACCGTGGCGCTATTGTGCTTGGTTAAGGTCAAAAGGATATGGGCCGGAAACGGGCGGCCCGGGGCCACCAAGTGCCTTAAAAGAAGGACAATGGCCGCTTCGTTAAGGGTGGCCAAGATGGGCCCAAAGTTCTCGTTGGAGCTGGCCGCGGCGTACGCGTAAGCCACCACTTCCAGAACGAGGTTTTTTAGCTTTGCGTCTTGGACTTTGCCCACGCCTAAAGCCAAAGAGTTGATGCCGCCCAAGGGCAGTTGGTAAAGAAAGTACCGCAAATCATCGTAATTGGCCTCAATCTTTTCCGGGGGGTGCTTGGTCGAAAAAAGGGGCTCTAAGATCTCCGGCTGGGACATGGCGATCTTTAAGTTCTCCAAAACCGCGAGGATAGTTGGATCTTGGGTGGACTCGCCCTCCCGGCGCATGATGTCCAGAAAGTAATTGAAGTTTTTAAGATCCAGGCTTAAAAGAGAGCGCCGGGCCTCCTCCACTAAGTACCGGTTGATAAAGGTGCCCACCACTGGGGTCATGACCGGGGAGACGATTAAGGTCATAAGGATGTCCAAGGCCTGATACCCGGTGTCCAAGCTCTCGTCCCACTTGACTAAAGCGGCTAGGTTTTCAGCCTCCTCATCGGTTAAACCCCAGTAATTAAGGCGTCTTTCCGCTTTGTCCGTCTCTTCCTCGGCCCAAGACTTTAAGGCCCCGGAATGGGAGGTGGACTTGAAGCTAGATAGATCCAAGTCCCCAATAGTCTGAGAAATGTTGGAGACGTCAGCTTCCACGTAATCGGTCCGATGGTCGTCAATGTCGCCCCCAGGACCGTAGTTGGGTTGGCCTTGATTGGCCCCGGGGCCGTTAGGGTTAGGCCCCGAGCCGCCAGGGTTAGAGCCCGGGCCGCCGGATCCCGAGCCGCCAGGGTTAGAGCCCAGGCCGCCGGACCCCGAGCCGCCGCTTAGATCCGGGGCTCCTGGTTCCCCGCTGGTCCCGCCAGACCAACCGTCAGGGGCGTCGCCGCCGGTCCCGCCGCCGGGGCCCCGGCCAAAAGAGTTGGTTAAGATGTTAGGGTCGGCGGCTAAGGCGAAAAGACTGCCCAAGCTTTTGGAGACCGGGGCCATGCCCTCAACTTCCAAGGGGGCTAAAGCGTCCCAACCGGAGTCAAAGTCATCTTGGTCCAAGCGAGCCCTAGCGGCCCGCATGGCCGCGGTGTCGAACTCGGGATCGACCTCGGCGTACTCATCGGCCACTTGGTACTTGATATTAGGGTAAGAGGCTTGCCACATGGCCGTGACCAGGTCATCGCCCTCATCGTCGCTGGGGTTTCGGAACCGGTTTAAGATGAGCAGAAACCCCTTTAGCTCCTCTTCGTTTAAGCCATTTTCAAAGATGATGGACTGAACCCCGTCCCGAAACATAGGGCCACAAACAATGGACTCTGAGGCTTTTTCGTGATAAACGACTTCCTCTTCCTCCGAAATTAGCTGATCTTTAGACACATATAGGGTTAAATTGGCGTTTTGGGCGAAAAACTCCTGGAACCAGGCCAGCAACTGGGCGATGGTCTGGCGGTTGGCTTGGCTGGTGATAGGGTAAAGGGCCAGATTCTTCATGGCCACTACCATAAGGTGGACGCCTTTTTTTATAGACTCGGCTTTGTCGCTTTGCTGGTTCTCACGCGAGAAGACAGATTCCATGAGTGGCCGCTGTTCTTAAATAAAGAACATCCTTTGACTAGAATTTATAGCTTGTTTAGATGATATTGAAATAGTTTATGTGAAAAATAATTTGTTTTTTTGGAGCCGTATGGATATTATATTACAAAGTCAGGTTTTTCCACAAGACCGTTTTTAAGCCCCTAACTTCCATCTGAACCTCAAATCCTCTCAAGAGTGGCTCAAGAGCGAGGCGATTCCTCGGGGTCTGGATAGTCATTATAATGTTTTAGGCGACAGCTTAAAAGGCCCATTTTAAGGGTCAAGGGGCTTTCTGGCTTAAAAGGCGGAGATGGGTTAGTGGATCGCTGGTTTAGGTCCGTAGGGGCCATTTTTGGCGGTGTTTTGCGGGCGTCTAGAGCCAACCGGAACACAACCGGGCAGGACAGGGCAGGGCTTCTACTGACCGGAGCGACCTTGGGGGTGAAAGACCCAAGGCTGTGGTTAATGAAAAGTCAGAGGGTAGAGGAAATATGGCTTTCGCTAATGGCTCTGGTCTTAATGACGCCATAGTCTCAACAGTTGGAGCCATGGCGAAAGAGCTTGGCCCCCTAAGTCAGTCGCCTAGACTCTAAAAGCTTGTGACCAGTTTGGAAAAGGCTTATCTAGCGACAATGAGCCGGTCATTGAAGGCCCCACTCGGAAGCCAGTCAAATGGTCGAAGTAAAAATATACTTGAAAAATAGTTCTCTTAGAACTTTTTGAAGGGAAAAATATCTTATTTAGTGTGGTTATCCTTATCAGTGTTATCCTCAATTAACTTCATGTCCAAGGCTAAGCACTGTAATTCCTTAACCAAGACGTTAAAGCTTTCTGGTAACCCAGGTTCCAGGATGTTATCGCCTTTCACGATCTTATCGAACATCCTTTGTCGACCGCTCACGTCATCGCTTTTGACGGTCAAACACTCCTGGAGAATTATGGCCGCCCCATAAGCTTCCATGGCCCAGACTTCATTTTCGCCTAACATCTGGCCACCAAACTGATCTCTACCGTCCAAGGGCTGCTGAGTGACTAAGGAGTAGGGGCCAATGGATCGAGCGTGGATTATATCGTCTACCATCCGGTTAAGCTTAAAGAGGTACATAACCCCAACTGTGACCTTGTTTTCAAACTTTTCCCCAGTTCGGCCATCTCTTAACTCGAGCTGGCCATCTTCTGGAAGGTTAGCCAAATTTAGAAGATACTTAATTTCCGTCTCAGTGGCTCCATCGAAGGCTGATGAGACCATATGAAAACCATTTCTTGACTGACTAGCGAGCTCATAAAGATCCTTGACGCTAATATCCGCGCAAAATCGCTTAAGGTCTCGTTCCCCAAGAATATCTTTCAAATAGCATCTCAATTTTTCGTGGTTATCTTCATCTATTAGGCGGCCTATTTCTTGACCAAGTCCCTTACTGGCCAAGCCTAAGTGGGCTTCAAAGATTTGACCCGCGTTTAGGTGATCAGGGATATTTAGGGGGTTTAAAACCACATCCACTGGAGAGCCATCAGGTAGGTAGGGCATATCTTCTTCCGGGAGGATTTTAGAGATCACGCCTTTATCGCCGTGACGGTTCGCCAAAAGATCACCCACGGACAGCTTTCTTTTCATGGCCACGTAGACTTTGACCATCTTAATAACGCCCGGAGGCAACTCATCGCCCTTCTGGACCTTGGCCACCTTCCGCTCGAAGATCAAACGAATGGTTTCGACCTGCTCCTGGTAGACGCTCACTAATTCGGTCACTTCCTTCTGGATGTCCCCGGATTTGTCTTCCAGAACCTCCACCCCTTGCCAAGCGATGGGGGTGAGCCTTTCGATCATTTCCTGGGTGACGATTTCTTTTTTCTTGTAGACAATGCCCTCGCGCCGCTTGTCGTTCACGACCGAGTTTAAAGTCTTGCCTTCCAAAAGCTCCCGTAACCGAGTTTGGGCGTTTTTGGTCAGAATCTGGATCTCATCTTTTTGATTCTTTTCCAACCTCGCGATCTCGTCCCGCTCAATCTGCTGGGAACGCGAATCCCTTTCCGTCCCTTTCCGGTAGAAGACCTGGGCGTCAATGACCGTGCCCTCGACGCCCGGGGGCACCCGTAAAGAGGTGTTTTTAACGTCTTGAGCCTTATCGCCAAAGATGGCCCGTAAAAGCTTTTCCTCCGGGGTCGGTTGGGTCTCGCCTTTTGGGGTGGTGCGCCCAACTAAGATGTTACCGGTCTTAACCTCAGTCCCCACGCGGACAATGCCCGAGGAGTCTAAGTTAGATAAAGACTCTTCCCCTAAGTTGGGAATGTCTTTGGTGATCTCTTCCGGGCCAAGCTTCGTGTCCCTAGCCTCAGTGTCGTAAACCTCAATGTGAATGGAAGTGAAAATGTCTTCTTTCACTAACCTTTCGGAGACTAATATAGAGTCCTCAAAGTTGTACCCGCCCCAACTCATGAAGGCCACCATAACGTTACGGCCCAAAGCTAGTTCGCCTAACTCCGTGGCCGGGCCATCGGCGATGACTTGGCCTTTTTTGACCAAAGCCTCAGCTCGCACGATGGGCCGCTGGTTAAAGCAAGCGCTGTGATTGGATCTTTGGAACTTATTTAACTTGTAAATATTGAACCATTCACCATCATCAGCGGCTTCCTTGGAAGTACAACGAATAATCACCCGGGAGGCGTCTACGTATTCCACTACCCCATCATCCTTGGCTAAAACGTTAACCCCAGAATCACGAGACACCACCGGCTCAACGCCAGTGGCAATAAGCGGGGATACTGGGCGTAAAAGAGGCGCGGCCAGACGTTGCGCGATAGAGCTCATCAAAACCCGTTTATTGTCGGTGTGATCCAAAAATGGCACTAAAGAGGCGGCCACGGACATCAATTGGTTGAGCGAGACATCTATGAGTTTAACTTCGCCAAAGGGGATATGGATTAACTCACCGTTTAAGTGGCACGGGACCATTTCGTCTAAAAACCGACCTTCCGCGTCTAACCTGGCGTTAGCCAGAGCTACAGGTATATTGGTCTCTTCCATGGCTGTTAGATATTTAACCTCCATGGAAGCCACCCCATCATTAACCAAGCGGTAGGGAGTCTCGATAAACCCGTACTCATTGACCCGGGCGTAAGAGGTTAAAGAAAATATATACCCAATGTTGGACCAGTTAGGGGTTTCAATGGGACAGATACGACCGAAGTAGGTGGGGTGAACATCGCTGACTTTAAAACCAGCCCTAAATCTAGTCAGACCGCCAGGCCCCAAGGCCGATAGAAGCCTTTTGTGGGTGATCTCAGATAAGGGGTTATTTTGAACCAGTAACTTAGACAGTTGGCTCATCCTAAATAATTTTTTCACTGCCACCGAGACAGGCTTGGAGTTAATTAGATCGTGGGGCATTATGGCGTCCACGTCCTGAAGGCTCATGCGCTCTTTTATAGCCCTTGCCATGCGTATTAGACCGCTCCGGTATTGAATATCCAAAAGCTCACCCGCAGCCCGGACTATAAGGTTACCAAAGTGATTGATATCGTCCACCTGACCGCCGGTGTCCTTTAAGCGCGCCAGTTCTTTAACCGCGGCTAATATGTCGTCACGGCTTAAAGTGGTGGCCGCGGAGTCTTCTTTTTTGGAACACACGCCCAACTTTTGGTTTAGTTTTAACCGACCGGTAGGGGATAGATCGTAACGATCCGGTTTAAAAAAAAGGTCGTTTAAAAAGTTCTGAGCCACTTCAAAGGTAGGCGAGGTGGACGGTCGGTTCTTCCGGTAAAGATCCATAATGGCGTCTTCCTTGGTCTCCAGATTATCTCGGATCAAAGTGTCCCTTATGGAAAAACCATGGTTAAGAGCGTCAATTGAAAGAAGTGGAATCTCCGTTACGCCTTTGGCGATGGCGTTATGGTAAACAGTCTCGGTGAATTCCTTGTTAAGACCAAGGACAATTTCTCCAGTTTCCTGGACACAGAGGTCCCTAGCCGAATAACGACCAAAAAAGTCCGAGACGTTGACCGCGAATTCCGTAATTCCCGCCTCTTCTAGTTTTTTGACGATGTCCTTATTGATTGTCTTGCCCCGGAGCAAAATTGTGGCTCCATCGCGCGGATCGGTGATGTCATTGTAAGCCTTGTGGCCAATTATATGGTTTGAGGAAGGCTCGAGAGTGACTTGACCAGCGTTAAAGCGCAAGATATCCTTGTCATAGAAATGATCTAAAATATCTTGGGAGCTATAACCTAGGGCCTTTAAAAGGATGGTTACTGGGAACTTGCGGCAGTGGTTGATTCTGGCGTAAATGATGTCCCGATGGTCAAATTCCAGGTCCAGCAAAAATCCACGCTTGGGGATGATCTTGGCCGAGTAAAGAATTTTACCCGATGAGTGGTTTTTACCATGGTCATGGCTGAAGAAGACGCCAGGCGAGCGGTGGAGCTGGGAGACTATGACCCGTTCCGAGCCATCGATCACAAAGGTCCCCTGGTCGGTCATAAGCGGTAAAGTCCCGAAGTTGATTTCTTGAGACCTAATGCCGCGAATGGTTTTGACCCCAGACTCTTTATCCTGCTCATAGATTTCTAGGGCCACATTGATTTTTAAGGGAACCTCATAGGTCAGGCCTTTAGCCATACACTCATCGATGTCGTACTTGACATCATCAAAGGAGTAGCTTAAAAACTCTAAAGAGGCTAGGCCAGAAGAGTCAGCGATGGGAAAGACACTCTTAAAAACCGCTTGTAAACCGTAATCCTGGCGTTTTTCCGGGGGGACGTCCTTCTGGAGGAAACGCTCGTATGAACGAAGATGCGTTTCAATAAGATTCGGTGGCTCGATAAGCCTTTCAGTCTTACGGAAATCCTTCTGAAGGCGTTTTGGGGTCTGGTATGACATTTTCTCTTCTTAGTTCTTGCGATACAAAATGTTTTAAGGCTTTCAGGCCCAAAGCTAAGGACCGCGCCTTCCTCCCCTAGCTTAAAGCCTTCGAAAAGAAGCTCTCACTTTTCCACAGCCTTCCGGTCAAGCTTAAACAAGTGCGTCACCCCCACTGGCGCGTGGCGTTTAAACCTCTGGCCAGTTCGACCGTCCCTTAACTCAATCTGGCCACCGCTCGGGATGTTGGCTATTTTCTGAAAATAAGCGATGTCGCCGTTAGTGGCCCCGCCTATGGGTGGGGTGACAATATGGAGCCCCTTTCTAGATAGATTGGCCATTCGCGATATGGCGTCCCCGCTAAGTCCCGCGCAACAGCGAATAAAGTCCCGCTCATTTAAGATAATATGTAAATAATCAACCAGTTTATCGGGGTCGCCCTCATCCACCAGTTGGCCGATGTTTTGACCAATAACTTGGCTAACCCAACCCAATTGGGCTTCCATAATCTGGCCTTGATTTAAAAGGCCTGGGATGAGCGCGGCGTTTAAAACCACGTCTAAGGGCGAGCCGTCTGGCAAAATGGGCATGTCCTCTTCGGGGAGGATCTTAGTGACCTCGCCTTGATCGCCGTGGCGGTTGGCCAAGACATCGCCTACGGCTAGCTTTTGTTTGGTGGCCACAAAAACCTTAATCCGCGTCATAACGCCACTAGGCGTCTCATCGCCCCCTTGGATCTTGGCCGCTTTTAGGTCGTAGAGTCGGCGCGAGTTCTTAACCGCCTCTTGGTAACGGGTCAATATATCATTGACCTTGGCCGAGATATTTTTATTTTGGCTTTCTTTAAACTTCACTCCTGACCAAACGCTGGGCGAGAGGGCTTTAATCATCCTTTTGTTAAGAACTTGATTTTTGGCGATGGCGATGGATTTATTCCGGGGGTCGCGGACGCTATGGAGTAAAGTCTGACCTTTTAGCGTTTCCGCCAAAGCTTTTTGGCATTTAGCGGTGGCGCTCTGGCGTTGGGCGATTAGCTCATCGCGGGCTTTTTCAAGTTCCAACCGTCGCTCGAAAGAGTCTTTACTCAGTTTATCGCGAAAGAGAGCTTGGACGTCAATGACTAAACCCTCCACCCCGAAAGGAACCCTAAAGGAAGTGTCCTTTTTAGTGGGTTGGGTCTGGCCTTCGGGGGTGAGGCGGCCAACTAAGATGTCCCCAGCTTTCACCTCCGCCCCAACGCGGGCTATCCCCGAGGAATCTAAGTGAGCTAGAGCCGCTTTCTTTAAGTGGGGTAGATCATTGGTGATCTCTTCCGGGCCATACTTAGTCTCCCGGGCGTCTATCTCAAAGACCGTTAGGTGAATTGAAGTGAAAAGGTCCTCTTTAATAAGCCTTTCAGACACTATGATGGAGTCATTTTTGTTAGAGCCGCCTAAACGCATGTAGGCCACAGTGACGTTTTGCCCTAAAGCCAGTTCGCCGCGCTCGGTCATGGGCCCATCGGCTAAGGCTTGGCCCACTCGAACTTTATCCAAAGGTTTGACTATGGGCCTTTGACTATGGCAGCGACCGAGGTTGGGTCTTTGACCCTCATTTATCTCGTAAACTCTAAAAGCGTTATCTTTTATGACGCGAACGTTTTTCAACGTTTTCGTGACCACCCGAGACGCGTTAGCCTCAACCACTATCCCTTCATGGGTGGCCACCGCGACCAGCCCAGAGTC
Source organism: Deltaproteobacteria bacterium (assembly GCA_031273455.1). Lineage (GTDB taxonomy): Bacteria > Desulfobacterota > Desulfarculia > Adiutricales > Adiutricaceae > JAIROO01. Next base: position 23,796 of record JAISRZ010000067.1, on the reverse strand, counting down.
TTGAGCCACCGCCGCCTCTAACCCCGTCTCAATAAGGGGGGTCTCGGCCCGCCAAAGGGGAACCGCCTGGTTTAAAATCTCCGAGCGGTTTATAGCCTGGCTATAGTTATCCAGATTGAGAAAGGGCGTTAGGGCCGGGTTAAGGGCTAGCGTCTGGAAAGAGGTGGCCTCAATGAGGCTAACTTCTTTCACGGGAATGTCCGTCCGTTTCCCGTTGACCTGGCCCGCGACTATTTGTTGCGTCAGATGGGCTTTTTGATTGATCTTGGCGGTGGCTAAGGCCACTTTTTGGTTGGTCTCCTCATTGGGGGCCAGGTAATTGATGGGCTGAGCCATGGCCCCATTTTGGACCTGGCGAAAGGGATTGGCGATAAAGCCGCTATTATTGATTTGGGCGCAGGCGGCTAGGTAGGCTATGGGCCCTTTATCTGGGCCAAGAGGTTGGTCTAGAAGGTTAACGCGCCCATATAAGTCGCCACAGGGCGCGGTAGAGCCTTCGGAGTCGGCCCTAACGGGCGGGTCCCCGGGCTCTTGGACCCAGAGCCGCCGATGTTGATTAATGGCGGCTAGGGGTTGGTTTTTAATCAGCGGCTGAAACAATTGGCGGTCCTCAAAAAATTCTTTGAGGGCTTTCGCGACTAGTTTGGGGTTAATAAGATCCCGGGGCCACAAAGCTTCCGGATCCCGACCGCTTAAGCGCCTAATGATTTCCGTTTTTAGGTTTTCGAGGCCAACTTTGTATTGGCTGGCGAAAAGATAGCCCACGTCTTGGACCCAACGATTGCCCAAACTGGCCCCAGCGCCCGGCCACTGGCCGTTGGTCTTAAAGGTCTTTGGTTGTTTAGCCGCGCCTATGGTCGGCCCCTGGTTAGGGCCAAAGAAGATTGGCCCTGGCAACTGATTAAGACAGACCAATTCCACCCCATTAACCACAAAGGTCCCCCGCTCGGTCATCAGCGGGATGGTCTCAAAGTCGAGCTCTTCGCGCTTTAAATCCCGAAAACGTTTTTCCCAAGTGTATTTATCCCGCTCATGGAGTTTTACGGCTAAGGCGATCCGCATGGGGGCCTCAAAGGTCAAGTCTTTAGTCAGACACTCCGTTAGATCGTTAATAGGCGGATCCAAGACGTAGCTAAAAAAGATGAGCTCTAAAAGGTCGGTGGAGTCTTTAAGGGGGAAAATACTTTTTAAAGCCGCTTGCAAACCAAAATTTTCGCGAGCGTCCGGGGCGGTTTCCATTTGAAGGAAATTAGCGTAGGACTTAAGGGTCGTTTGTAGAAAATTGGTTGGGGGAATAATTTTAAGGGCTTTACTAAAATTTTTGCGTAAACGCGAGGTTGGATATATTGACATGTTTTTCTCTCTTAATTAATTTTTTAGATAATTTTTATTAAAAATTATCTTTATGTTTCTATAAACGTTTATCTTAAGTAATAATTAAGACGCGAGCTTTGGGGTCGCCGCTTTTTTTAAGCGGCGGACCTATTCATCGACCGCGGCCCCAAGTTTAGGATCTTAGCTTAAGCCTTGATTCTAACGAAATTTAGGCGGAAAGGCCCTTTGGTAAAAACTTGTTATGAACGCGTTAAAGGGCGTTTTCGGCGGGGCGGCTTAATATTTTTTCCGCCGAAAATCCGGACGCGAGCGGGTTAGGAAAGGCTAACATTTCCTTTAATTAACGTTAATCGCGCTCGTTATTTTATAAATAATAGTTTTAAGGGCTTATCTTATTTCGTATTTTTGTTAAATTAATATTTTGTTAGGGGCTTTACCCCCCTAGCCGGGGTCCGGCCAGGGGGGTAAAAACCGTATCTTAGCCTAAATCTTTTAGATAATTCCAGAGCAAAAGAGCCGCGTAGGAGGAACCGCGGGTTAAAGCCCCAGCCCTAGGGGCGGTGAAGGCGTGGGAGCTTTGGGCCACCTGGTCAAATTTCTGGCCGTTTTTGGCTAAAACCCGCATCTCCATATGGATGGTGATTTCCGTATCCGGATCCAAGACGGTCGGATCGCTAGCTTTCCCGCCCATGATGAGCCACAGATCCCCTATCCAAGCGGGGTCGGGCTCGGGCCACTGGCCTTCCGGGACGACTAAAAATGGGCCTCGGTTAGCGAGAGGCAAATGGTCGGTTAGGATGGTGGCTAAGCGCCCGCCCGTTAAGTTGTCAATGAGTCCTAAAGAAAGGTTCTTTTTTCTAAGGATCTCGGCCGCGGCGAAGGCCAAGGAGGCGTTGGGGCCGCGCCCGATGTAGCTCGGGCCCAGTCTTTTAATGACCTCTTCCGCGATGGGCTCAGTCAGCTTGGCCACTTCGGCGTGGTTTTTGGCGCTGGCCGTAATTAAGATCCGGGTCTCGTTTAAGCCGGAGAGTAGCCCCATATACGGGTTGGGCCCAATCTTTAATAAATCGCCCAAAATAAGGTCCACCGTGCTTTCGCCAAAGCCCGCGGCCTTTAAGACGGTCGTCTCGGTGATTCCCACCCGGTCGGGAAATTTTTCCAGTAACCGGGGTTTAACCCACTGGTTGACCACGCCCTTCATTTCCACCGGGACCCCGGGCATAAAGACCATGAGCTTATTGTCCTCGTCAAAGGCGAAGCAGGGGGCTGTCCCCAGTTTGTTGGGCACGTGCTTGGCCCCGGCGGGTAGCCAGGCCTGGCGGTAGTTGTTGGGGGGCATGATGAAACCCCGGCTTTTAATGTAGGCGCTAACGATTTCCGCCAGCTCCGGCCAAAAGCGTAAACTTTGGCCCCGAGCCAAGGCCGCGGCTTGGCGGGTTAAATCGTCCTCCGTGGGCCCTAAACCCCCGGTGCAGAGAACCACGTCATAGTTTTCATAGCACTCTTTAAATAGCCCGGTTAAGATTTCGAGGTTATCGCCCACAGCCACGTGTCTGATGACGTCCACGCCTAAGGAGTTTAAAACCGTGGAAAGGTAGGCGCTATTGGTGTCCGTGGAGCGGCCCAGCATGAGTTCGCTGCCCGTGGCCAAGATGGCCGCGGTAAGGTTATTGGTTGGCAAGAAGTCCTCCAAGTCGGTTGGCTAAGTTAGCCCCTTTATTACGGTTTAAGGCGCGGTAAGTAAATGGAAAAAGTGGTCCCCCGGGGCGCTCGGTCGCTAACCCGGATAAAGCCGCCGTGATCCTCGATAATGGTTTTGACAATGGCGAGACCTAAACCTTGGCCCCCACTATTGGTGACGTAAGGCTCAAAGACCCGATCTTTAACCGCGGCCGGTAGCCCGGGGCCATCGTCGGAGATGGAGAGGTTGACCCCGGAAAGATCGTCATGGTCCAGGGTTATTTCCACCAAAGCCTGGCCATTGGTGGCTTTGGTGGAGTTGATTAAAAGGTTGGCCATGACCCGGCTAATTTGCTCGGGGTCGAACAAAAAGACGCCCACCGGCCGAACCACCGTGAACCGGATGTCCAACCCAGGGTGAGCTTGGCGAAAAAGGCTTAAGCTTTCCTCGACCACCGCCGCTAGATCGGCGGGTTTGGGGTTTATTTGCGGTAGCCGCGCGAACTGGGAGAACTCATCGACTAAAGAGCGCATGTTGTCCACTTGCCGGACAATGACTTCCGAGCATTCTTTAAACACCGCCGCGTCCTCGGTGGAGAGCTTATCGCCAAACCGCCGGGACAATCGTTGGGCGGCTAAGGAGATGGGGGTTAAGGGGTTTTTAATCTCATGGGCGATCCGCCGGGCCACTTCCCGCCAAGCGGCTTTCCTTTGGGCTTTTTCCAGTTGGCTTAAATCGTCAAAGGTAAGTAAGGAGCCAATGGGTTGCCCCTCCTCGTCCTTTAGCTCTTGGCGGCTAATGATTAAGCTTAAGGTCTTCCCCCCGGTCTCCAAGTAAACCTTCTCCTTGGGGCTGGGGCCCAATAAACTAACCACCACCGGGGGTAAAGAGCCCACGGTTTCGGCCATGGAAAGGCTGAGCATGTCTAAAGCGGCTTGGTTAATGGTCGTGACCAAACGCCGCTCCGGATCCACCACCACCACCCCGCTGGAGACCTCCTTTAAGACCGTCTCCACAAACCGTCGGCGGCTATCGATCTCCTGGTAACTGGCTTTGAGCTCCAAAGTCATCTGGTTAAAGGCGGTCACTAGATCCGCCGTTTCCCCGGACTTGTGGGCGGGTCGCAAAATAAAGTCCAATTCCCCTTTGGCCACCCGCCGGGTGCCCTCCACTAGCTCGGTGATGGGGCTAGCTAAGGAGTTGGCCAAGTGGGAGCCAATCCAGATGGAGATAAAGATGGCCAATAAGGTGATGGCCCCTAAGGAGGCCATCTGGGAGGCCCGAAAGGGGCGGCGGATGCCCACGGCGGCTTGGTATTTGGCTAGACCGTCCCGGACCTCTTGAAACTGGGCCAGTAAGGAATCGCCCCGTAAGCTATAGAGGACTAAAAACCCCTCTAGCTCCCCAGCCCGGCATAAGGGCCAGGCTAAGCCCTGGCCATTTTCCCCGGGGGTTAAAGGCGGGCTAGGGTCCGCGTTTTTCGGCGGGGCCTTAGAGGGGCAAGGGGCGTTTTGGGCGGCTAAAAACCATTCCTTTAACCACGGCGAGCTGGGCGGGGCGCTGCCTTCGCGGGCGATGAGCTGACCCGTGGGGTTATAGTACTCCATGGCCAAAAGGTGGGCCCGATCCGGGCTTTGGGCTAAAAAATCCTTGACCCCAGCCGCGGGGTCTTCCCAGTCCAGATCTTGGGCCACGAGGTCAATGGCCACGCTATCGCCAAAGGAGATGAGCTGGCGGCGATCCATTTCCAAGGAGGACTCGGCCAAGGCCAAAGAGTCGCGCATGGTCTCTTTAATCGAGGACCCGAACCAGGTGTCATGGTCTTGGCCAATCAAGCGGTAGGCGAAATAGAAGATGGTTAAGGTCGGTAAAAGGGAGAGGCCAATAAAGGAGACGGCCATCTTGGTTTGGAGACTGCCGTAATCGCTATGCTCAAAGAAGATACGGTAAAGGCCCCGTAAAATGAGGAAGAGGAGTAAGCCTAAGGTTAAAACGGAAAAATTGATGCTAACTAGGGTGATGACCCCTTGGTTCGAGGAAAGCTCCGGCCCCAGGTTTAGTAAGCGCCTTTGGATGGCGGTTAAGAGGAAGAGCCCTAATATCAAAAGAGCGACGATGACGCGCTCTAAGCGTTTTTTGCGCTGGGCTTGCTCCGGCGTGAGCTCGCCGTGGGCCGGGTCAGAGGAGGCCATTTTCACCTGTTGGGTTAGGGGTTGATTATAAGCGCCTTTTGGTCCCCCTAAAGGCGGCCCAAGGTGGTTAATCCCAACGTTAAGACAGTTTAGCCCCTTAAATTTATCAAAAAATCCCTTTTCCCGCCATAAAAAGGCGGCTTAGCTTGGGATTAAACGAAGGTTATCGGCCCGGATAACTGGCTAGGCTGGGGGGGCGCCTAGCGCCCCCCAGCCTAAATCCCTTGTTTTTAGTTTTTTTGGCGGCTTTTTATCTAATGGCCTTTCTTTATCGCCTTAATAAAATAGACTAGGGTTAAAATAAACACGCTTAAAGCTAAAAGAATCAATTTTTTATCTAGGCTGGTCTCGGGATTATTTTGGCCCCAATTCTTGACAGACTCAATTAGATGATTATATTAGCCTTAGCCGATATGTCCGGCTTTCAATAAGTTTTAAGGTTAAGGGGGAAAATGGCCCAATCAGTTTTGAGCTGGCTAACGCGTCGAGCTATCACGGACCGAGCCAAAGTGGCCCCGGAAGTCTTGAGCCAAACCGGGCGGGACCTTCTGGAGAACGGGCGCTTGGCCGAGGCGGCCGAGTTTTTTAAAAGGGCCGCGGACCGGGAGGGGTTAGCCGCCATCTTGTCCCAGGCGATCAATGACGGCGATTATTTCCTCTATAACCTAGCTCTCCAATACTTAGGCCAAGGTCCCCAAGGCCATGAGCTGGCCCTTCTGGCGGAGAAGGCCAACGTGGCGGGGCGCGTTTTTTCGCGGGACAAAGCTCGCGCCGCTCTTGACGCCCAAGAAGCTAAGACCGCCGACCATAGCGGTTCCTAATATTTATTAAGGTTTTTCCATGAGTTCCAAGGCTGATTACTATTCTATCCTAGGCGTGGCCAAAGACGCGGATCCCGAGTCTATTAAAAAGGCCTATCGGGCCATGGCCCTTAAATACCATCCAGATCGTAACCAAGGGGACGCCGAGGCCGAAGAGCGCTTTAAAGAGGCCGCCGAGGCTTATGAGGTCTTAAGCGACCCGGAAAAGCGGGGCTTATACGACCAGTATGGCCACGATGGCTTAAAGCGGACCGGTTTTCAGGGTTTCCAAGGGTTTGGCGACATCTTTTCCAGTTTTGGCGACATCTTCGCCGACTTTTTTGGCCATTCCTCGGCCCGGCGCGGCCCGAAAAAAGGTCGGGACTTGGGCTTGGAGCTGGCGGTGGAGTTTGTCGAGTCCTACACCGGCGTGGAAAAAGAAATCACCATCCCCCGGGAGGAGAACTGCGAGTCTTGCTCCGGCACGGGCTCACGCTCCGGCAACTGGCAGGTCTGCCCCCAATGCGGCGGGCAAGGCCAGGTTTTTCAGAGCCGGGGCTTTTTTAGCTTAGCCAGCGCTTGCCCCCAATGCCACGGGACTGGGCAGTACACGACGGACCCTTGCCCGGACTGCCGGGGTTTGGGCCGAGTGAAGCGGCATAAGACTTTGTCGGTTAAAGTCCCCGCTGGGGTCAACACCGGCTTTCGGCTGTTGCTCCGCGGCCAAGGCGAGGCGGGCCCGCCAGGCGGCCAGAACGGCGATCTGTACGTGGAGGTGGTGGTTAAGCACCAAGAGAACTTTAGCCGCGAGAAAAACCATCTCATTTTAGAGCACAAAATAGACATGGTCACCGCGGCCATGGGCGGGGACGTCCAAGTGCCCAAAGTGACGGGCGGGACCCAGACGGTTAAAGTCCCCACCGGTTGCCAAAACGGAAAGCTGGTTAGGGTGCCCAATCAGGGGTTTAAGGATCCCAATGGTTATCGGTCGCCCGGGGACTTTATCGTGGCCTTCACGGTCTTAACCCCCAAAGACTTAACCGAGCGGCAAAGGGAGCTTCTAATCGAGTTCGCGGCCATTGAGGACGAAAAGAAAGGTCAGTCGCCCTTACGCGGTTGGACTAGAAAAGTTGGCGATAAAATAAAAAAAGTCTTTAACAATTAGGCTTATTATCTACGCTTATCGTCTAAAGGAGCTTTATGCCCTGGCCAATCCATCGTCCCCGGCGCCTTAGGGACCATCCAGGCTTACGGGAACTTATTCGCGAGACTAAGGTCAGCCCGGCGGATCTGATCTACCCCATCTTTGTGGTCAGTGGCCAGAAGATCAAAAAACCCATTCCCTCCTTACCCGACCAATACCATCTATCCCCGGACCTGGCCGCGGCCTTGGCCCAGGATTTCGCTAAAAAGGGCGGCAAGGCCTTAATCCTTTTTGGGATACCGGACCATAAAGACGACAAAGGGGCCTCGGGGGCCGAGGCCCAGGGGCCGGTGCCTTTAGCCATCAAAGCCATTAAAGACAAAGTTCCGGACCTAGTGGTTATCACTGACGTCTGCCTGTGCGAGTACACTAGCCACGGCCATTGCGGTTTAGTGGAAAAGGGCCAGGTCTTAAACGACCCCACCTTACCCCTTTTAGCCGAGCAAGCCTTAGCCCACGCCCAAGCCGGGGCCGACATGGTGGCCCCCTCGGATATGATGGACGGACGAGTGGGGGCCATTAGACAGACTTTGGACGCGGCGGGTTACGAGAATATACCCATCATGGCTTACAGCGCCAAATACGCTAGCGGCTTTTATGGGCCCTTTCGGGACGCGGCGGGCTCAGCCCCGGCTTTTGGCGATCGCAAAGGGTATCAGATGGACCCGGCCAACCGCTTGGAAGCCCGCTTGGAAGTGGAGCTGGATCTAGCGGAAGGGGCCGATATCGTCATGGTCAAACCCGCGGGCTATTACTTGGATATCGTCCGGGAGATCCGCGATCTTACCAATCGGCCAGTGGCCGCTTACCAGGTGAGCGGCGAGATGGCCATGATTAAAGCGGCTAGCCAAATCGGGGTTTTAGACTATAAGACCGTGGTTTTAGAGTCTTTGGTGTCTATTAAGCGCGCTGGAGCCGATCTCATCCTGACCTATTTCGCCCCAGAGGTTTTGCCCTGGCTATAAGCCACCGCTTGGCGGATGGCTTTTAACCGTTAAGCTCTTGATTAAAAAGCCCGCTTAAAGGCCCTAAAAAGCCCCCTAGCGGGCTTTTGGGCTTCAGGCTAGTTTAACCTAGCTCTAGGCTAAAGCTCGGTCACGGGCCTTTAATAAGTTCTAGAAAGTCAAAATTTGAGACTGGAAAAATATTTCGCAATAATGCGTTTCAACCTTATCCCTGGTCTTACGAACAGGGATAAGGTTATTGTCCTATTAATTTTCTAAATACAGCCAGGAGTCTGGGGAATAGTTTTTGGGTAGTGTTAGCGCAATTATTTTACCTATATTAATGAATCTTTGCTGATAAAACGATTGTTATTAAGCTTAAAAATATAGTGTTTAAATAATAGATACTATTAAAGAGATAAATTTTCTCTCATTCTTTTCTTGACTCTTCCATCGATTTTAGGTATTATAATTTGTTAATTCTGGGCGTTATAATTAAAAATCAGAGCGTGACTTCCCAAGGTTGTTTCCTTCTTTTTGATACAAATAAAAAGGCAATGAGCTAGAAGCCGACCCAAAAGATAGTCATAAGAACAAAATGGACTAGTAAATAGATCTTTGATATTTAACCACGATACAGCTATTTTTTTTCACTATTTTTTCTCACTAGATGGAAAGGGTCTAAGATTCCCCAACCCTGGAGAGAACTTAGGCGCTGTTTATCCCCTCTAGTTGGCGGGCGCAAGGCTCCTAAACCGCCATTAGCCTGGATCTGATCAATCGATAAATCAAATATCTGTATAATTAAGATCCATTTATATATTAAAAACTAAAATAACCAGGAAATTAAAAACACTAATTGTCTGAGCCTCTATGGACGGCGGCCACGTTGCCGCTGTATAAACCCCGCCTATTAGTTGATCTCTAGCCCCTCTTAAGCCCCTTAGCTCCCTTTGACCCCCCGCCGCTAAACGAGACTTGGGCCAACCCATGAGCCTTTTTTCACGCTTAACGAAATTAAATTGGACAAGACGCGTTAATCGCGATATAATATATATCAAAGGGACCCAGAGGATTTACGGATAGGCCGCGACCTAGGCGCAAACTAGGCGCAAACTAGGCTCAAAGTAGGATTTTACTCTTTAATTATATGACCTGAACCTTGGCGTTTTATCATTGGCCTAAGATTGTCCTTGATGGAGGATTTTTGAATGGAGAAGAAGGATTCAACTGATTCTATCGCCGTCAAAAATGACGCGGCCATGAGAGAAATACCGCTAGGAGCGTTTGGTTTCGTCGATATCCGTCGATACGGCGATTATTACATCGACAAAACTAAGTTTTTGTATGAGATTGTCAAGCGGCCTCGACCATTTTTCCTATCCCGGCCCCGGCGATTCGGGAAAACCCTTCTGCTTGATACCCTTGAATGTATCCTTAGTGGCCAACAGGATCTGTTTAAAGGGCTTTGGATCGGCCAATCAGACTACGACTGGACTCCTTACCCAGTCATTAGACTAAATATGGACGAAGTCGAAGGCTCTAACTTGAAAGAGATTAAAAATAGTTTAATCGAACTGATGGTAGACGCCGCCAAAGCGAATAATGAGAAGCTTGACGTCACAACCCCCGCTAAAATGCTCAAAAGGCTTATCATTGGCCTTAACGAAACACATAAAAAAAAGGTGGCTGTTCTCATCGATGAGTACGACACCCCGATTATTGATAATATCAAAAACCCGAGCATGGCGGAAAAAATTCGCGTCATCTTAAGAAAATTTTACCGCGCGCTTAAAACCAACTCAAAATATCTTTGTCACGTCTTCATCACCGGAGTGACCCGGTTTACTCAGCTCTCTATTTTCTCAGGGTTAAACTTCCTTAATGACATTACCCTAGATGAGGAGTACGCGGCCATTTGTGGTTTCACCGCGGAGGAGCTTGAGGTTCTTCTTAGCGATCGAATGGAGCGGACCCTAAAGGGTCTAATTGAGAAAAAAAGTTTGCCCCCTTTAAGCGATGAGAATGATTTAAGACAATTGATTCGGGATTGGTATGATGGCTACTCTTGGGATGGCCAGACCCGAGTTTACAATCCCTGGTCGGTTCTCTCTTTATTTCAGAAGACTAAACGCTCCAATTACTGGTTAAATACTGGAACGCCTGATTTTCTTAGGCAATTGGCGCCTAGGTTCTCGAGGAATATTGATTGGTTAAAGAATATACCCCCCATCACCGAGGATGAGTTATCTATCGATAATATCGAACATTTGAATCCAGCCGTTCTGATGTTCCAGGCCGGCTACCTGACCATTAAGGAAAATCTCGGCCCCATAAAACGTAGCGCGGGATACAGTCTACGCGTTCCCAATCTGGAGGTTCAAGCCTCCATAACGCCGCAATTGTTCGAGATTGACGCGGCGGATGATCCGCTTGAGGCCAAAAATTGGGCCAAAAAGACCCGAGACCGCTTGTTTAAATTGGACGCTCCGGGGGTTGAGGAGGCTTTTAGTTTCTATCTGAGCCAATATTCCGCGACCGCTTATACAATTTTTGAGAGTAAATATCAGAATTTATTAGAGGCGGCCTTATATATGGCCGATCAGAAGTTTGACCCTCAGGCGGTTACGCCCCATGGAATTCTTGACTTCCATATTGATGGCCCAAATGGCGAGCGTTTCATAGTCGAACTGAAGGTCTATCGAGAGTACGTCAAGAAGTCTCCCCAAGCTAAAAGGACAATTCCAACCCCCAAGTCTATCAACGCGCCAGAGGAAGATTCCAAGATCGACCATATCCCCCCGCCATCAAGCGAAAAGGAAATCGCCAAATTAAAAGAGTCAATGACTCCTTTAGCTAATGAGGCTTTGAGCCAGATAAGAAAACAATACGCCGATAAGTTTAGGGCGGACGGAAAACCGCTTATCATGGTCGCCCTGGTCATGGCCAGACGGACTTTTGTTTTAGCCAAGTTTGATGTCATTGAGCCTGAATAAGTGAAAGGCCCGGCGGCCCCAACTGCGGCCCTAAGGACGCTGGGTCTAAAAACTGAAGGTTTATAGCCATATAGCGCTACGCTTATCTAATTTGCAAAAATTATCCTGAATTATAGGTCATTTAGCTTTTGGTTGGCGGAAGTCTTTTACCCGTTAAACCCCTGACTATAAAACCCGCTTAAAGGCCCTAAAAAGCCCCATAGCGGGTTTTTGGCTTTGACTATACACTTGGCCATAGCTCTAAGCCTAAAGGTCGGTCACGGGCCTTTAAGCCCTGGTTTTTTGGGCTAGAGGGAAGGGGCCTATATTGATTTGAATCTAACCCACTGACAAAACAAATATGTAGTCAATTCATATCCATTTATCTATTTAAAACCCAAAATAACCAGGAAATTAAAGGCGCCAGTCGTCTGAGTCCCTATAAACGCCTCTATGGACGGCGGTCGCGTGGCCGCTGATATAAACCCCGCCTATTAGCCGCTCTCTAGCGCCTCTTATGCTCCTATACGCCCTTTGACCCCCCGCCGCTAAACGAGACTTCTAGGCTAACGCCAGAGCCGTTTTCACCGCTTAAAAAGATTTAATTGGACAAGACGCGTTAAACTCGTTATAATATAATTAAAGAGCTAAAAGATTCGCGGTTAGCCGCGCTAAGACCGCGCTCTTGGCGCGCGGCCATTGGCCTAAGAACGCCTTTGAAGGAGAATGTTCGCGTGATGAGGAAGAAGGATACGACCGATTCCAGCGTGGTTAAAAAAGAGGCGGCCATAAGAGCGTTACCCCTTGGCCTAACCGATTTCGCCAATATCCGTCAAAACGGCCATTATTACGCCGACAAAACTAAGTTTTTGTATGAGATCGCTATACTACCTGACCCATTTTTCCTCGCCCGGCCGCAAGGGTTCGGGAAAACCCTTCTGGTAAGCTCTTTAGAGCGCTTGCTTTTAGGTCAACGGGAGTTTTTTAAGGGGCTTTGGATCGACCAATCGGACTACCCCTGGGATCCTTACCCGGTTATAAGGTTGGATATGAGCGAGGTTACTAGCGATAACGTCGCGGAAATAGAAAGAAAGTTGACCGAGATGTTACGGCGCGAGGCGAAAAAGGCCAAGGCGCCGCTGGAAACGAATTGTCCAGCTGATATGTTTAGTTGGCTCGTTTTCGAGCTCTTCGAAAAACATGGTCGAAAAGTCGCCATACTTATCGACAATTACGACGCCCCGATTATTGATTATTACCACGACCCGCCCAAGGCGGAGAAGATACGCTTCGCCTTAAAACAATTTTATGGCCGACTTAAAACCGACACGAAAAAGACTGGCCACATCTTTGTGACCGGAGCGCTCCTGTTGAATGAGATCGCCATTGACTATTCGTTAAGCGGCTTGTTCGACATTAGCGACCACCGGAAGTTCGCCGCCATTTGTGGTTTCACCGCGGCGGATCTTGAGGATCTTTTAAGCGATCGCCTGGAGCGGACGCTAGAGGCTCTTATTAAGAGCCAAGTTTTGCCACCTCTGAGCGATGGGAACGACTTAAGACAATTGATTATGGACAGGTCCGAAAGTTACTCTTGGGACGGAAAGACCGAAGTTTACAATCCCGCGTCGGTTCTCTCAATACTAAATAACGCCCTAATAGACGCTTAGGGGCCCAGTTCTGGGGCGGTCAATCTTTTTGGCGATTGGGGCCTAATCTTGGGTCCCCCAACCCTTGAAAGACTTGAGGCGATATTTAGCCACTCTAGTTGGCGGGCGCAAGCCGCCTTAACCGCCAGGGGCCTTAATGGTTTTAGGTCCAGAGACGCCACGCGAAAATGGTCTTCGTTTAAGAACTCGGGCCTATTATATTTCTAGCTTTTTGGCAAATTGTATTGTTAATTTTAGTCACTGATTTAAATAATTCCGAAAACTTGTCACCGCGAATTCACTGAAAATTAAGGCGATTAAAGGAGATAGGGATTGATTTTTCTTGGTCGTCTAGCCTTGTGTCTAGCCTTGTGTCTAGCCTGGCGCCCCAGCCCATTTAGCCCACCATTTACGGAGCTAACCAACGCTTGGAGCGGGCCTCACAACGCCCCTAAAGACTACGGCCAAGATTATAGCCATAGCCCCTTTTGGGTGGTCGATTTAGGGCGCTAGGCTAGAAGGTTGGTCCAACGCTTAAATGGAAATCGTAACTTATTAGGGGTTATTTTAGCGTTTTTGGTGGGAAAGACAAGAAAGAATAGGGCCAATCAGCTGAAGGAAGACGCTTAACTGGTTAGCCTAAGTCGCCCCTTAGGCCATAGGCTAGATAGGGCGAGTTTTGGCCCGAGGGCCTCTGGTTTTAACCAAGTTTAAGGTTTTCGCTAGAAGAGCGGGGGAAATTTTCGGGCGGCGTTATTCGCGGCCTAAAAAACACGCCTTTAGCGGGATTCCCGTTGGGAAGGCGCGAGCCAGCTAAACGGCTTCCAGCGTCTGGTCCGCCCCAGCCGCGGCCACGGTTTCGGCCAGATCCTGGGCCAAGGCTTTAATCAGAGCCTCGTTTTCCCCTTCCACCATGACCCGAACCACAGGCTCCGTCCCGGAAGGCCGTAAAAGCACCCGGCCCTTTCGGCCTAAACGCTCTTTTAACAAAGCCTCTTTTTGGGTCACGACCGGGGATTTGGCGGTGACAATGGGCCGGGCCACCGGGACGTTTAAGAGTATCTGGGGAAACAAGGTCATGCGGGCGGCCAAATCGCGTAAGGGTAGGCCAGTGGTTTTCATGATGGCTAAAGTTTGTAAAGCGGCTAAAGCCCCGTCCCCGGTGGTCGCGTGATCCAAAAAGATTAAGTGACCCGACTTTTCCCCGCCAAAGTTCAGGCCCTCTTGCCTTAGCCTTTCGGCCACGTAACGATCGCCCACGCTAGTCCGTAAAAGCTTGATCCCCTCTTTTTCCAAGGCCAGCTCTAACCCCATGTTGCTCATGACCGTGGCCGCGATGGCGTTATGGGCTAAAAGCTCTTTTTTCTTTAAGTGCCAGGCGCAGAGGAACATGATCTGGTCCCCATCGACCACTTGACCGCGATGGTCCAGTAAGATGGCCCGATCCGCGTCCCCATCCAAAGCCACGCCAAGATCCGCCCGAAACTCCAAGACCTTTTGGGCGCAAACCTCGGGGTGCAAAGAACCCACGCCTAAGTTAATGTTGTAACCATCGGGCCGGTCCCCTAAAACATGGACTTGGGCCCCCAGTTCCTCAAAGACCGCTGGGGCCGAGCGATAAGCGGCCCCATTGGCGCAGTCCAAAACAATGGTTAAACCCTCCAGATCCATGGTTTTCGGAAAAGCGTTTTTTAAGGAAACCACGTAGCGACCCACCGCGTCCCGGACCTGAAAAGCCCGACCCACGGAATCCGCTGGCGGGGTCTCGCTGGCTAAACGCGGGTCAGCCATTAAGCTTTCCAAGCGGGCCTCGGTCTCGTCCGGGAGTTTATACCCTTGGCCGTCAAAGATTTTAAGGCCATTGTCCTGATAAGGGTTATGGGAGGCGCTAATGACTAGCCCGGCGTCGGCCCGCGTGGAGGCCGTGAGGTTGGCCAGCCCCGGGGTGGGCAAAGTCTCGGCCAAGTAAACATCGCCGCCTTGGCTCATGACCCCCGCCGAGACCGCCCCGGCCAGCATGTCCCCGGAAAGCCGGGTGTCTTTCCCGACCACGATTTTCGGTCGGCGGCCTAAGCGCTTTTCCTCTTTTAAAAGAACGGTTAGGGCCCGGCCTAAGGACATAGCCGTTTCCGCGGTCATGGGCGGTCGTCCGACCACCCCGCGAATGCCATCGGTGCCAAATAAAAGGCGGGTAGGGGCGCTCATGGCTTTAAAATATCCGGTCGACGCACTTTGGAGATAACCAAATGCGTGGGTTCCACGGCCAGGACCTTGACCCAACTGGGGGCCGTGACTTTAATGGGCAAACGGAGGTTACCGGGGTTCAAAAGATCCTCTTCGGTTAGAACCACGGTTAGTTTAATTTCCTCGTCCCGAGGGGCTGGGTGATCCAAGGTCCAGGACACCCTAACCTTGGCCTCGTCCGGCCGAAAGCTTAAAGGCGCGGGCGGCCCATTCCAGATGGGGGTGTCCAAAGCCACGGGGCGGGTGAAGGAGGTGGATTCCTCCCTCGTCACGATCTGGGCTTTGACCCGAAAGACTTTGGGTTCCACGGTGAGCCAAGTGTCTAGCCCCGCGATCTGGGGGGACAAAAGGAGGTTAGTCTCGGCGGTCCGAAAATCGCTTAACCTCGCCGGGGACAAACTAACCTGGTTGACCGCGGCCAAGCGGTTCTCCGGGCCGGTCACCCGGGCGTTGGCCGGCTCAATCATGATGTTTCCGACCATCTCCAGGTAGGAAGGGAGTTCCCCCACGACCTCGGTGACCACCGGGACTTCTTTGGTGATATAGGGAAAAACGTTTAAGGAGATTTCCTCGGGGTAGACCCGGGCCACCCGAATGCCCCGAGGCAGTTGGGGGATAATGGAGGCGTAATCAACCTTAATAATGTTTAAACCCGGCTCTAAAGTGGAAAGATCGTAACGAAAGTGGTATTTACGGCCCTCTAAAAACCGAAACTGGGCCGTGTTGGCCTCAATCCTTAAGTTGACCGACTCCGGGACCCCCTCCTCTAAGGCCATGTTGGCCGGTAGATTCAGAAATTCCAAGGAGGCGGTCAGATCGTGGACGCTCATATCCTGGCCCGACACGGTTAGCCATAAGATAAAGGCTAAGACCAGGGACAGGATAAATAAGGGGATCTGATTGGCGAAGAAGTTTTTCATAGCCTAATATTGACGCTTACCTAAAAAGCCGCGTAATCGCTACTTCCGGGCTTTCCCCTTTTTCTTACTGGCCTCTAAGCCTAAGTGGGTTAATAAGCGGTCCCGTAACATGCCCGCCCCCATCATGACCTCCACGTCCCCATCCCGGACTAAGGAGACTAAACCCCGTTCCTCGGAGACCACGATGATAATGGCGTCCGACTCCCGGGATAAACCAATGGCCGCCCGGTGGCGGGTCCCAAAAAATTGGCTCACGTGATCTTCCGAGGGGAGTAAGGGCAAAAAGCAACCAGCCGCGGCTAACCGCCCGTCTTGGATAATGACCGCCCCATCGTGTAAGGGGGCTTGGGTGTTAAAAATGGCCAACAATAGCCGGTCCGAGACCACGGAAAAGAGCTTGGCCCCGGCTTCCACGTACTCGCCTAAGCTGACGTGCCGCTCAAAGGCGATGAGGGCCCCGGTCCTTTTCTCGGCCATGAAAAAGGCGGCCCGAACGACCTCGTTCACGGCCTCCAAAACTAAGGAATTGGCTTTGGAAAAGGTGAAGCGACCGGCCCGGGCTAGACCCCGACGGATGTCGGTGGAAAAAAGAACCACTAAGACCAAAAAGAGGTTAGCGATAAAATAGGAGATTAAAAAGCTTAGGGTTAATAACTGGAACCGGTTGGCTAAATAATTGGTCACCCCCAAGACGCAGAGCCCGAGCAAGACCTGGCCGCTTCTGGTGCCCTTAACCAACCGGATCACCTGGAAGATGATGAGGGCCACCAGGAAGATATCCACCAAGTCGGGCAAACCAATGGTCCTAACGGCGTCAGTTAGGGCTTGGACGGCGTCGGAGGTGAAAAAATTAGCGAACATGGCCGTGTGGTTATCCGAAAAAAAAGGGTTAGGCCCTAAATATAGGAAGGCTATTGGGCCAAGGTTTAGTCCGCGGACATGATGGCGTGAGCCACTAAAGCCGCTTCCAAAGAAGGTTTAACCGCGTGGACGCGGATAATCTCCGCGCCTTTGGCGATAGCCAGACAAGAGGCCGCCGCCGTGGCCAGATCCCGTTGGTCCGGCGGGGCCCCGGAAAGAATATGGCCTAAAAAAGCCTTGCGGGATAAGGCCATTAAAGTGTGAAACCCTGGGGGAAAAACTTTTTCCAAGCGTTTTAAAAGCGTTAGGTTGTGCCGGGCGAGTTTCCCAAAGCCAAGTCCCGGATCCAAGATGATCTTGGCCGGGTCCACGCCCGCTTTAATGGCCGCGTTAGCTTGGGTTTGTAAAAATTCCCGCACTTCTAGGACCACGTCATCGTAGTGGGGGTTTTCCTGCATGGTCCGGGGATCGCCCAGCATATGCATTAAGATCAAAGGGACGTCGTACTTGGCCGCGACCTTCAAGATATCCGGATCCAAACGACCGGCCCAGATGTCGTTAACGATGGAAGCCCCCAGTTTAAGGGCCTTTTCGGCGATGACCGCTTTATTGGTGTCCACCGAGATGGGTGGGCAGTTGGGCCTTTGGGCTAAACCCTTTAAAACTGGCTCTAACCGCCGCCACTCCTCGTCGGCGGGGGTGGGGCGCGAGCCGGGCCGGGTGGTCTCAGCCCCTAAGTCCAAAATGTCGGCCCCTTCCCGGATGTGCTTTTCCGCTTGGGCTAAGGCCGCTTCCGGGATAAAGTATTTGCCCCCATCGGAAAAGGAGTCCGGGGTGATATTGACAATGGCCATGATTAAAGGCCGGTCAAAAACTAGCTTCTGGGGTCGGCCCAAACCATCGGTCCACTTAAGGACGGACTCGGCCTTTTTTAGCGGGCTCATGGGATTTATCTAGTCTCCCTTTTCTTAAGGCCTAAAAACCAACAAGGCGCGATCTGGCGATGGCCGCTCCCTTAGCGCCCTTGGGGTGGGTCGGATTTACCGTCCTCATCCTCATCGTTGTCATCGTCATCGTCTTCTGGGGAATCGTCGCCCTCCTCGTCCTCGTCCTCGTCCTCCTCCTCGACTGGGGCGGATTTGTTGGCGAAGGAAGCCTCGGGGTTAGCCACTGGGACCTCCAAGCCCTCTTGGAGGATGGCTTCCTGACAAATACCCACCACTTCCTCGGCGTCCACGGTCTCTTTAATCAAAAGGACGTCAGTTAGGGCCTTTAAAGTGTCCATGTGTCGGCTGAGCAAATCTTTGGCCTTTTCGTAAGCCCCCATGACCAAGCGGTTGACCTCAGCGTCAATGAGCCGAGCCGTTTCCTCGGAGTAGTCCCGGTGCTGGGCGATCTCCCGGCCTAAAAAGATTTGCTCCCCTTGCTTGGCGAAGGAGATGGGCCCTAAAACCTCGCTCATGCCGTAGCGGCAGACCATGTTTCGGGCCAGTTTACTGGCTTGCTCAATGTCCGCCCCCGCCCCGGTGGTCACTTGCTTTAAGGCCAGCTCCTCGGCCACCCGGCCGCCCATCATGGTGGTTAGGCGGGTGGTGAAGTAAGCCCGGCTATAGGTGTGCTTGTCCTCGGTGGGCAGATACTGGGTCACCCCTAAAGCTCGGCCCCGGGGGATAATGGAGACCTTATGGAGCGGGTCGGAGCCTGGGGTTAAAAGGGAGACTAAAGCGTGGCCCGCCTCGTGCCAAGCGATGGTCTTTTTTTCCTCTTGGCTCATGATCATGGATTTCCGCTCCACGCCCATCATGAGCTTATCCCGGGCGGCCTCCAGATCGGAGCCGCCGACTTTTTTCTTATTGAAGCGAGCCGCCATTAAAGCGGCCTCGTTAATGAGGTTTTCCAAGTCAGCCCCGGAAAAGCCCGGGGTGCCTCGAGCCACGACCCCTAAGTCCACTTCTTTGGCTAAAGGGACCTTTTTGGAGTGGACCTTTAAGATCTGCTCCCGGCCTCGAACGTCCGGGACTGGGACCACCACCTGGCGGTCAAAGCGGCCCGGCCGCAACAGGGCTGGGTCCAAAACGTCCGGGCGGTTGGTGGCCGCGATGACGATTAAAGCCTCATTGGGCTCAAAACCGTCCATTTCCACCAAAAGCTGGTTTAAAGTCTGCTCGCGCTCGTCATGGCCCCCGCCTAACCCGGCCCCCCGGTGGCGGCCCACGGCGTCAATCTCGTCAATAAAAAGGATGCAAGGGGAGTTTTTCTTGGCTTGCCCAAACATGTCCCGGACCCGGGAAGCCCCCACGCCCACGAACATTTCCACAAAATCCGAGCCGCTAATGGAGAAAAAGGGCACCCCAGCCTCGCCAGCGATGGCCCTAGCCAATAAGGTTTTGCCCGTGCCCGGGGCCCCCATGAGTAAAACGCCCTTGGGGATCCGCCCGCCTAAGCGCACAAACTTATTGGGCTCCCGCAAAAAATCGATGATCTCCTCCAGCTCGGCTTTGGCCTCCTCAATGCCGGCCACATCGTTAAAGGTGACCTTTTTCTGCTCCTCGGAGAGCATCTTGGCCCGGCTTTTGGCGAAGGTCATGGCTTTGCCGCCGCCTTGGACCTGGCGCATGAAGAGGACCCAGATGCCCACGAACAAGACGATCTGGATGAGCCCGCCTAAAAAAGTGTACCAATAACCCGAGGGCGGCGGGGAGACGATGATGTTGACGTTCTGTTCCTTTAAGAGCGGGAGCAGCTCCATATCGTTATGCGGGATATAAGCGGTCCACCGGCCACTGGAGCCTTGGAGGGAAACGGTGATTTCCTGGCCGCTTAAAACCGCCTCTTTGACCTGACCGGTTTTAATGGCGGTCCAGATCTCGGAATACTGTTTCCTTATCTGGTTGTCAGTTGGCTTAAAGTAGTTAAACAAGCCCACCATCACAATGGCGATCATGACATAGATAAGAAAATTGCGTGAGAAATTATTCAATTGGAACTCCCGGAAAAACGCTCGACGAAAAACGAGAAGAGCGGGACGACGCGTCCTTTTTCCGGCCGATAGGCTCGGGTGGAGGGCGTCTCGAACGGGTCTCCAGCCAAAGGGGAAAGCCGGGGCCTTGACGGAGAAAAACACGTCCCTATATACGCCAACTTTGAGTTTTTATCAACTATTGACCCCCCCGTAAATAACGAAAAATCCCCGTAAGGGACGCTAAAACCGGACCGATCTTCACCCCCAAGAACGCTTAGCCGTTCGTTTTTCGGCTAAACCCTAAAAGGGTCAAGGACGGTTGAAGGTGGGGGTAGCCCCTAGCGGTCTGGCTTAAGGCCAAAGGGGAACCCTATTTTAGGCGGTAGGTGATTAAACCATGGGTAGGGTCGTAAGGCGAAACGGCCACTTCCACGCGGTCGCCAGTTAAGACGCGGATCTTGAACTTCTTTAAGCGCCCGGAGAGGATGGCTCTTATTTTCACGCCCTCCGAGGTTTCCACTTCCATATGACCATCCCCTAAGGTCTTGGTCACGAAACCTTCTAACTTTATTAACTCTTCCCTTGACATGCTCCTCCTGGGGCGCCGTTTAAGGACCCATAGACTAAGGCCTTTAGACCTTATTAGACTCTTAATTACTAATTAGCTAGCGATTTGGCGCATTTTCCGACCTTCTTGGTGAGGTTAAGGGGTCAATTTCCGGGCCAAAGGCCCGAAAAACCGGGCTTAGCCCGGCCCCGGCCGCCAAATAAAGAAAAACCATAATATCAAAACCAGTCAACAAATCAAGCCATTAAATAAATTTAATATTTTGTAAATTTTCGAATAATTAAATATACAACCATCGATATAGATAATTAGCGTATTTAAAAAGAGAAATTTACTTATATTTTATCTTTTTAAAATTTCTCTAAAACCACCCTAAAACCCCTCTAAAAGAAAAATTTGGAATAAAGCCCTTACCCCCTAATCCCCGGTTTAAAGGTCTTTGGGGTCCAAGACGGTCGCGCTTAGGGCCGCTGGGTCGGGTTTGGGGGAATAAGTCCACTGGAAAGGGTAACCCATGATGAGTCGATGGTAAACGCTCATGGTCTCCAGGACCGAGGCCAAAGAGTCATCGGCCCCGATCTTCTTCCGTAAAGGCTCAGGGGCTTTGGGGGCGGACAGAAAAATAAAGGGTGGATCCGTTTGGGGCCACTTTTCCCGGATAAGCTTAATAAGCCCCCGGGCTTTGGCCACGTCCTCCCGACCGCTTAAGCGCAAACCCACCACATTCGGCTGAAAGTCCAAGGCCTCGGCTAAAAAGGTCTCGGTGGAGGGCTCGGGGCCTAAATCCCAGACTTCAAAACCCAAGGTGGCCAAGATGACCCCGGTCATGGGCGTGGGCTCCAGGACCTCCGGGCGGTTGGTGGCCGACCCCAAGATGACGCGCCCGGGAAAGAGGGTCCCTTGGGTCTCGTCATGGATGATTTCCAGGATTTTCCGAGCCACCCGGCCAGCCAAAAGGAGGCTGGAGGCGAAGTATCGACCGGTTTCGTAGAAGCGGCCGATTTCCAGAAGAGCTGGTTTTAAAGTTTCTTTGATGAGGTTTTGGTTAACCCCATTCTCCAATAGGTGGCTAGTAAGGCGGGCGCAGGCCTCCTCGTTCAGTTCCACCAGATTTTCCCGCAACCGGTTTAAGGCCTGGGCTATTTCTAAAGGCATAAGGTCACATTGAGGCCATAAAAGCGAAAAAGCGTAAAAACTCCCTTAATTAACCTTATAAAAGGTTTAAATTAAGGTCTCGACTTAGGCGTTGGCCAATGACTGGGGGTCCTCCCAAACGCCCAGTCGGGCCGTCACTTGGACCAGCTTTCGGGGGGCTAAAAACCAGCCTAAGCCCAAAGGACAGTCATTATGATCGTATAAGGTGTAAGTGATTTTTAAAGACGGCTCGCCCTCGGTTAAGCCTAAGCGCTTGGCTTCCTCATCGTTTAAGGACTTGGGCCCCAGCTTAAAGAGGCTTTTTTTGACTGTCTTTTTGGCCCCGCCATTATAGAGGCTAAAAATGGCCAATTGCTCCAAGTCGGCCTCCACCACCGGGGCGAAGGGCTCAAACCTTAGAACCGAGTGGCTAAGAAGGATGGGTTGGGACTTGTGCCTGAGCATCCGGTCCATGTAAATGACTTGGCTAAGGGGGTCCAGGTTTAAGTGGGCCGCGGTCTTGGGCCCCGCCGAGACCAAACTGGCCTTAAAAATGGTTAAGGAAAGGTTAGGTTGATCCTCTAAAAGCCCAGCCAAGTGGCCCAAGGAAAAGCTCGCTTGGGTCCAGGTCTGGGGGACCACGTAAGTGCCGCTCCCTTGGATCCGCTTTAACAAGCCCTCTTGGACTAAAAGGGCCTCGGCGTGGCGCACGGTCATGTTGGACAAACCGGACTCTTGGCTAATGAGGCTTTCCGAGGGGATCCGCCGACCTTGGGGGTACTCGCCGCTAGCTATGCGATCCCTAATGGTCTTGGCCAAGGCTTGGTAGGCCGGGGTAGGCTTGATTTTGTCGCTTAAAGTCGCATCTTTAGGCCGGGTTTTCATGAGCTTCATAATTTTCTAGAACGAGCGGGCCAACCGTCAGTCAAGAGCCGCCTAAGCCGCAAGGCTTATTAAGGCTCGCCGGATGTTCAGCCAATCCGGCTTAGGGAAGGGGGGTGGTTTCCAGAAAAACTATAAGGTTTGGTCGCTAAAATCGGCTGGGTCACGGGCGATGAATCCAGAGGTTCCGAAGAGGTGAAAGGCGGTAATTCTAGGCGCTTTTCGAGACCGTTATTATAGCGGTTATTAAAATCATATATTCATCATACCACTAACAAAAAGATTTTAAAAGAGTTTTTCCAGCGCCAAACCTAAGAAAATAAAGGCTAAGGCCAGGGAGTTTTACCGAAAAAAGTTTGTTACCTCCTGACTCCATGAAGGCGCGGCCTATCTTTCACGCTTAATTCAGTTGTTTTTTACTAAATTGTTAATTATTGTTGTTAGCGGTCAAGGCGACCCTTGACCGCTAACGGCTAGACGCCGCTCGACTCTCTAAGTCGAGTTTTTCCGGGCGGTTCTAAACCATAGACCATCAAAGACCATAAAACCATAAGAACCATAAAACTTCGGGTTGATTTACGCGGTATATTGTTTTAATGTTATTGATCTTCCAAGGTAAAAGGCTTATGAAGATGGCGATGGGAAAACCCACGGCTTCAGCCGTGGGATGAAAGTCGCTTCCGGAACTTTGCGACTTTGCGAGTCTTGATTCGCCAACCATTTTAGCGTATATTTACCGTGAAAAATTCCAGTCAGCGGATATGTTTCATGAGTCGTGGGTGAAGCCTGGCTGGCATAATGAGGGTTTAGGAAATGGACAGCAAAAGATTCGTTGGATTAAATACATGCGTTTATAATATAGATCATATAATATGGCGCGTGAAATATCGAAAAAATTGTTGTTTGATGATGTGGAAAAACAGCTTAAAAAGCGCCTCCTGGACAAAGCCTCTCAACTTGGCGTATTGATAGTTCAGATGGAGGCGCCGCCCTTTCATGTTCATGTGTTCGTGAAAACATCCCCTTCCGTCAGTCCGGCTGACACGGTTCGTTCCCTTATAGGATATACATTGAGACGCTTGCGGCGGTTGTTCCCAGCCTTAATGAAGATACCGCTCCTTGTGGACCCGTTCCTATTTCCGCGAGAGCGTAGGACATATTTCGGAAGAAACCATCCGGCGATATAGAGAGACTCAGAAATCGCGATGAGAACATTTAAATTCAAACTTTACTACTCGAAAAGGAACAGGCGGCGACTTGGGAGGCCTGTCGACCTGGCCGGTGTCATCTGGAATCATTGTATAGCCCTTCACAGACGCTATTACGGCCTCTTCGGAAAACATCTTGACGTCAACGCGCTCAAGAAGCACATCACGAAACTTAAAAGGCTAGGAAAACACGCTTCCTGGAACGAACTCGGCTCGCAGGCGATCCAGGACATACCC
>JAISRZ010000054.1 GCA_031273455.1 Deltaproteobacteria bacterium | reverse complement strand
GGTGAGGTCTTTAAGGTTGTTCAGCTTGGAGAAAATAGAGGTCTGGGCAAACCGGCTCACTCCGGTAATGAAGACGTTACCGAGCGCTTCTTTGCCGGTTTTGAGGACGCCGTAAAATTTCCTTAAGTACGCGCGAAACTCATCGGCCAAAGGCGGGTCCGTTAAATGCTCAACAATAGGGGCGTCGTACTCGTCAATAAGAACGGCCACCGCTTGACCAGATTTCAGATAAAGGCGCGAAATGAGATTTATCAGCATATCGCCGGGTAATGTCTCCTTAAGCTCTATTCCCAATAACATAGCCTCGATTATCAACATGTTGGTCAAGCTGATCTTCATGGTCGAAATGTCTTGATTGTCGAGTAAGTTCATCTCCAGCCTTATGACCGGGCAAGGGGTCCAGTGGTAGTCCGATTGGTCAATCCAAAGGCCCTTGAACAGTTCCCGGCGACCTTCTAAGAGGCATTTAAGCGTACTAACTAGAAGGGTTTTCCCGAATCGGCGGGGGCGGGAGAGGAAAAACGGGTCTGGATCGATGGCGATCTGATACAAAAATTCGGTTTTGTCAGCGTAATAAGAGCCTTTTTGACGGATATCGGCGAATTTAACCGCGCCAAGGCGTATTTTTCTCGCGGTCGGGCTTTGGCCGATGGCCCCGGAATCCGCTTTGTTTTGAGATAAATCATTCATAGTCACGCCCTTTGGTTAAATGGGGAGTTAGGCTCCAAAGCCTTAGGTTTAGCGGCGTCAATGGATTCTTAGTCGCTAACGGTTCGTAAAAATCGGCGGTCCTTAAGCGTAGTTGAAAGGCTAGGCCCTTAGCTTTTGGAATATTATAAGGTTTTTGCGGCTGATTATCCAATAAGACCATAAGTCAAAAAAGTTCTGGTCCGCCTTTTGAACGGTTACGTGGCTAGACCAGGTTTCAGGCGTGAACTAGATATCGTCGCTCCTATGACTGGTCTTATGGCTAAAATGGCCCCCGGGTGAACGCTTACAACAAGGCGATCTATCTTTACAGGCTAGTTGACTATAAAGACTAGTTGATTATAAATATTAGGTAACTTTAAAAACTATATATAACTGTAAAGACTAGCTATGACTATAAAACTAGCTCACTAAAAAACTAGGTGACTAAAAAGATTAAAAATATTAATCCGCCGGACAGCTAGTCAGGACCTTGGGGCGATACCCATGGAAAAAGTCCGAGCCGCTCATGCGGTTCCGGCCCTCCGGTTGACACTGGGGCACCACTAAAACGCCGTCCCCGGTCCCTAAGATTAACCGCCCGTCCTCCAAGCCTAAGATCTGCCCAGGCGTTCCTTCCCCAGCTCGGGGGATGGCCCCAAAGAGTTTTAAGGGTTTATTCCGAAATAAAACCATGGCCCCGGGCCAGGGGTCTAAGCCATTAATTTGGTTGGCTAGCTCCCAAGCGGGTTTATTTAAAACTAACCGGCCATCGGCTTTAACCAAGCGGCGGCCAATGGTCACTAGATGGGGATCCTGGACTTTTGGCTCAATGGTTTTGTTCTTTAAACCCTCAATCACTTCCAAAAGAAGCTTAGCCCCTTCCTGGGCTAAGATGGCCTCTAATTCCCCAGCCCCTTGCCCGGGGGTTAGATCTTTGGAGACCTGGGCCAAAACTGGCCCGGCGTCCATTTCTGGGGTTAAAGAGATGATGGAGACCCCCGCTTTAGGGTCGCCTTCTAACATGGTCCAGTTAACCGGGGCTGGGCCCCGATGGCGCGGCAGCAAAGAAGGGTGGATATTGACCGGGGCCACTTGACCCATGGCTAAAAGCTCGGGGCCTAAAAACCCCCGAAAAGCCGAGACCACTAAGAGATCGGGCTTTTGGGCCGCGATGACCGCCTGGATCTCCGGGGAGTTCATTTTGACGGTCTCAAGAAGGGGCACTCCCGCTAAGCGGGCTTGCTCAGCCACCATGGTGGGTCGCAAAGTCCGACCTCGCCCCGCCGGGGCCGGCGGCGTGGTCACCACCATGGTCACCTGGTCCGGCCCGCTCATTAAAGCGGAGAGGGTGGGCAAAGCCAAAGACCCACTGCCAAAAAACACTAAGCGCCAGAGCTCTTTCATGAGTTTTGGGCCTGTTTTTGGAATTTGCGTCGTTTCTTTAAGTACATATCTTTAATCAGTCGGCTGACGCGGTCCACAAAAAGGACGCCGTCCAAGTGATCGATCTCGTGCTGCAAAATAACCGCTTTACGGCCCTTAGCCGTAATGGTGAAGTTTTGACCGGCGATGTCTTGAGCCTCCACCGTGACCTCTTCGGCCCGGCGGACTTCCGCTTGGAGATCCAGAACGGACAGACAACCCTCACGGTAGACTAACTCCCCAGCGGCGTTAACGATCTTGGGGTTGACTAAGGTTAAGACCCGACTGCCATAGTCCTCGTCCGGCGCGGAATCGTCAATGACAATGATCCGCAAAAGCCGGTTGACTTGGGGGGCGGCTAGACCAGAGCCCGGGGCGTTCAGCATGGTTTCGCGCATGTCCTGGTCTAAAGAGGCTAAGGCCTCGTCAAAGGTGACAATGGGCGAGGAAATGTTCCGTAAACGGGCGTCCGGATATTTTAAAATGGGCAAAATGGCCATGAGACCTCGACGATTTTTCCAACCCCAATCGAGAAAACCAAAGCGGCGAAAGCCGAAAGGTTAAGGGGGCCGTTTGGCGAACCTAATTATTATACACTAGGTTAAGGGTTTGACGCAAGATGGACCCTTATAAAAAATTACTAAAATCAATATTTAAATGCTATTTAAATAACAAATTTTAGTATTTAACTTAGAACTTATGTGTTTAGTCTGGAAGTCATAACAGTAAAAAAAAGAAAAATGAAGTCCAGAGGCGGGACCGGGGGTTAGAGGAGGGGGGGAAGAGGCAAGGTCAGGAAAAGCGCGTCGCTAGGTGGATTAAGGGTAATAAGCGGTTGGCTAAGAGGATAAGTATCACGGCGGGTTTGGTGGGGCTTGGCGTGGGGAAGGTTAAGGTTGGGAAGAATTTATTGACAGATTGTTGGGGCGGTTTAAAGGTTGGCCGGATTTTAGAATGGCGGTTTAACCTTTATGGTAAGAGTCGCTCTAAAGTGGTTTGACCGTATTATTAGAAGTCTAGTAAGGTTGTTAGAAGATAAGAGGAATAAATATCAACAAGAAAAACGTGAGTTTTATTGTATAAACTAGATAAATATTAAAAATCAATTAAATATTGAAATGCTTATCTCTATAATCTTTATCATACAATTTAGCCAGGGAGTTAACTTAGGAGGTCATTTAAGAGGTTAGTCAAGGAGTCGCCCCGGCCCAAAGCGGTGGCTCAACTAAGCTCGCTGGCCTTAAAGGCTTTAAGGCTCCCGCGCTTTCAAGGCTATGGGTCAACAAATGGGCGTCCTCTAGTTAAAATCCGTTCGGTGACTGAACTAATATCGCGGACAGATCATACTCTGATTTTAAGAAAGAAAGCATTTTTCCCTTACGATCTTTTATAAACGCATCATGGTTGTCCCAAAGTGGATCCGATAAAGGAGGGACAAAATCGTAATTGTTTTTTAAAACATCCGCGTTATTAGAGAAATAGATTTTTGGATGGATATTACGTTTAAATCTATTGATAGATTTAGCTACTGGCTGCATATTCCAAATGATATCTACATTATAGTCATCTGGTCTGTCGTCAGGATTCAAGGGAAAGATATGTTCCAATTCCGGGATATGCCTACGTATTTTGTCAAATATATACAAACGCCTGGGAGTAAGCACCTTGAGCATAAACCATGGGCAATATTCGATGCTTGACACAGAAATATCGGTTAAACGATTTTTATTTTTAACAAAATCAATAATATCTTGTAGTGGAAAAACATCAATTGAATTTAGCGCTTTATTAGAGCAGTTGTTGACAATTGTTTGAGTGTTCCAATCATTGACTTGGGACAATATAAAATATTGTTTCATTTTAATCAGACTGCTAGAATCAATCTTATGATATTTTATTCCTTTTTTAAAACAATTATAAGCATACATTACGAGTGGAAATAATGCTCTACTTTTAGGGACTATTGAATTGTTGTTGATATGAAAAATATCAAATAAAAAACCTTTAACAAAATCGAATAAAGATTCGGCGAAATCAGGTGAAATATCTATGAACTCAGATATTTCTGATTCTTTGATTCTATCGGCGTCAATCTTAATTGTCCCCTTCACAACAAAATTAACCATCTGTAAAATAGTGTTTGAATCAATATTATAACCGTCTGTTAATCTTCCAACTTCGCTGGAATACTGCTGTAACTCTTCTTCATAATCATATTTTTTCTCTTTAATTTTAGAGAGCAATAGATCAGCGCCTGATAATGGCACTCCACCAGAATTTAAGCGCTGAAAAACATCATTTACTCTATCTTCACTCCAAGTTTTATCAATTGAAAAACAAGTAATTGTTTTAACATCCTTACGAACAAAAACATCCCATAATCTATCAATAATATTTTCTATTTTTTCTTTTTTATCTTGTATCAATTCTTCTGGCAAAGAATTTATTATATTTTTACTGTATTTAACTTTATAGTCATCATTTTTAGCAAACAGATCAGCGATAACAATCACACCTTTATCTGGTTCATGGTTTTTGTCAATAAAAGCAAAGCCAGTATAATCAGCTTCATCTTCATTGTCAAGATCAAATAAAACGTTATAGGTTAATATCCGATCATTAAGTACAAATTTCAAGCAAGTGAACAGTGTTTGAAGACGTTGTTGTCCATCATAAACCAACCACTTATCCTCTCTTTTCCAAAGGTTTTTGTCAGCGAACTTCTGGGTATCGCCATTCATAAAATCATCCATGAACAAACGATAGGGAATTTCCTGATCGCTATTCCAAACAATCAAAGTGCCAATGGGATAACCACGAAGAATGGAATCAAACAATCGACATATATATTTTTCGCTTTCATAACGACTTCCCCAGACAAAAGGGCGTTGAACAGCGGGTAAAAACCAGCCATTGTTTGTGGCGTTGATATTTTCAATAACTTCTCTGACCGAAAGTGAAATAAATGACATATTTTACCATCTGATAAATAGAATACAACAAAATATAAAAAATACTTCAACTATGTTACACAAAATGCAAATATGCTAGTTACGAATTTAACTTCTGTAATTTTTTGAAAGTCTCAACTTATCTTGAAATTTCTTGCCTAATCGAGATTGTGGCTTCAATCTCTGGCAATAACACCCAGAAAAAACACGGCTGGGAATTTAAAATGAAATTACTCTAAAAAAAATGTCCTTGTAAAATTCCTTGTTTTCAAGAATAGTCAAAATATACTTTTAATAATTTCTGTAGCTACATCATTTCCAGTTTTTTTGGATTTTTTACTAAGCTATCAGTTTAGCTTTAAACGGCCTAAGCTCATTTTCTATTTGAGGCATTCGTTTATACAACAATCGAAATTTAATATGAGCGCGGTTTACTAAACTAGGACTAATTAGTCAAGGCATTAGGGCTCAAAGCCAGGACGAAAGCGTCAAAAAAAACTAAAAAAAAGAATTTCCGTCTGATTAAAAAGGCAAGACTAGTTTCCTTATTGATAACCTATTTCTTTTTGAATGTCAACCGATTATTTTATTTTTTTCGTTAGCTGAATGGGAGGCTGATTTTTGACGCTCTGAGACGAGGTTGACTCAGTCTTATTAGCTCTATTTTGTTTAATTTCTCTTATTTAAACTAATTATAATTCTTTCAATAACTTTACTTGCTTACAGTTAAGCCTTCCTCTTTTCAACTGACTACCATAGGCCGCGACAGCCAGCCTAACCATCGTTGTCTTTTGGCGCTTTTCTTTAGGCTCTTGGGCTCATGTTTAGACGCCTATACCATTATTTTAGTTAATTATACATATTTTGCGCCAATTAGCCCCATAATCCAGGCTGGGACTAGCCGTTATCCTTGCGTCCCTGGGCTCAAAGGGCTAAAATTGGTCGGAAAGGTGGGGCGATGGATATTAAACAATTTGTGGCCGAAATAGGCTCCCCCAAGCGGCAGCCTTTATACGTGATTAAAGGCGCGGACCCGGAGGCTATCGCCACCGCCATTGAGGCGGCTAAAGGCGTGGTTAACCCCACCTATTTCGACTTCAACTTCGAGAGCTTTAAGAGCGAGGAAACCGAGTGGGGCCAGATCATGGAAGCCGCCTCCACTAGCCCGTTCTTTATCCCGCCGAGGGTGGTGGTCATTAAGCGCGAAAAGTATCTGGTCGGCGAACTGGAGAAACTGTCTCGGTACTTAGAAAAACCCAACCCCGATAACACCATCCTTTTACTTTCGGAAGAGCCAAGCCTTCGCTTAAAGTTTTTTAAAGAGGCCGAGGCCAAAGGCCGAGTGGTCGATTGTCCGGCGCCCGGGAAAAAAGAGCTACCCGAGTGGCTAATCCGGCAAGCCACCCTAAAGGGCCTTAACCTTGGCATTGACGGGGCTCGGGCCTTATTAAACCGCCTGGGGGAAGACCTTAACTCTTTACTGGCGGAGCTGGAAAAGCTCAGTATCTACCCCGGCGGGGGAGTTAAACTAACGGCTAAGGAGATAGCCGAGCTGGTCAGTTTAGGCCCCACCGCGGTCATTTACGATCTTGGCGAGCCTTTAGCTAACCAGGCTCTGCCCGCGGGTATTCGGGCTTTACTGGACTTAGAGGAAAACACCTCATCCATGTCTCTCTCCTATGCCTTTTCCAACCATTTTTTGCGGTTGGTTAAGGTCAAAAGTTACTTAGAGTCGACCCGCCCGGAAAGTATTAACTCCCAAAGGCCCATGGGGCTACACCCTTACCACTTTAGAATATTAAAAGAGCAGGCTAACCGGTGGTCTTGGCCTAAATTAACTGAAGGCTTAAACGCCATCTTAGCCGCCCACCGGGGGCTCGTTACCTTAGTCTCCACCAAGCCGGAGACGATCTTAGAGGAACTGGCGGTTTCTTTAGGTAGCATGTTAAGCCGGGGGTCAACGGTTAAGCCCTAATTGGAGGTCTTATGCGGCGGTTCTGGGGGTTCGCCCTAGCTTTGGGATTATTGACGCACTTCTTAGCTTTCAGCGGTAAGGTCTTACTAGCGGCGGAAAAATCCCCTGACCCGCAAAGGGTCATCACCGTCTCGGCGGTGGGGGATATCATGCTCGGGACGGAAAACCTCCTGCCCCCGGACGGGGGCGTTAGCGCGCTTAAAGATCCCACGCCTTACCTCTTAGGCCGGGACATTGTCTTTGGCAACTTGGAAGGCCCTTTAACCGACCGGGGAGCCCCCACTAAGGACACTTCCACGGGTCGCTCCTATTGCTTTCGGACGCCGCCTAGTTACGGTCGGTTTTTAAAAGAGGCTGGCTTTAACATCCTTTCTTTAGCCAATAACCACAGTAATGACTATGGCCCCTTAGGCCGCGAGCAGACCGTGGAGGTTCTAGAGGAGTTGGGGATTAAAAACGTTGGGGCCCCGGGTCAATTGACGACCTTAGACTTAGGCGAAGGGTTAAAGGCGGTCTTTTTAGCTCTCGCCCCGAACCAAGGGTGCCAAAACATTAACGATATCCCCGGGGCCGTGGCTTTAGTGAAAAAAGCCTTAGCCGCGGATCCCAAAGCTTTGGTCATTGTCTCCTTCCATGGGGGAGCGGAGGGGTCGGGGGCCTTAAAACTTCCAATGGGCCCTGAGACCTACTTAGGGGAGAACCGGGGGGATCTCCGCCGTTTAGCCACCGCCTTAATCGATAATGGGGCGTCTTTAATCATCGGCCATGGGCCCCACGTTCCCAGGGGCTTAGAGGTTTATAAGGACCGCTTAATCATATACTCCTTAGGCAACTTCGCCACCGCCGCCGGGATTAACGTTAACGGGGTCACCGGGCTCGCTCCTTTGGCTCAAGTTAACTTGGCCCCGGACGGTCGGTTAATCGACTATAAAATCATTAGCTTTCGGCAGGTGAAAAACCGGGGGCCTAAGCTGGACCCCACCAACGAGGCCGCGCGGGTCATGGAAAACTTAAGCGCGGAGATCGCTAAGGCCATTAAAGCCGTAAAGCCTAAAGCCAATTAGCCCTTTAACCGCTAACCTTAACCCCTTTAGCCAACGGTTTTCTTAGCTGGCTTTGACGCTAGTTAATAGGCCGTTTAAAGTAGGCGCAAGATATGCTTTTAACCCTGGACGTGGGCAACACCAACGTCAAGTTTGGTCTGTGGCGATGCGACCAACTGGCGGTGGTCTGGCGGGTCTCCACCCATAAGGAGATCTCCGGCGACGAGCTGGGGTTGGCTTTAGACGGGTTCTTACGGTTAAATAGCTTAAACTTCGGGGATATTGACGGCTTTATTGTGGCCTCAGTGGTTCCGCCCATGCGCCCGGCCATTGAGCGGTTAGGGGTCCGTTACTTAAACCTAACCCCCATTTTTGTGGAAGCCCAGACCCAAAGGCTCATGCCCATCCTTTACGATCACCCGCAGGAGATGGGGGCGGATCGGGTGGCCGTGTCCATCGCCGCCTTTAGAAGGTTTAAGCGGGCTTTAATCATCGTTGACTTTGGGACAGCCACGACCTTTGATTGCGTTTCGGAAAAGGGCGAGTACTTAGGCGGCTCCATCGCCCCGGGGTTCCGTCTGTCCGCGGAGGCCTTGTTTCAAAAGGCCAGTCGCTTACCCAAGATGGAACGCTGGTCTAGCCCGGAAAAAGCCATCTGCCGGGACACCATTAGCGGCTTAAACTCGGGTATGGTTTTAGGTTACGCTGGTTTAGTGGAAGGTTTGGTTAACCGGATTAAAGCCGAGATGGGCGGGGAGCCTTTAGTCGCGGCCACCGGCGGTTTAGCCGCTTTAATCGCGGGCGAGACTAAAGCCATCATGACGGTTTTACCGGATCTAACCATGGAGGGTTTAAAAATCCTCTATGACGAAAAGATGTATTAAGACTAATTTTTTTAATAACGCCTTGAAAATAGTCTGTTTTTAAAGCCAAATTGGGGTCTTTAAAACGGATTTTTCGCCTTGCGCCCATTCTAGTTTTCGTCCAAAAGTCAAAGCTTTGGTTTAGGGTTTTTAAAGTCAGTTTTTCAGATATAGGGTTAAGCTTCGTCTAAAGACCATAACCTAGGCGATATGATTCTTTTAATTAACCTATAGGGTTAAAAAGGAGCTAGTTTAGCCCCTAGCCGACCAATGGAGGTTTCCGATGAAAGAGCCTTTAGCCCCGGCCGTTTTGGAGCGATTGTTTCTGGCGGCCCGGACGTATAACCACTTTGATGGTCAACCCGTGGACGACGCGACCATCCAGAAGCTCTACGATCTCCTAAAATGGGGCCCAACCGCGGTTAACTGTCTACCAGCCCGGTTTGTTTTTTTACGCTCCAAGGAAGCCAAACAAAGGCTCATCCCCTGTTTACTGCCCGGAAACGTGGCCAAGGTGGAAAAAGCCCCGGTCACGGTCATCGTGGCTCATGACAGCCGTTTTTTTGAGTGTCTACCCACTTTATGGACGGCCTATGACGCTAAAGCGGTCTACGCGGCCGATCCGAGCCTGGCCGCCCAAACCGCCTTTAGGAATGGGTCCTTGCAAGGCGGGTATATGATCTTAGCCGCCCGTTCCTTGGGTTTAGATTGCGGGCCCATGAGCGGCTTTGACAACCAGAAAACCGACCAGGAGTTTTTCCCGGATGGCCGGTATAAGTCCAACTTTATCTGTAACTTAGGTTATGGGGCGGAAGGCGGCTTTTATCCGCGGGGCCCCCGTTTGGAGTTTAAGGACGTGGCCCAGATCCTGTAAGGCCCTATGGGGGCTTAGCCAACGGCTAAGCCCCTAGATTTTAGGTTAGTTATAAAACCCGATCTGGGCGGTCTTAGCCCCTTTGGCCGCTTCCTCGTTTTTTAGGGCCTGGATGAGGGCCGGGGCATGGGTCAGGCCCAAGAGCCCCGCTTTTTTGGCCACCACCACAAAGTCCCCGGGGGTGAGGCGTTTTAGGGCGCTTAAGGCCAAAGCCTCTTTTTCGTTTAAGTCATCTTTAGTGAACTTCTGGAAAAATTTCTGAAAAGCCAGACGCGTTTGCTCCGCGGTTAAGTAATCATACTTAATCTTGAGGGAGAACCGCCGTAAAGAGGCTTGGTCCAGCCGTTCCATCAGGTTAGTGGCGCAGGCGAAGGGGTAGGGGTGTCTTTCCATCCAGGTCAGCATCTCGTTGACGTGGCTAACTTCCCAGTTATGGGTGGCGGTCCGGCGATCCTGGATTAAGCTATCAGCCTCGTCAAAGATGAGAAACTTCTTTTCCCGTTCCGCGATCCGAAAGACCTTAGCGATGGTCTTTTCCGTCTCCCCGACAAAGCAGTTCAGTAAATCGCTGGCCCGGACTTTTAAAATCTTTAAACCCAAGCGCTCGGCCAAGTATTTTAGATACTCGGTTTTACCGGTGCCCGGGGCCCCGTAAAGGCATAGGGAAAAGTCCAAGCCCCCATAGCTTAAGATGTTGTTGGTTAAAGCCGTTAGATCCTCATCGGCGTTGGCTAGCTCCAGTAAATAGTTGGCCGAGGTTTGGTCATCTTTAGGGGCGACAAAACCTTGGGCGATGGCTAGCTCAAAACTATCCAAGGTGTCTTTAATGGCCTCTTTGTCGTTCAATAGCTTAGCTGACCGTAAGGCGCTATTGGTGTACGAGGGGGCTAGCTCATACTGGATGGCTAGATCCATGGTTTCCTTTTCGCTTAAAGGAAAGTCGTGTTTAGCTAGCTCGCGCCGCCAGATCCGCTCTCTTACTGGCGCTGGGGGCAGATCGAACTGAATGGCGTAGGAAAAACGCCGAATCAGGGCTTGGTCCAAGGATTCAATGTGGTTAGTGACCCAGACGATGGGGGTGGGGTTATTTTCCAGTAAACGGTTAAAAAACAACCGATTGGCGAAGCGGCTTTTGTCATGATCCCGGCCAAAGAACTCCTCGGCCTCGTCCACCATGAGGACGGTCCGGGAGTCGTCTTGGACTAATCTGGCCGCCGCCAGGTAGTCCGCCACTCGATTATGGTTATAGTTTAAAGGGTTTTCGTCCGAGATCGAGTAAAGATTGGCCTTAATCTTGGCGGCCACGGTCTTGGCCATCTCGGTTTTGCCGGTTCCGGGAGGGCCGTAAAAGATAACGTTCACCCCTTTAGTCTTCTGATCTAGGGCGTTATTAAGCAAGTTAGCCGCGAGGTTAAAATACTTGGCCATATGGTCGTAGTCAGTCGCGGTTAAAGTCGCCGGGATAGGCTCCCCTAAAATGGACGTTTTAGGGGAGATTAAGGTCTTAGACCGGTTATAGACCATCTTTTTTAGCTGGGCGGAAGCTTCTCTATACTGCGACCCAGCGCTAAAGACCATTAACCCGCTAGCCATAAGCGGGGAATCCGGCTCCAAACCTCGCTCAACCTCGGGTAGGCTTCGTCCTAAAGCCGAGGCGATGATGGGGAATTGGGGCCGCTCAATTGCGTTTACCAACCGACACTCAACGTCTCGGAATAAATTGTCCAGAAAGGGAATTTCAATGGTGGCGACGAGTAACCTCAGAAAATCTCGCGAGAACTCGTCCTCAAGGTGGAAGGCCTTAGCGATGGCGTCGGCTAAAACGCAAGGGCCGTAGTCAGGCGATAAAGTTTGGGGAATGTCCACGCCTTCTATTAACTTTTGATACTTTAAGTAGGTGGCCTCGATTTCCAGGTTGTAGTTCGATTTTAGCTTTTCCATTAGGGTCGGGGTTTTTTTCGTCTCCGCCTCCAAGGCCATTAAGACCGTGGAATCCCGTTGGGCCAGGATGAGATCGTCCACCAATCTACGAGTAATAAAACCAGTTAACTCCCTTTTTTGCTCAGTTTGAAGGTCAACCTGAAAAAGATTGCGCAAAAAGAACAATATAACGCTGACTTGCTCAGATAGCATAAAGTCTCCCTATAGAAGGTTTTATTAATCTTCTTAATTAGCTTAAAAAGTTATAATATAACTTATTTATATATTGACGCTTTTAAAGCGATTATTAATTTTAAATTATATCTATATAATTATTATAATAAGATTAATATTAGAGGGAAAGCTAGTTAAAAAAGTCAATGGCCCCGGTTTTATCACCCCGGTTTTATCGCTTTTGGCGGCCTCTGGCGTTAAGAAGCTTTTAGCTCGCTGGTTTGGGTTTGGCCTAAGATGGCGGCTTTCTGGGGCGCCCTGACGAAACCGTTTGGGGGTTATCGCTTTTAAACTATATCTATATAATTATTGCAATAAGCGTAATATTAGAGGAAAAGCTAGTTAAAAAAGCCAATGGCCCCGGTTTTATCGCTTTTGGCGGCTTGTTCCGATAAAAGAAGCTCGACTAGCTCGCTGGTTTGGGTTAGGCCTAAGATGGCGGCTTTCCGGGCCACCAAGACGAAATCGCCGGGGGTTAGCCTTTTTAAAGCGCTTAGATCGTTCAGATCCTTGGCTTTATCGGGGCCAAAAAAACGCTCAAAAGCTAATAGCGTTTGGCTGGGGGTGAGGTAGTCATAGTGGACCTTAAAGGAAAAGCGCCTTAAAGAAGCCTCATCCAACCGTTCCTTAAAGTTGGTGGCGCAAGCGAAAGGGTAGGGGTGTCTTTCCATCCAGGTCAACATCTCGTTGACCTGAGTGACTTCCCAACTGTGGTTCGCTAGACGCCGGTCCATAAGGAAACTATCGGCCTCATCGAAGATCAAAAACTTCTGGTCCCTTTTAGCCACATTAAAGGCCTTAGCCACCCGTTTTTCCGTTTCCCCCACATAGCGGTTTAAGAGATCGCTGGCTCTTAATTGGAGCGGGGTTAAACCCATTTGGCTAGCTAGATAAACCAAGTACTCGGATTTACCGGCCCCCGGGACCCCGTATAGACAGAGGGAAAAGTCCAAGCGCCCCGAACTGAGGATCCTTTGGGTTAGGGTCGTCAGATTGAGGTCGGTGTTGGCCAGATCTGGATTGAAGGTCAAAAAGGGTTTATCGGGTTTATGGGCGTAACCATCCCCAGATAGGGCCATTTCTAAACTCTCCAAGGTTTTTTTGATAGCCCCTTTGTCGTTTAAGAGGTTAGCCGCCTTTAAGGCGCTTTGGGTGAACGAAGGGGTTAAATCATAGTCAGAGGCCAGGTCCTTAATCTCTTGGGGGCTTATAGGGAACTGGCTTTTGGCTAACTCCCGTTTCCAGATGTTGGCCCGGGCCTTTAAGGGCGGGGAATCAAACTTTACGGCGTAAGAAAACCGCCGGATAATGGCGGCGTCCATTTCTTTGACGTTGTTAGTGATCCAGATAATAGGGCCGAGGTTGTTTTCCAATAACCGGTGAAAAAAGAGCCGGTTATAATGGCGACTATTAGAAGGACTATGGCCAAAGACTTCCTCGGCCTCGTCCACCATAAGGATGGTCCGCTCATCGCCATTGGTTAAACCTAAGGCCACCAGCGTGTCGGAGGTTCGGGATTGGTCCGGCGATAACCTTGATTCCTCCGAGACCGCGTATAAACTAGCCCCTATCTGGGCGGCGATGGTTTTAGCCATCTCGGTTTTGCCCGCGCCGGCGGCCCCATAAAAGAGGATGTTAAGGCCCTTAGTTTTTTCCCTTAAGGTCTTTTGAAGCAAATCAGCCGTAAAGTTATAGTCATCTATAAGATGCTCGTAATCTTCGCGGGTTAAAGTGGCTTTTAGCGGTTTTCCAAGAACGACCGTTTTAGGGGACTCTAAGGTGGCTTTCTGGTTATATATCAATCTTTTAAACTGATAGGAAACCTCCCGACTTCGACCGCTATTGGTGACCGAAAGTAGACCACTGTTGGCTAAAGGCGAGTCATAATCAAGACCCGCTTCGATTTCCCTTAGCGGGCGGCCCAAGGCCCCGGCCAGGTAAGGGTAAGCCGATTTGTATATACTGTGTCTTATTTCAGCGTTAAAGACTAAAAAAAGTTCATTTAAATCATCTATACTATATTTTAAAGTAATAAACTTTATAAAATCTCTTTCAAATCCATCTGAAAAATGAAAACTTTCCGCGATCTTATCGGCCAAAATCACGGTCGGGTTCTGGGCCAAATGGGTTTCTAGCCCCTTAAGATTGGCTAACAATTTTTGGTATTTGGGAAAGTTTCGCTCGCTTTCCAGCCATTCCCGTGGTTTTAGCCCCGAAAGGACGGACGGTTCCTCGTCAGGCTTTTCATTTAGATTTAAGCTTTCCACTAGCTTGGGGTCCTTTTGACCCGCCAAAAGATCTGGGAGATATTTGTCGGAAATGAACTTAATGATTTCTGTTTTATTATTAATTGTTAAATTCATCTGACAAATATTTTTTAAATAGTAAAAAACAATAATATTATCTTCTGGCAGCATAATTAACCTCACTTAATCTGTAATATTAATTGACTATAATTAGTTTTATCTAAAAACTAGTTAGAAAAGCCAATCACCGCGGTTTTAGCGCTTTTAGCCGCCTGTTCCATTAAAAGAAGCTCGACTAGCTCGCTAGTTTGGGTTAGCCCTAAGATGGCGGCTTTCCGGGCCACCACGGCGAAGTCGCCCGGGGTTAGGCGGTTTAAGACCGGTAGGTCGTTAAGGCTTGGGGCTTTCTCGGGGCCAAAGAAGTGCGCGAAAGCCAGAAGCGTTTGGTCTGGGGTTAGGTAACTGTATTTGACCTTAAAGGAAAAACGCCTTAAAGAAGCCTCATCCAACCTTTCCATGAAGTTGGTGGCGCAGGCGAAGGGATAGGGGTGTCTTTCCATCCAGGTCAGCATCTCGTTAACCTGGCTAACTTCCCAACTGTACGTAGCCTGACGGCGGTCTTGCAAAAAACTATCGGCCTCATCGAAGATCAAAAACCGCTGGTCCCTTTTAGCCACTCGAAAGGCTTCAGCCACCCGTTTTTCCGTTTCCCCCAAATAGAGGTTTAATAAGTCACTGGCTCTTAACTGGAGCGGGACTAAACCCATTTGGTTGGCCAGATAGGCCAGATACTCGGATTTACCGGTGCCAGGGGCCCCGTAAAGGCAAATGGAAAAGTCCAAGCGCCCGGAGCTGACAATTCTTTGGGTTAAAACGGTTAAATCTTGATCGGCGTTGGTTAACTCCAATTTGAAGTTGGCGTTGGGTTTACTGGGTTTAGAGGCTATATGGTCGCCGGCCAAAGCTTTTTCAAGGCTATCCAAGGTTTTTTTTAAAGCCCTTTTGTCGTTGAGAAGGCTGGCCGCCCTAATGGCGCTTTGGGTGAATGAAGGGGCCAGGGCGTATTCCCTGGCTAGCTCATTGATCTCCTCTAAGCTTAAGTTGATCTGGTTTTTTGTCAGCTCGCGTCGCCAGATGTTGGCCCTAACCGTTAGCGGCGGGGAATCGAACCGCGCGGCGTAGGAAAACCGTCGGATGACCGCGGGGTGCATCGCCTCAACGTGGTTAGTGATCCAGATAATGGGGGTGGCGTTGTTTTCCAATAAGCGGTTAAAATACAGTTTGTTAGTGTATTTATTGGAAAAAGGATTAACGCTAAAGATTTCCTCGGCCTCGTCAACCATAAGGATGGTCCGCGCGTCCCCTTGGGCCAGAGTTAAGGCCATCATAATATCCGAGTTCCGGTTTTCGTCCGGCTCTAACTCCCTGGTTTCCGAGACCGCGTATAAATCAGCCCCAATCTGGGCCGCGATAACTTTGGCCATCTCAGTTTTGCCCGTGCCCGGCGACCCATAAAGAAGGATGTTTAAGCCCACGGTCTTTTGAGTTAAGGCGTTATGGAGTAAGCTCGCCACCAAGTCGAAGTCCTCGGCTAAATGCTCAAAATGCTCGCGGGTTAAAGAGGCTTTAGTCGGTTCCCCCAAGACGACCGCTTTGGGGGATTGTAAGGTTAGTTTCCGGTTATAAATAAGTTTACAAAACTGACTGGAGACATCCCGGGACTGACTGCCGCTAGACCCATTTATTAAACCGCAAGCCAATAATGGCGCGTCAAGTTCCAAGCCTCGATCAACTTCCGTTAAAGGTCGATTCAATATCCCAGCCAATAAACTAGTTTCCTTTCGCTCAAAACCACTATATAAATCAATGGATAAATCATCAAATAAAGGCTCTAAGTATGTCATTTCAAAGTAAGAAGTGGCTAATCTAATGAAATCACGCTCAAAACCGTCTGATAAATGGAAAGCTTCGGCGATCTTATCGGCCAAAACGATGGTGGGGTGATTAGTCGGTAATTCCAAGGACTGGTCTATTCCAGCCATCAGCTTTTGGAACTTTGGGAAGTTCGTCTCAATTTCCGACTGTTTCAACTTTTCCAGTGGAGACAGTTCCTGTTGGGTGGACTGTTCGCTAAAGATGTTCACCAAGGTCTTATCTTTTTGGGCTAAGACGAGATCATCAAGATAGTGTTTGCAAATAAAGCTAACTAGAGTTTTTTGGCGCTCAGCGTTTATATGCGTATTGAAAAGATTTGATAAATAGTGAAAAACAATAACTGAAGTATCTGATAACATTTTAAACCCCTTTTTACGTTTTATGTTAAATAAAACAATTATGTTGTGTAAATAAGTGATTAAGGTAGTGTAACAATAAATAATCTAAATTATCGTTAAAGGCGGTGGTCATCGTCAATTCTGGGCTCTAAGACCGGGTTGGTTGTTTTTGTTAGGCTTAAGACTAAATTCTGGCCACGCTAAATATTCCTCACAGGAATCGTTTTGGTTAGGGTTAAGCGGGCGCGAAATTAAAAATATTTTTTTAGGCGCGCGTTTTAGTTTAGCCATTCGCTGTTTATGCGTCGTTATTCATATTATACATATTTACATTCCAGAATCTGATGAACGCCAACTATAAATTTCGGATATGGTAATTTTTTTTAGCCTCTTGGACCAAAAAACTTAAAGCCTTAGGGTTATAATTTCCCTAACATCCCTAAATCATTAGATATTTCTCTTAATTCCCCAGAGTATCGACCTCGCTAGACCGTTCTCGCCGGATCTAGAAGGCTTTGGACCTTAAGTTAGGTTGGCCGAAAAGCGAGGCGACCAAACTGGCTTTGACCTTAAAAAACGTGGCCCCGTCATCCCCTTAAGGGTTTGAGAAGCGTTTGGGGGTCTCTAGATCTAACATCCCTAAATCATTGGATATTTCCCTTAAATCCCTAGAGTATCGAACTCGCTAGACCGTTCTCGCCGGTTCTAGAAGGCTTTGGACCTTAAGTTAGGTTGGCCGGAAAGCGATGCGACCAAACTGGCTTTGACCTTAAAAAACGTGGTCCCGTCATCCCCTAAGGGTTTTAGAGGCTCTGGGGGTCCCAAGAACTAACATCCTTAAATCATTAGATATTTCCCTTAAATCCCTAGAGTATCGACCTCGCTAGACCGTTCTCGCCGGTTCTAGAAGGCTTTGGACCTTAAGTTAGGTTGGCTGGAAAGCGAGGCGACCAAACTGGCTTTGACCTTAAAAAACGTGGTCCGTCATCCCCTAAGGGTTTTAGAGGCTCTGGGGGGTCCCAGGACCTAACATCCTTAAATCATTAGAAATTTCCCTTAATCACGGGCGCTTAGACCGGGTTAGACCCATCTCGCCGGTTCTATAGAAGGCTTTGGACCTTAAGTTAGGTTGGCCGGAAAGCGATAACGACCGCTGACGCTTTAATAAAACGCCGACCTTTTTCACCTTAATAATAACGTGGCCCCGTCATCCCCTAAGGGTTTTAGAGGCGTTTGGGGGGTCCCAAGACCTAACATCCCTAAATCACTAGTAAATTTTCGCGAACCAAGGCTTACGAAAGGTTATGGGGGGCTAAATGGCCATATTTTCCCCCAGTCTCTAAGGTAGGGCCCTTGGGGCGCGTTCGCGCTAGGCTCTAAAGTGGACCAGGGTGGTTAAAAGGATACATTCAAAGGTATTAAGTAGAAGGGATTTCCCGAATCGCCGGGGCCAAGCTAGGAAAAATGGGTCAGGCGGGAGAACGATCTCCTACAAAAATTTAGTCTTGTCGGCGTAATAATCGCCGTTTTGACGGATATCGGCGAAATCGGATCCGGCCAAGGCGTAATCTTCTTATGGCCGCGTTATTTTTGACGGCGATGGAGCTTATGAATCCTTCTTCTCCATTCAAATATCCTCCATCAAGGACATTTTTAGGCCAATAGTAAAGCCTTAAGATTAAAGAGTAAAATTTTATTGGGGCCTCGTTAGCGCCTAGGTCGCGGTCTATCCGTAAATCCTGAACTTTTAGCTATATTATAACACGTTTATCATGTATTTCCTAATTAAAACTTCAAAACTCGTAAAAGCGCGTTAAACGGCTAAGGCGTTAACCCGATCCTGGTTCAGCCGCGGAAGGGTTAAGGGGATTTAAAGGCCCTAGATCCCTTGGCCACATTACGGTTAAGGCTGGTGAGGGGTCGCCCAAGGATTTAAAGGGGGTTAGGTTTAGGCTGGTTGAAGGGAGGGGCCAGAGCCCTAAACTTAGGGCTCTGGCCAGAAGTTTTAGACAGTTAAAAGATTTAAGTGGCGCTAATCCGCGAAAAATCGGCCACCAGCTCAAAGACTTGACTAACCTTGGCCAATAAGGCCATGCGAGCGTGTTTTAGCTCTGGGTTGGGGTCATCGACGAGGACCTGATCGAAAAAGAGATCCACTGGGCCCTTTAAAGTGGCCACTTGGTTGAGTAAACCCTTAAAGTCGCCTTTGGCGATTAACTCTAAAGCTTCCGCTTCCAAGGTCTCGGCGGCCTTTAATAGATCCACTTCCGCCGGGAGCGTCAATAAGGCCAAAGCCGGGGGCTCATCCCGGGACCCAAACTTTTTAATGATGTTAACCACCCGTTTAAAGGTCTGAGCCAGATCCCGAAAGCCATCTTGTCGCTTCAGTTCCTCTAAGGCCAAGGCTCGACCCACCGCCGCTGGCGGTAAGTGGCCATAGAGACCCAAAACCGACTCCGCGCAGTCCGGGGTTACCCCGGAGGTTTTCTGTAAATGGTTCTTTAAGCGGGTCTTAAAAAACTCCAAGGTCTTTTGCCTAACTTCCTTGGCCGGGGCTTTGACTAAGGAGCCTAAACCCAGTAAGGCTTTCTCAATGCCTTCCTCTAAGGACCAAGACCACTTCTGGTCAATCATGATTAAGATGACGCCCAAAGCTTGCCGCCGTAAGCCAAAGGGATCAGCGGCCCCGGTGGGCAGTAACCCGACCCCAAAACAACCCACGATGGTGTCCAGTTTGTCGGCCACGCTTAAAATGGCCCCAGCCGGGGAGGTCGGTAAATCCCCGCCCGAGCGGTTAGGGAAGTAATGCTCTAAAATGGCCTTGGCCACCTCCGGGTCTTCCCCATCGGCTAAAGCGTACTCCGAGCCCATCAGCCCCTGGAGCGAGGGAAACTCCCCCACCACCCCGGTCACTAGATCGCACTTACACAGGTCGGCGGCCCGGGCCACAATGGCCTTTTGATCGGGGTTGGTTAAAGCGGCTAAGGTTAAAGCCAGTTCTTTAAAGCGTAAAACCTTTTCCCAAGAGGTTCCTAAAAGGTGGTGAAAGACCACGCCTTTCAGCTCCTCAATCCGGGCGTCTAGGCGGATCTTCCGGTCCTCTTGGTAATAGAAGCGGGCGTCCTCTAAACGCGCCCTTAAAACCCTTTCATGCCCCTTACGGACCACGTCCATGTCTAGGGCCCTAGTGTTATTGACGGCCACAAAGTAGGGGGCTTGACGGCCTTGGCTATCGGTGATGGGAAAATACCGTTGCCGCTCTTTCATGGCCGTGGCGGCCACGGAGGCGGGCAATTCCAAAAACTGGGAGTTAAAGTGGCCTAACACGGCCACGGGTTCCTCCAGTAGGTTAGCCACTTCGCTAATGAGATCCTCATCGGCCACCACCCGGAGGTCGGTATTGGACTCGGCGGCGGCTTTATAGATCTCGGTTTTAACCTGCTCCCGGCGCTCCTCGTAGCTAGCTAAGACGTGGGCCTCAGCTAGGCGGATGGGGTACTCGTCCGGGGAGGTGATAACCACGGGCCCGGGGTGTAAAAAGCGGTGGCCATAACTGACTTTACCGGCCCTGGCCCCGCGAAAGGCGAGGGGTAAGATTTCCCCGCGATAAACGGCGAGTAACCAATGGACCGGTCGGACAAACTCATGGACCCCTTCGCCCCAGCGCATCATCTTCGGAAAGGGCAGATTGTCCAAGACCACCGGGATGGCCGTGGTTAAGGCCTCGGCGGTCGGTAAACCCTCGCGGGTTTTGCGGACGGCTAAGTATTGGCCTTTCGGGGTGTTTAAA
This sequence comes from Deltaproteobacteria bacterium, assembly GCA_031273455.1. Taxonomy (GTDB): domain Bacteria; phylum Desulfobacterota; class Desulfarculia; order Adiutricales; family Adiutricaceae; genus JAIROO01. Next base: position 32,326 of record JAISRZ010000054.1, on the reverse strand, counting down.
GTGAAAAGATCGCTAATGGAGACCCCTTGGCCTTTGGCGAACCCCAAGGCCGCTTTGGTGTGGTTCCCGTTGGCGTCAAAGGCGCTGGATAAGGGGGGCCCGGTGATTTCCTCGACCAGGTCCATTTGCCGGTCATTAAGGCCCCAGACGCCCACGGCTAAGCGCCGGGGGCCAGACCAGGCTTTAATGGCCGTAAAGGGCAACCCGCCCTCTTTTAGCTCTTTAGTGAGGTTATTAGTTAAATAGGCCATGGCCGGGCCAAAGTAGGAGGCCGGTATCTCCTCCACGCCCAGCTCTAAAATAAAATCGCCCCCGCTCACAGGCTCACCTCCCAGCGTCCGAGAAGGGGATGGCCTAAGCTCGCCCTCTGCTGAATGTGAAGATCGGCCGTGGTCCGAGCTAAGCGCCGCACTCGACCGATAAACCGCGTGCGCTCGGCCACGGAGATGGCTTTTCTGGCTTCCAATAAGTTAAAGACATGGGAGCACTTTAAGCAGTAGTCGTAAGCCGGGGCCACCAAACCGTTGGCCGATAAATGGTTGGCCTCGGCCTCGTACATGTCAAACAGGGTGAAGAGGAAAGAGATGTCAGCCAGCTCAAAATTGTGCTTGGAGTACTCCACCTCATCCTGGTGATGGACGTCCCCATAACGGATTTCCCCGTTCCAGTCGAGATCAAAGACGTTGTCCACCCCTTGCAGGTACATGGCTAAGCGCTCAATCCCATAGGTGTACTCCACGCTAATGGGTTTAAGGTCAAAGCCGCCCACTTGCTGAAAGTAGGTGAACTGGGTCACTTCCATGCCGTCAAGCCAGACTTCCCAGCCAATGCCCCAAGCCCCTAAAGTCGGCGATTCCCAGTCATCCTCCACAAAACGGATGTCATGCTCCAAAGGGTTAATCCCTAAGGATTTTAAGGAGCTTAAGTACAGCTCCTGGGAGTTTAAAGGAGAGGGTTTTAAAATGACCTGAAACTGGTAGTAGCGCTGAAGGCGGTTAGGGTTTTCCCCGTAACGGCCATCAGTGGGTCTCCTGGACGGCTGGACGTAAGCCACGCGCCAAGGCTCTGGGCCCAAAGATCTTAAGGTCGTGGCCGGATGGAAGGTTCCGGCGCCCACTTCGAGATCGTAGGGCTGCTGGATAAGGCAACCCTTTTCCGCCCAGAACGAAGTTAGGGCTTGGACCACCTCCTGAAAGGAGAAGGGGGTCTTAACGGTCATAAAAACTCTCCTCAAAAAAAGGCGAAAATTTACTTATGATTCCCCCTAAAGGTCGGGGGGGATAAGCGCCTTATTAAAACAAACCACGATGATTATAAACGAATTAAACTAAAACATTAAACTAATGGGTTTTACAGCTTCGGGTCCTTTAATTAACCTTCTTTTGGCCTAAGTTTAGCCGTTAGACAAACCAAAGCTAACCAAAACCAACGGCGGGCCGCGGTCACCTTCTCGAAGGGTCTTTCATTTTGATTGGACCGGAAAAGGGAGATTTTGGAGTTAAAACCGCCTTGGATATATCACAAAATTGGGGAAAAAACCAGTAAGGAAGGGGGGCCCCAAATGGGCGGGGATCTAAAAAATGGCTGATTTTGCGGCGCCGTAATTTATAGTAATAGTTATATTATTCGCCAAAAAACTATTATTATTGGTCTAAAATTAATAAAATCGACCATCAAGAAAATAGGGACGGAATACCCTCTAAGGCGGCGGAGCCGCCGAGAAAGCGCCAAAGGGCCATAAACCTAAGCCCCCAAAGCGGTTCCCCAAAATATACTTACCTCTTGGCTAGCTCATCAATTAGGCTTAAAGATTGGACGGCCAATAATTTGGTGGCCTCGAGATATAGGGTGTCGCCCCTTAGGGTATCGGCGACTAAGGCTCTAATAAAACGATGGCCGATACTTAAAAAAAGGGCGTTATAGAAATCATCGCCGCTGGTTTTAGAAGGCTTTTTTAAAGCGTTATTGATAATGATAGATTCTTTTTTAACCATTTGATTGTAATAATCTTGGTCAATCAGCTGATTTTCAAACAATTGTCGTAATATTACTAAGGAGCTAACATGGAATTTTCCCGCCAATTCCCGGATAAAATCAAGGGTCATGTGGGTATTAGCGGTATTAATCTCTTCTTGAAGCGCGCTAAAAGGAACCAATAGCTCAGTAGCGACCGAGCCGCGCCAACGCTCTAGGCCACTATTGGCGATATTACCCGCGTCTGGATTGGCGAGGCCACTTTTTCCCAGCCAAATATGGGCTAGCTCATGGGCTAAAGTAAATATTCGCGCCGGTATGGCGTCATTAGCGTTAATAAAAATTAAAGGAGCTAACTTATCGGACATAGAGAAACTACGAAATTCATCAATATTAAGTTTTCTTTTCGTATTTAATCCGACAATTGAGCTAACCATTACTAAAAGGCCAGAACCTTCAGCTAGTTCTATCATCCTTTTAAAGGCCATATCAGCGTTAGGAATTTTAAGCCACTCTTCAATAGTTAGATCTAAAACTTTTTTAATAGAATCAGCCACTTGTTTGGGTGAGTCAGTTAAAGTTACGCTCCCGACAAAATCCAAGACCGGTTGACCGGTCCTTAAAGCGTATTGACGGTACCAGCTTTGGCGGTATTCGCCCATATCGACCGCGTCAATTAAATCTCGACTAGGCGCGGTTGGCCCCCCAGTTTTTGGGGTCCGAAAATCCTCAATATTAAGCTCCAAGAGGTGTCGCGGAATTTCCGGTAAAAACAAGTAACCAAACGGAATTTTAACCAGTTGAGCGAATTTCTCCAAATCATTATAATTAGGTATTTTGGTTCCATCAAACCATAGTTGATATTTTTTTTCAATTTCAGGCTTTAGATTGGCATTTTTTAACGCCCATTTTAAAATATCAATATTTGGTTTGTATTTTTCCATGGTAAAACTTTAATAAAATTTTAATAAAATTATTAATTATTTTGCGTATTTATGTATATATTAACTGCGAAAGGTAATTTTATTTTTGTATTTTTCGATAAATTATTAAAAATACAACAATATTAATCTTAGTGATAAAAATATTAATTGTATTTAATATAATAATATTTATCAGTTATTGTTATCAATCTTAAGCGTAAATTTTTAATAGTTAATCAGTTTATATTGACTTTGAAGGGTAGAAGCGACACACTAAAACTAACTGGCAAAAAATCGCTAGTTTTTTTTATTACCGCCATCGAAAATTTATAGGGTTATGAGGCTAACTACCTTAAAAACTAACGTTATTTTACCCAAAAGGTAAAATTTTTTTTGACAACAAGAATAGAATTTAGAATAGAATTTAGCGTCTATATTTAGGCCCCAGAAACTATCAACCCCCCTATAAGAACTTACAAAGCACTTAAAGAGGGGCGGATAGGAAGTATATATCTAATCAACATTTTAACTCGATTCGCTGATTTGTCAAGATGTTTTTCAAAAATTTTTCGAAAAACAATTTCTAATAATTTTACTTTTTTTTACTAAATAAATCTATAATAGAATATTATATAATACAATATTTATTTATTGAAGTTATTTATCTTTAATACACCAGCGAAGCCTTTCTAGACTAATAACGAACAGACCTTAATTTTACCCGCCAATTCTCCCCATTAACCAGGCGATTTTCCAGGCGATTTTCCAGGCGATTTTCTCTCTTGGCTGGACCCGTTCACCCTAAAGGCTTTCCTTAAGCGAGGTGGTTTTAACTAGCGGGTTTTAACTAACGAGTTTATGGTGGGATCCTTTGGCGATAGACTCGGGCCGTTATGGCCCGGGTCGGGGGCTAAGGCCAGTGGACGACAATTCCAGATTATGGAATGTTGTTCCCTGAATATCTAGTGATTACGGTAGGTTAGGTTTTTTGGGTTACCAAATAATTTCGACCTTGTAAGAAACATCTCCAGGCTAAAAAAAGCGGCCATCTGGAGGAGCTAAACCAATATCCGTTTACTTGGAGCTTCGAATCGTTTTTCGGGGTTTTAAGCCAATTTTGAACCCATCCAGTTTCATCATAAGCCTACCAGCGCTCGGGAAAGGCCGTCTGGAAGTTTTTTTTTCATATTTTTGATCTCCGGCCTAATTTTAGGTACAATAGTTTATATAGGAGGCGATTCATGAAAGAGATAGTTCGGGAACTGCCCGCCGACAGTCCGCCGTTTGCGGAAATCATTCAAAACAATATGGTTTATGTGGACAAGACCGCCTACCTGGGCGATATGATCGCCAATGAACCTTCAACCCTGTTTTTTACCCGGCCCAGGCGTTTCGGTAAATCTTTAACCCTTTCCACCTTGGAAGCCTTATTGAGAGGCCAAAAAGAGCTGTTTAAAGGTCTGGCCATTTATAACCGACTAGAGGAAGAAGTCTTCGCTCCTCGTCCGGTCATCCATCTTAATATGAGGAAGACCTCCACTAACGCGGGCGTTACCGGGTTTAGGGATACTTTGGGTCGAATGACCACCGAGGTCGCCGAAAATTTGCGGGTAACTGTTCCTCATAACCTCCTACCCAGCGAAATTTTATCCACCATAATTGAACGATGCGCCAAAAAGTCGCCCGATACCCTCCCGGCGGTCCTCATAGATGAGTATGACTCTCCCTACCTTAATTTAAGGCGCAAACCAGATCAACTGGAAGAAGTAAAGGAAATTCTGAGTGACTACTACGTCCAGCTAAAAAATTACCGAGATAAACTCTCTTTTGTTTTTGTGACCGGGATCACCAAATCCGCTCTCACGGAATTTAATTCCACCTTAAATAATTCCACCGACATCTCCATTGAGCCTAAATACGGAGCCCTGACTGGCTTTACTCATGAGGAGATTAAGGCGAACTTTGGCCCCCACATCCGAGAAGCGGCCATAAGCCTTAACCTGACTGAGGCGAAATTATTGGACGAACTTCGTGATTACTACTATGGGTTCTGTTTCGATGGGCAAACTTATCTTTATAACCCTTTCGCCATCATGCGATTTTTTCTAGCTAAAAAGTTTCGGAACTTCTGGTTTAGCTCGGGACCTTCATATCACCTGGCCCAATACCTAAAAAATAAGCGCCTAATACCCGAGGATTTACGGGGGATCCCCATCTCTCAGTCAGAGGCCTTAAACCTGGAAGATTCCGACGATCCAACGAATTTCCTTTACCAAGCGGGCTATTTAAGCCTAAGGCCTGGCGATGACGATAAGTTCACCCTTGATTTTCCTAACCGGGAAGTCCTTAAATCTATCTCGCTTTTGGCGATAAAAAACTTTTTCAGCCAAAAAAGAATATTGTTCGACTCATTCAATTATTTGGAAAAAGCTTTAAGTCACAGAGATCCGACCGGGGTCATAAATGAATTTAACCTACTGTTGTCAAATATCCCTTATAACGACTTTGAGTCAGTTAGGCGGACGCCTAATGGTCTTTACCGGGCGTGTTTATTGACTTATCTGTACAGCGCGGGCCTCCACCCAGTGGCTGAGCGTCCCGGAAATTTTGGCCGAACGGATATCGCGTTCAAATACAAAAACGCGCCTTGGGTTATGGAATTTAAAGTTTGTGACGGGGACCAAGATGAGGCCACCGCCGGGAAAGCCCTGGAGCGGATCCTAGCCACGAAATACGGGGATAGCTTTAGAAACCCGGTTCTTTTGGGAATAGCCATAAACAATCAAGACCGGACTATCAAAGCCTGGCAAAGCCGAGACGATAGCCGGGATGAAAGCTAGGCCTAGTCTTTGGAAAAAAGCCCGGAACAAAACCTCGCCCCTTATTTGACCTAAAAAACAGGGCCAAAAATCCTGGGAGTGGATGGTTAATTGGGGGCGCTTTTTTGGTCTCGCTCCCTTTTTTTACCTATTAGATTTCTCCTTCGACCAGGGCTTGTTCAGCTAATAGCTCCGGTCAGCCGATAAGCCTATCTTGGGCCTCTCGACCTTAAGGCGGAAAGCTTCTTGGCCTTCCGCCTTAACTAGCCTTAGAGGCTCTAACCTTTATTTTCCAAGGGCCGCTTTTTTCTGGCCCATCTTTAGCCGAATGGTCCAGCGGAGCTTATAAGCCGCTGGGATTAAAAACATGGATAAAGTGAAAGCCGTGATCATGCCCCCAAAGAGCGGGGCCGAGATCCGTTTCATGACCTCCGCCCCAGAGCCATCGCTCCAAAAGATGGGGATTAAGGAGGCCACCACCGTGCCCACGGTCATGGCTTTCGGTCTAACCCGTAAGGTGGCCCCAGCCTCAATGGCCTCGTTAATGGCTTCGTTGGTGATGGTCGTGGGATCAGCCAATTCCGGTCGCTCTTTAGCCGCTTGCCTTAAGTAGATGATCATGATGACCCCAAACTCGGCCGCTAACCCAGCTAAGGCGATAAAGCCCACCCCCGAGGCCACCGAGACGGCGTAGCCGTTAAGGTACATGAGCCAGATTCCGCCAACTAAAGAGAACGGTAGACTTAGCATGATCATAATGGGGTCTAAAAAGTTCTTAAACTCCCAATAAAGGAGAATAAAAATAATAATTAAAGTGGCCGGGACCATGAGCGTTAAGCGAGCTTTAGCCCGTTCGTAAAGCTCGTATTGCCCGGAAAAAGCCACGCTAACCCCGGGGGGTAAGCTAACCTTAGCTCTAATGGCCTTTTGGAGATCTTGGACCACCGAGGCTAGATCCCGGCCCCGGGCGTCTAAGTAGATCCAGATCGCGGGCCGCCCGTTTTCCGTTTTGAGCATGCTGGGCCCAGTTTCGATCTTCACCTTAGCCACCTGCTCCAAGGTCACAAACTGGCCGCCCGGGGTAAAGATGGGTAAGTTTTTTAATGAGTCCAGAGAATCCCGAAAGCGCTGGGGGTATCGAATGTTAATAGGGTAACGGGCTAAGCCCTCGACCGTTTCCCCCGCGGTCATGCCGCCAACCCCTAAAGAAATGTAGTTTTGGACATCGGCCACGGTTAAACCGTAGCGAGCCGCGGCCTCCCGGTCGATGTCCACGATAACGTAGCGGCCCCCGGTCGGGCGATCGGCTAAGGCGCTGGTGACCCCGGGAACGGTTTTGGCCAGATCCTGGATCTCTTGGGCCACCTGGTCCAAAGCCGCTAAGTTCTGGCCGCTGACCTTTAAGCCAATGGGGCTTTTAACCCCCGTGGAGATCATGTCAATGCGGTTCCGAATGGGCGGGACCCAGAGGTTGGCTAAACCGGGTAACTTAACGGTCGCGTCCAATTCGTTGACGATATCGTCCATGGTCATCCCGGGCCGCCATTGGTCGGGCGGCTTTAAGCGGATGGTCGTCTCCAGCATCTCAATGGGGGCTGGATCAGTGGCTGTCTCGGCCCGACCGGCTTTCCCGAAGACCGTGTCCACCTCGGGGACGGTTTTAATCAGCTTATCCGTAATCCTTAATAACGAGCCCGCGGCCCCCACGGACAACCCGGGTAAGGTCGAGGGCATGTACAATAGGTCCCCTTCGTTAATTTGGGGCAAAAACTCGCCGCCGATTTTGGTCACCGGATAAAGGGCCGAGATAACCAGTAATAAAGCGATGAGCAAAGTTAGGACCGGGGACTTTAAGACCACGGCCAGGATGGGCTTATAGAGGGCCACTAAAAAGCGGTTGGCCGGGTTGCGGCTCTCTTCCGGGATCTTGCCCCGGATTAATAAACCAATCAGAACCGGGATTAAGGTCACGGCTAAAAAGGCCCCGCCCGCCATGGCGTAGGTCTTAGTGAAGGCCAAGGGGCTAAAGAGGCGACCTTCTTGACCTTCCAAGGAAAAGACCGGGACAAAGGACAGGGTGATAATCATTAAGCTAACAAAGATGGCTGGGCCCACCTCTATGGACGAGGCGATGACTAGGTCCCAGCGCTCGGGGGTGGTTAAGGGTTCATTTGGTTTTTCTTTGTTCCTTTTTTCCAGTTTTTTGTGGGCGTTTTCCACCATGACGATGGCCGCGTCCACCATGGTCCCAATGGCGATAGCTAACCCCCCTAAAGACATAATATTGGCGCTAACCCCTTGATAATACATAACGATAAAGGAGATTAACAAGCCTAAGGGCAAGGTGAAGATGGCCACCAGGGCGGACCTAGCGTGGGCTAAAAAGAGGGCGCAGACCAAGGCCACCACGATAAATTCCTCAATGAGCTTATCACTAAGATAATCCACCGCCCGATCGATCAGTTGGCCCCGATCGTAGACGGTGACGATCTCCACCCCTGCCGGTAAACTGGGTTTCAGCTCCTCTAGCCGCTCTTTAACCGCGTTAATGACTTTGCGGGCGTTTTGCCCGAAGCGGGCTAGGATGATTCCCCCGGCCACCTCGCCTTCGCCGTTTAATTCAGCGATGCCCCGGCGCATTTCCGGGCCTAAGGTGATCTCGGCCACATCCCTTAAGTAGATGGGGCTATCGCCTTTGGTCATTAAGTAAATCCGCCGAAAGTCCTCTAAGCTAGCTAAGTACCCGGTGGCTCGGACCATGTACTCGGCTTCGGCTCGCTCAATGACCGAGCCCCCGGCTTCTTGGTTGGCTTTGGTTAGAGCCATTTCCACTTCCGGTAAAGTTAGACCGTAGAGCCTTAACTTAGCCGGATCGACCACGATTTGGTATTGTTTAACCACCCCGCCCACCGCCGCCACCTCGGCCACGTTGGGGACGGCGGCCAACTCAAACCGTAAAAGCCAATCCTGAAGGGATCGTAACTCGGCTAAATCCCTTTTTCCGGTCCGGTCGATTAAAGCGTACTCGTAAACCCAGCCCACCCCAGTGGCGTCGGGGCCTAGCGCCGGCGTTACGCTCGGGGGCAATTCGTCTCTGACCTGACTAAGGTTCTCTAGGACCCGGGCCCGGGCCCAATAAAGGTCCACGTCATCCTCAAAAATGACGTACACAAAGGAATCCCCAAAAGACGAGTACCCGCGAACCGCTTTAGCCCTAGGGGCGGTTAGCATGGCCCTGGTTAACGGGTAAGTGACCTGGTCCTCCACTAGTTTGGGGGCTTGACCCGGGTAAGAGGAGCGAATGATAACCTGGACGTCCGAGAGATCCGGTAAAGCGTCCATGGGGGTGTGGTAAATGACGTATAACCCCCAGAGGGCCAAAAGTAAGGCCCCCAATAAGACTAAGGCCCGGTTCTGGACCGAGGCTCGGATCAGGCTAGCTATCATGACGCGCCCCTTGGCCTGGGGCCTTCGGCCCCCGGCGAGCCAACTGGGTTAGCTGGCGGCGGGCCGCCGTGGCTAGCGTTATGGTTAGCCGGCTGGCTAGCGGCGGGTTGGCTAGCGTTGTGGCTAGCGTCGTGGCTAGTGGGTTGACTAGAAGGCGGGTTAGCGGGCGGGCTAGGAGCGGTCATCCTTTCCAAAGCCCCAGCCAAGTTGGCTTCCGAGTCGATTAAAAAAAGGCCGTTAACCACCACCGAATCCCCAGGGTTAAGACCTTCCACGACTAAGGTCTCCTCGCGGCTGGCCCCGCCGACTTTAACGGCCTTGGGGGCGAATAACCCGTCTTTAGTGACCGTGATGACCCGTTGGTCCTCGCCTAAGTCGATTAAACTTTGGGAGGGGATGATTAACCCTTCGGGGCCAGTGGTTCGTAAGCGGATGACCGCTGACAACCCTGGGCGGAGTAACCCTTCGGGGTTGGCCACGGTGATCCGTAAAGGGGTGGTCCGAGCCTCTTTATTGGCTTGGGGCAACAGTTGGGTTTTTATACTTTCAAAAACTCGATTGGGCCAGGCTGGGGCGGTCACCCGGACCCGGCCTTGGGTTAAAGCCAGATCCATCTCCGGGACCTCGGCCGTCACCCAGATGGGGTCAAACCCCTGGATCTCGGCTAAGGTCATGTTCTTAGCCACGTTCATGCCCGGATAAAGGTCTAAGGTCGTTATAACCCCGTTAATCGGGCTTTTGATATGGAGATCGGTCTGGGGCCGGCCAGTGCGGTCCACCTCCTTTAACATCTCTTCCGGGATCCCGCTAAGTCGGAGTTTTTCCCGGACCCCGTTAATGATCTTACGGTCAGCTTTCTGGCTCTTTAAAAGCAGGTACTCGCTTTGGTCGGAAGCCCAACTGGGAGCGGTGATAATGGCGATGGTGTCGCCCTCTTTAATCGGATCCCCCGGGGAAAAGGCCATGGTCTGGGCCACAAACCCCTCGCTTCTGGATTGTAAGCGGGCCCTTTGGTAACCGTTAAACTCCACGTTAGCCGGTAAATCCCGGCTATAAGTTAAACGCCCTGTAGTGACTAAAGCCGTCTTTAAACCAAGATTTTGGGTTTGCGTGGGATCGATCCGCACCCCCTCTAAACCCTCGTCCGCGTACCGAGGGACTAGATCCATGTCCATAAAGGGTGAGCGGCCCGGTTTATCGAACTTAGTCCCCGGGTACATGGGGTCATACCAGTAAAGAACCGGTCTAGAGGGATTTTCGGCCTCCGCGGCTTGGGCCGCGGGGGCCGGGAAGAGGGCGTTTAAAGTTAGAGCTAAGCTTATAGCCCAGCAAAAAAGGAGAGCCCCAGATAAGGCCCTATATAAGGCCAAGCTTAAGGTTAAGCGGAAGGCTAAGCGTAAGGATTGTTTTTGCGCCTGGCTGAAGGTCCGGCTTTGGCCCACAAGTTTGGGGATAGCTTTGGCGGTCATGGCGGTTTTCACCTTTGTTTCTCCAGGTCAATGATTAAAAAGGTCGACCTTTGGGCTCTAAAGTCAAAGGTCACTCTATCGCCCACCGCTAAACCTTCTAGAAGATCCGCTCCCTCAACCTGAAAGTCCATGACCATGGCGGGCCAGTTTAAGGCCGGGATGGGCCCATGGTCTAAAGTGACGGTGAGGTTGTTTAGATCCAGGGCTTTAACGGTTCCCACCCCGCTGTACAAAAGGGAGCTAACGGGCGGGGCGCTCGGCTCGGGGGAACTGGGCTGAGGGGCCATAGGCTGGGGGGCGCTGGGCCCGGCCCCATGGCTATGGCCCATATGATGGTCATGGCCTTGGGCCCATAAAGGGGCCATCAGGGCCATTGACAATAGAAAAATGGCCAAAACAGTTACTGTAATGGGTAAAACTTGGCTAGACTTAATAAAGTTAAGAAGCGTTTTCATTAGTTCCCTCCCGCGGGGTTGAGCGAAAAATCGTCTTCCACCCCCCCGCCTAAAGCTAAGTACAGTTGGATATCGTTTAAAATCTCGGCGCGCCGGGCCCGTAAAGCGGCCATCTCGGCCTCATAAAAGTCGCGTTGGGCCGCTAAAACGTCCAAGTAGCTGGCGGCCCCGCCTTGGTAACGGTTAGCCGCGAGTTCGACCACCCGTCTTTGAGCCTTTAAGTAGTTGGTTTGGGCGGCCACCTCTTGGGCTAATTTGGGCCGAGCGGCTAAGGTTAAAGCCACTTCGGTGAAGGCCACTTGGATGGTCTTTTCATAAGCGGCCACGGCTTGGGACCGCCGGACCCAAGCCAATTCGAGGTTCCGGACGTTCCGCCCCCCCGCGAAGATGGGGAGGGTGAGCCGCGGGACAAAGGACCAGCCCGCGGAGTTGGAAGCCACTAAGGTGTCCAATTGGCCACTCATGTAGCCCAACTCCCCGGTTAAGGACAGACTCGGGAAAAAAGCCGCCCGAGCGGCCCCAATATCGGCGTGGCTGGCCATTAGGTTCCTTTCGGCCTCTAAGATGTCCGGGCGTTTTAAAAGGGCCGTGGAAGCCACATTGGCCGGTAAATTGGGCCTTGGCCACTTGGCCAAGGCCCAAGGGTCCGGTCGATCTTTGGCCGCCCAAGAGCCCACCAATAAAGCCAGGTTGTTTTCGGCCTGGGACAGAACCGTTTCGGCGGCGGCTAGACTGGCTTCGGCTCGGGCCACCTGGGACCGGGCCATTTCTAGGTCAAGTAATTGCGATTGGCCAGCTACGAGGCGATTTTCCATGAAGGCCAAGTAAGAGCGCCAGTTGTTTAAGGTCCGGTTGGCCAGGTCCAATTCCTCGGCGCTTAAACGGGTCTCTAAGTAAGCCGCGGCCACCTGGCCGATTAGACTTAACCGGGCGGCTCGGGCGGCCTCAGCCGCCCCTAAGTACCGTTGGAAGGCGGCTTCGCTTAAGTTCTTTAACCGCCCAAAAAAGTCGGCCTCAAAGACGGTCATCAGACCTAGGTCGTAACTCCGGGTGGTCGGTCTTTCCGGCCCCCCGGCCACGGTTTTGGTTCCCGATAACTCTAGGTTAGGGTAACGGTCCGCTTGGGCTAAGCCTAAGCTAACCCGAGCGGCTTCCACGTTTAAGGCCGCTAAGCGTAAGTCCCGGTTTTCGGTTAAAGCGGTCGCGATCAAGGATTTAAGCCGCGGCTCTTGAAAGAAGATCCCCAAAGTGGGGAGAGCCAATTCACTAGGAACCGGATCTTTGGGGTCAACGGCGGCGGGTGTGGGCGGCAGAGGGCGTTGGTAGGCTGGGGCCAAGGAACACCCCACCAAACCCAAGGCCAAGCCCAGAAACGCCAAGATTCGGGCGATGGGCATAAGACACCTTAAAGGCCAAAAATATTAAAGTTTTAGCTTAACTAGGTTTAACTAGGCTTGACTAAGCTTAACTAGGTTTAACTAAGCTTAACTAGGCTCAAACGGACTCTTAGAGTTAACTAAGGTTTTCGGCCCGTTAGGAGCTTAGGGAAACAGTTATGAAAGGAGAAAGATTAGGCGAGGCGAGGGGGCCGAAAGAGGTCCTGAATGGCTGGGGCTAGAACGAGTTTACGTTCCAGAGGTTTAGTGAAGACTAAGATAAAAACTGGGGTCTCCGAGCTTTTAAACATCGGGAAAGCCGCCACCTGGTAACCCGGGCACTGGCTTAAACCGCAGGAATTAGCCGGGTAAGAGGTTGGGTCCGGGTTATCGCTAGAGACTGGGTTCGCTGAACGCTGAACTGGGGCGGAAGAGGCGGTGGCCTCTAAAGAGGCTATTTCGGGGCCTTCTGGACCCATATGATCTTCTTGGTGGCCTTCAGGAGCTTCTTTGGGGCCTTTGGGAGCTAAATTATGGCCCAACCCCTCATGACCAGAATTATGACTAGTATGACTAAGATTATGACTAGGATTATGACTAGGATGAGGGCTAGGTTGATAAATGGGAGTTGGGTTAGCGGCTGGGCTGAAGCTTAAATCGGGGTTAGCGGCGTGGTTATGGCTGGGGTTAAGACTTTGTTTCAGACTGGGGCTAGATTGATCCGCCTCTAAACCATAAGCCAGCGTTGAGCCCGAGTCGCAACAGTCCATATTCATTTGGGACATGAGTCGCGATTGGGGCCAAGCCACGGCTAGCGCCAGAATCATAAGAAATAGTGTCTTACCCATAAGACCTATTATAACCAGTTAAAGGGGCTCGTCAAGAGGCGGTCAAAGACCATCGGGGCCAGGGGATTTTCGTTGGGGACTTTCGTTGGGGACTTAGAAAATGAGGCTCTAATTTTTTTATTTAAAGATCTATACAGTAGTTTTTTGATTGTTAGGAAGTTATGAATAAACAATAACCAAAATATCATTGTAAATTAGTCGATAAATTATTTAATTACAGTCTTAATTTCTTTTAATTTTCTGAATAACTATATTTACGTCTTTTTTTAAGCTGATCCTGACGAGTTTAAGAAGGAGGCCTAGTTTATGGGGCCACCAATCGCGTAGGTCGAAATTTCTTTTGATTCCAAAATTGGAATCGCCGCTGATTCCCAAAAGGATTCGACTTCTGACCATGATAATTGTATCATTGAAAACGGTAGCGCTGAGGATGGTTATTCTTGGCTTCATCGCTAAGACCATTAACATTCCGTCAGTGGACTTTTGAAGCCAGATTTGAAGTTATCTGGTGTCAGCTTTTGCGGATAACTAAACTTATTATGAACAAAGCGCCTGGAACGGCGCTAATGAATTGGCCTATGGAGATCATAAATTATGGCAACGGTTAATATGATTGAGGATGAAATTGATAAAATTCGCCTCGAAATATACGAAATAATAAAAGATATGTCAGCTGAGGAAATGTCAGCTTACTTTCAAAAGCGAGGCGAAGAGGCGGCCAAAAAATACGGCTTCAAGATTGTAAAATCTCTGGACAGTAAAGTTAAGAAGATACAAGAATCGGAGTAGATTATTCAACTTTTTTGATTAGCCAACCAAAAGATTTAATAATTAGCGATTTAACCTTCACTATAAGTTTGATAAGCAGAGTTAGTCTTGTTCCCGCTACCTTTCGGGAGGCTTTTAACCAAAGCGGGAATCTTAGCGGATTTAAGGTCAAAATTTAATAAACTTAAAGGGCTAGCTCCAAAAACAAGATCCGTCTTTCCCCGCCTCTTCGAGCTTGAGGGAAAGCTTTCCGAAAGGTGGCTAACCCCGGGTTTTTCGCCACATTGAGCCGATGGGTCCCGGCTCTGGCGGTGGTGTGATAAAACCAGACGTTGTGGCTCTCGTCCACTAAGGCGTACCCTAAGTGGTAGTAAGACAGCCCGCCTTTAAACCGGGGGTCCGGTTTCGAGATGACAAAGACATAGATCCGGCCAGGGACTAGCTCGCCTAATAAACCTAAAAACTCCGGCGAGTGGATATCTAGGCCCCAGCCTAAAGGCCTTTTGGTGGGGCTTAAAGTTAAAGTCGCGGTTAAAGGCTCCGGAAGGTACCTAATAAAACGCCCTTCAGCCAGATTTAAGGCCACGTCCAAGCCAAAGTCCCAGTCCTCGCCAAAAAGGGCGTCAGAGCCCGAGTCGCTGGTCCGATCGCGCTTAAGATCGCTTAACTTAAAGTTTTGGTTAAAGAGGAACCGCCCCGCTGAGACCACTAACCCGCTACAGTTAAGACCCGGGGATTTAAATATTTTCTCGGGGTTAGCCCACAAAGACCAGGCCCCTAAGTCGTTAACCGTTCCGTCAACTCTAAAAGGTAGACCGATAAAGGCCCCTAAGATCAGCTCTGGGGTGGGGTTTTCCGGGGGTTTAAAACCTAAAGGAATAGGCGCGCGCAAGAGGGGCGGGTTAAAGGGTGGCGCCACGGTCGGCCAAGACTGACTAGAATGGAAAGTCAGGTTGAGGTTAGAAGGCTCTTGACCTTCTAAAGGCTCGGCCCTAACCAAAAATATGGTTAGGGCCAAGCCCCCAAAGGTTAGGGCCAATAGTTTAGCCATGGGCCTTCAGAGACGGATCCGCCGGGGTCTCCTCCGGGGGCTTTAAATCCGGGTGCCCTGGCCAGTAGATGATCCGGGCGCAGTTGGGGCAGCTTAGGAGCCGGTCGTTCTTCTGGAGCTCATTAAAGAGCTGCGGCGGGACGCTTAACCGACAGACTTGGCATTGCCCGTCCGAGACCGCGGCGATGGCTTGGCCATCCCGGTTTCTGGCCACGATGTTGTAGCGGCCTAAAACGTCCGGGGGCAAAGCGGCGGTCAACCGAGCTCTTTCGGCTTGGGCCGCCTCATCGGCCTTTTGGCTTTCCTCCACTTGGGTGACGATGGCGTTTCTTTGGGACTCATAAAGGATCGTTTCCTCTTGGATGGCTTTTTCCAGGTCCGGCTTTCTGGCTTCCAGCTTTTCCATTTCCTCCATGAGGGTTAAAAGCTCGTTGTCCCTAGAGGTCACCTGATTGAGAATGGCCTCGGCTTCCTTTAAGACGGCGCGGTACTCCTCATTGTTTTTGGCCTTGAGCTGCCTTGTTTGGTTAATGGCCTTCCGGTCAACCAGATCGGCGGACTCGGCCTCCAGCTCCCGTTTCTTTTGGCCACTAGAAGCCAACTGGGCGCTTAAAGTCGTCATCTCTTCCTCTAAGGCCGTGAGCTTCAGCCGCAACTGACTGAGTTTGTCGGGCCCTTCCGCGACGATGGTCCGCCAAGAGGCGATTTGGTTGTCAAGCCGCTGGAGGGCGATTAGAACGCGAATAACTTCTTTCACAAAGACTCCCCTAGCCGGGTCAGGACCGGTCAGGCCCCGGATAGGCCTTGGTCCGCCAAGGCGATTGATCGCTTAAATATATGTATTCAATAGTCGCGTCCGAGCGACGGGTCTTGCGCTCTAAAGCCTGGCCTAGCCGTATTAGGCCGGGTTTTTCGGTTTCATAGTGGCCAGCGGCGAGGACGCAAAAGCCCAAGTCCCCGGCCAAAAGAGCGTGATGATAGTTCATTTCCCCGGTAATCAGCATTTCCGCCCCGGCTTTTTGGGCCACCTGGATAAAGTCGCCCCCTGACCCCGGGAGTAAGGCCACTTGAGTGATGGCCCCGGGCGCGGGCCCGGCCCAGACGGGGTGGGCTAAGCCGAGCTTCTGGGCGATAAAGGGGAGGGCCTCAATAGGTTCCGGCCACTTAGCCAGTAACCCCAGCCCCGGGCCAGGCCTAGTGACCGATGTGAACTCAAAAGCGGGCTCTTCGTACGGGTGGACGCTCCGAATGGCTAAGGTCACGGGGTCCAGAAGTTTTTTCGGAAGTAAGGTTTCTAAACGATACTCCTCGGCGGACTCCAGAACGCCGCGATACCCTAAGAAAGGATCGCTTTCCGGTCCGGGAAGGTATTGACCCACTCCTCTCACCTCAAAGGAACAGTCGCTGTAATGGCCTTGCCGCCCAGCCCCGGCCTCAAAGATAGCCCCCTTAACCCGATCGATGGCCTCTAAAGGCGTAAAGACCGTCAGCTTAACGAGATCCTCGGACGACAGTTCCAAGGGGCGTATTGGCGTTAGCTCCAAAGTTTCGGCTAAGGCCAAAGGGACGCCCGTTAGATCCCAATTGGTGTGGGCCGCGATAATGGCCAGATCGCCTTTAATGGCCCGTAAAACTGGTTTTAGGGTGGGGTCGGAGAAGGCTAAGTTTTTTAAAGGTTTAAAAAGGGCCGGGTGGTGGACGAGGAGGAGATCGGCTTTCTGGTCTAAGGCCGCTTGAACGTTTTGGTCCGTGGGGTCCAAGGCTAAGGCCACCTTCTGGACTGGGGCCTCGGGGTCACCGACCTGGAGACCGGAATTGTCCCAACTTAAAGCCAAGGAAAAAGGGGCCAAATGGTCAATTAAGCTTAAAAAATCTTTTACCAGCATCTCCCTCTCCAGGCAAAAAATAAACGCCCTTTAAGGGGCGCTTGAGAATGGATCCGCAGTTTTTGGGGATCGCCAAGGCAATCATGATCGCTGGTAATGGCCTTCTGGAATGGGGTCTTCCTGGCCTTTAGCCGGCTCGGGGCGATTAGCATTAATTTTTAACCTTTAAGGGTGTCAAAAGAAAACTATCCAAAGTCATCCGCCAAAAGGACGTTGGTGGGCTCACCAGGGCTCGAACCTGGAACCGACCGGTTATGGGCCGGGGGCTCTGACCAATTGAGCTATGAGCCCCATTATTTGTTAACGTCATTTTGGTCATTAGACCATCGCTGAAGGTTGGGTTTAAAGGGCGGTAACCCCTGGAAAATCCATAGGTTATGACGGGTTAGTCCAGGAATGTCCGTCCCAAAACCACAAGTCAAGTATTTTAACAAAAGTCGGCTAGATTTTCAATAATTTTTTTTAAAGGGCCATAGGTCATGAGAAGGTGGTTTTTTTATAGACCCTTTAATCATTGGCGTCTAACCGTTAGTGGATAAACTTATAGAGTTAAATAGCTTTAAATAGGGTTAAATAAATTTTAAAACGCTTAAAGTTAAGGCGTTTTTGCCCGGTTTAAAGGTAGGCCCTTGGCCCCCAAGATCTTTTAAGATCATTCAAGATCCTTCAAGATCTTTCAAGATCCTTTAACCCATCCGATAGAGGGCTCGATCAACCATTATAGCCCAGCGGAGAACCGCTAGACCGTCTGGAAGCCATTATAGACCAGCGGAGAACCGCCCTAGACCGTCTGGAAGCGCTCTAGAACCACCCTAGAACCGCCTAGAACAGCCTTAGAACAGATTAGGGCCGCCTTAGACCATTATAGCCTAGCCGCAAGGTTCCGAGAACTCCTAATGGGCTTAAGACCAGCTTAGACTATCTCTGAAGGCGACCGAGACCGCTATGGCCCCCGAGGGGTTAGTTTGGGATCTAAGTGGTTGCTAGTCCTTTTAGCCCCCTATTATCATCCCGCGCTTTAACGGCGAGCTGAACCTATAGGCCCGCTCTCGGGGCGGCTGGCTTAAGCTTATCGGCCTAAAGCGTCAGGCTTAAGGTTATAATAGTCCCAAGCTTCGCGAATTCGGGGTTTTGAGTGTTCGGAAGACTGAGGCCGGTTGACTGGGGTTAGCCTTTTAGGTCTTTCCGGCGGGTTAGCCCTCCGGCCCCCAGGTCTTTCCGGTCTTTAGGGGTCCTTATGGTTCTTATGGTCTTTAGGGTCATAAAGGTCCTTAAGGGTCTTTGGGCGTCCCTGGGTGTCTTTGGGCGGTCGCTACGGTCTTTCCAGAACTGAAGCTACCCTCTGGTTTCGGCCGGTCTGAAATGGAAATCTTGATCGCCTCGTGGCCCAAAAGATTTTTAGTCACTGGAATTTTTCTAAAATATCTGTTAAATTTAGGAATATGTTACTTGGTCTTCTGGGCAAGTAGATATATGTATTAAGAATAAGTATAATAACTTTTATATGTTTATAAATATCGTTATATAATCAATATTTTAAAATTGTTGACAAATTGGCTCTGGAGGTATATTTTTGTCGCTCCGCTCGGCAGACAATATAGATAACGGTCGCCAATTTAATTAGCCCATAGTTATTGTGTATAGTTTGTTTTTCGTATTTGTTTGTCTTTAATAAGCTCCTTTGTCTCTAGTCACTCGTTCCGAAACGATATTATTTTTTGTTTAATATTTTAGTCTTTAGTTCCTAGTCTCGCGATAATTTTGGAGGTTGTATGCCCATTTACGCCTGGTCTGGCGTTAACTATAAGGGGAGAAAACGCAAGGGGACCATGGAAGCCGTGGATACCCGGCAGGTGGAAGCGTTTTTAAAACGTCTGAGGATCAGCGACTACACGGTCAAAGACGCTCCCAAAGACCTTCTGGCTGGGATTAGCGCTTTCGCTCCCAAGGTGACGGTCAAAGACGTCATGCTCTTTACCCGTCAGTTCTCCACCATGATCGACGCTGGTTTGCCTTTGGTCCAGTGCCTCAAGATTATGGCTGACCAGACGGACAACCCCACCTTGAAGACAATGCTAAGGGATATCAATAACTCCGTCCAGTCTGGAGCGACTTTATCCGACGCTCTAAGGAAGTATCCCGAGCATTTTGACTCCTTGTACTGCAACCTAGTGGCGGCGGGTGAGACCGCTGGTATCTTGGACACCATCCTTAAGCGTTTGGCCGAGTACATTGAGAAGGCCGAAAAGCTCAAAAGGAAGGTTAAAGGAGCTTTAGCTTACCCCTTAATCGTTATGGGCGTGGGCGTGGTGGTTATGTTGGTCATCATGATCTTCGTTATCCCCACCTTTGAGGAGATGTTCTCCAGCTTCGGCAAAGAGTTGCCCGCCCTAACCCAGTTGGTTATTGACGCCTCCAATATTCTGATTGGACAGTGGTATATCATTCTGCCCAGTCTGATCGGGGCTTTTATTGGTTTAAAGCGGTTCTTTAAAAGCGAGTTAGGAAAACTGCTTTTTGACACTTATTCCTTGAAACTACCTGTTTTTGGGGATTTGTTAAGAAAAGTCGCGGTCTCGAAGTTCACCCGAACTCTGGCCACCATGCTTCAAGCTGGCGTGCCCATCATCACCAGCTTAGACATCGTGGCTGGCACGGCTGGCAACAAGGTGGTGGAAGAGGCTCTTTTAGACTCCCGCTCGGCCATCGCTGAAGGCCGGCCTTTAGTGGACCCTTTGATTGAGTCCCAGGTCTTTCCCAACATGGTCACCTCCATGATCGCCGTTGGTGAGGAAGCTGGCGCCTTGGACGTCATGCTCCTAAAGATCGCCGACTTCTTTGACGATGAGGTGGACGCGGCGGTGGAAACGGTTATGACCATGATCGAGCCCATGATGATCGTCTTTTTGGGCGGCACGGTCGGTACCCTAATTATCGCCATGTACCTCCCCATCTTCGGTATGGGCGCGGCGGTGAGCGGCTAAGGCTAACCCTTTAAAAACTATGAGCCCCGTCTAAGTTAGGCGGGGTTTTTTTTGGCCTTTATCAGCCTAAGCTCCCGGTAAATATGACTATGTACCACTAGATTCCCTTGTGTACATGGGAAAAAAAATTTGACATCTGGTGGTAATAGTCATATCATACTGCTATGACAATTTTTCAGCTACCCCCAGAGGCCAAAATCCATGTATCACCAAGAGGTGCTAAGTATGTTTACTTTGATTATCCTTATTGGGATAAAAGCAAGTCTTATGGGAAGCATCAATGGCTTTATATAGGTAAAATCAGTTCAAATGATGAATTTATACCTAATGATTATTACCAAGCACTTGTTGCTCAAGGAAAACATGGTAAACCAAATATTCTGCCTACTAAAGATGAACGTGAATTATTAATTAGCCAACATAAGGTTATATCTAGTGGCATTTCATCTAATCAAACAACAGATAAACCTATCAACAATACATTAGTCGCTGCTGATTCATCACTTTATTATGGTGCTATATATCTTTTAGAGAGAATTGGAGGATCTATAACTGGTGTAATAGAGGATTTATCTATTTGTTTTCCTGAAATTTATACTAAACTTCTCTCAATAGTTTTTTATTTAATTTTAGAATCACATTCACCACTTTATAGATTTAATAGGTGGGCTTTAGATCATAAACATCCATATGGGTATCCATTATCTTCTCAAAGAATTAGTGAATTAATAATTGACAATATTTCAGAGCGACAAAAACAAGAGTTTTATAAACTACAGGCATCTCGTCGGATAGAAAATGATATTCTTGCCTTTGACACAACAAGTGTCTCATCGAACTCTCAATTAATAAAATCAGTCAAATATGGACGAAATAAAGATGATGAACATTTACCACAAATAAACATAGCAATGTTAATTGGTGAAAATTCACGATTACCAGTTTTTTATCGTATGTTACCTGGTAACATATCTGATGTTTCTACTATTGAAAAATTAATTAAAGATATAGAGTTTTTAAACATTAAAGATATAAAATTTGTTTTAGATAGAGGTTTTTATAGCTCAAAAAATATAAATTTGATGTACAAACACCGTCATAAATTTATAATATCATCTCGTCGCAATATATCAATTTTTAAGGATTTTTTGCTCGATGCTCAAAAACTTTTCAAAGATGATAAAATAAATTATGAATTTTATGATGAAAAATTAAATGTATATTCAAAAGAATATAAAATTGAATGGAAATATATCGAAAAAAACAAATATAATCAAATAACAAATGATGAACATCGTGATTTAAGTGTTCACATCTACTATAATGAATCACGTGGAAAAGATGAAAAACAAAAATTATATATAGAAATAAAAGAAGTTGAATATTTATTAAATAATAATCAGCCTTTAAATGAAAAGCAAAAAAATATATCAAAAAAATATTTTATATCTAATAATTCACTTGATTCAAATAAAAAAGTAGTTATTAACCTTGATGCAGTTTCTGAAAAAAACAAGGACTTTGGATTTTTCATTTTAATTACTAATTATAATATTTCTTCTCATGAAGTATTATCAATATATAGGAACAAAGATATTATTGAAAAGTGTTTCGACAACTTAAAGGATCGCTTAGAACTTAAACGAACTGAAGTTCATTCAGATAGAGCCTTAGATAATAAACTGTTTATTCTTTTTATCGCTTTAATATTTATTTCGCATATAGATAAGGTAATGAAAATTAATAATCTGTATAAAAATAGAACAATGGATCAATTATTAGACGATTTAGATATTATAAAAATATGTTATACTGATTCAAATAACCCTTCATATACAGAAATAACAGAAAAACAACGTAAATTATATGAATTTTTTAACATTCAACCTCCAGCCCAGCCTCCAGCCTAGTCATACGTCTTTTGGGAGCTTAGGTTATCAGCTAAAGGTTGGCTGGGGGACAGGGTTAGTGAGTAAGTTTACGGGCGTCTGAACATAAATGTGGCTAAGGGCCAAAGGGGGATAAATGGTTATCGGGGGGCGGGGTTAAAGTGAAAGGGAACTTTTAAAAGGCGTAAAAAAACATCGGTCGGGGATGACCCGACCGATGTGAAAGAAGTTATCGCTGTTTAAGGAGCGGTTTAGAACTCCCAGCCAATTCTGACGCCCCCAGAAATACCGCGGCGGACGCCCACATGGCCTTGGATACCGGTTTCAATGTTGAAGTGGCGGTCCTCAGTGGAGCGGTAGATGATGCCGATCTCGCCGATGCCGGTGCCGCCTTTGAGGCTGGGAATATCAAAGGGGCCAACTCCGGTGAGGTAGCCCCGGCTCTTCGTGTCAAATTCGCGCTCATAAGAGGCCCCTAAATAATAGGAGAATCTTTCCGACTTAATCTTGGTGTAACGAGAGCCAATCCGGAAACGCTGAGAGATGTTCTTGTCGTATTCCACTTTTTCGCCAGTTTTAAGTCTTAAGGATTTGGCGTCTTGCTTGGTCCAGAAATACCTGAGCAGTAAATCTAAAGTGGAATCATCCGTGAGCATCCACTCATGGCCGACCCCAAAGTGGAGAGCGTAATATGGAGTCTCCACCGTATAGTCCAGGGGATCTCCTTGGGAGGACACATAATTCAAAGCCGTGAATTTGTTCTCCATTTTCCCGGCCCTGGCCGAAGCCTCCAAGCGGAAACCGTTGTCCCAGCGTTGCCTGGCCATAAGCCCCCCGCCTAAATATCGCAAAGAGCCATCACCGTCAATCTTGGGGCCATAGAACGTTCCATAGTTGGTCGTCACGTCATAGCTGGCGAAGCCACCGTCCACAAAGGCGGACAGAAGAAAGGAGCTTTGACGCTCTGGAAAATAGACCTGACGAGTCAAACCAGCGATAAAGGTAAAAGTTCTGTACTTATTTTTGGATCCTTTGTGAGTCCAGAAAACGCCAGCGTCGATCCCGGCGTAGGGAGCCCAGCCATGATCCTTGTCCCCGCTGGAGGGCGCGTGATGCGTTAAGGGGTTGCCTTCTTTTAAAGCCATGTCGGCGGACTTGTAGCTGTGGTCAGCCAGCCAGTTACCAATATTCGCGAGTAAGGCGAGCCCGGCCATCCGTCCTTCCAAAACAATTTTGGCGTCCTCAGCTGGAGTAAGCGGAGGGATATTGGAGACATCTGGCGTCGGCGTAGGAGTGGGTGGGTTGGGCGTAACAGGGGACGGAGGCCCAGAAGGATCAACCGGATCGGTTGACGGCGTGTCAGGAGTCGCGGGCGGAACTGGCAAGTCGGGCGAAGGCGGTGGAACGTCAGGTGTGGTGGGCGGCAGATCTGGTGTCGGATCAACGGGTGGAACAGTCGGATCTGGAGTAGGTTCCGCGGCTTTAGGGAGACGGGCCACCAATTGCTGATTAGTTGTTCCAGGGTCGCCCTCTTTATCAATTATAAAGTTATACTGACTAAAATAGCCATATTGGACTTTAGCTACTTTAGTGTAAGTGTCTCCAATAAGACCTCCTGGTTCATTAGTGTCTATTAAATAGAATTTATCGCCAGGGCTTAGATAATCAGAAATTGAGGTGGCATATAGGTAAACCACGGCGCCATTGATGTTTACAGGGTTGGCTGATTTGATATTCAATATTTCCGAACCGGATGAGTGAGTAAAGCCGTCAGCAACAACTGGCGTGTTATCTAGGGTAAAATGTAATGACCCATAAAGATAGCCGCTTTCGAGGGTCATCTTATGTCCACTGTGAAAGTGCAAATTACCACCTTTATAGAGATAAAAGGTATGATTTGGGGCTTTTAGCTCCATTGCCTGTTCTAAATAAGTGTTTGTCCCATTATAGAAATTAAGGCTGTTTGACAATTGACTGGTGGCGTTGGTAATGACGCCGGTTTTAATTTCATTATAGCCATTATAGCCACCCCAAATAAATTGGCCTGGACCAGTAACGTTCATTTGAAAAACGCGATTGGGAAGGACGCCTTCATTATCTTGATTAACATAAATTGGATCATAGAGGGCCACTACACTACCGGATTCCGTCTGGATTGTCAAAAGAGCGTCTGACCTGGCGTAGTCATTCGCTGAGCCGCCCGATGTCAGAGACTCCACCCGGCCAAAATATAAAGAGTTATATCTTGTGGCTCCATTTTCTATGATTTTGTTGTCTTTAAAAACGACATACTGACATCCCGGGTTAATCGATGGGCAGGAGGTTCCGGGTCTAGCGTATAAGATAACTTCATTAGTTCTGTTGACCATGTTTGATTTATCTAGTCCAGTGTCAATGGTGATAGTTCCGTAGACCTTATTAGTAGTAGAAGTAAATGTGTTACTTGAAAATTGTGAGCCATCGATAGTTAATGGAGTGTTGAGACCGTAGCTATAAATCAAACCGCCAGCGATGGTCCCGCCAGCGGTTACTGTGTTATTATTGAACCAAGAATCTTTTATCTGGGATATCCCAAATTGTTTAGAAGAAGTGGATGAGAGCGGCCCGGTTACGCCTATAATGCCGCCGCCATCGATAAAAGTACCTACCGTTATTACGTTGTCCCAGAAATTGGAATTATAGATGGAACTTATAGAGGCGACATTGGGTGAGCGGACGCCAATAATGCCGCCGCCCTCAAGATAAGATCCAACAGTAATTTTGTTACTTTCGAAGTCATTAGACATTATATATTTAATATTGGCGTCCGCGCTTCCCGCGCCATTGCCTAAAGCCACCGCTCCGACCAGACCACCGCCTGTCAGTTGTTTTGTGGTTGTCACCTCAATATTTTTAAAATGTTGTGAAGTCGCTAAGTTACTGGATAGGTATTCAATACTGGCGATACTTGACGTTGATTTTTCGTCAATGGTTACGCCTATTATCCCGCCGCCATAAATGTTTTCCGCGTTTATTTGTATGCCGCCTGTAGCATCGGAAAAAGTATTAAGGTTTATAAATTTTATAAAGGCCGTTCCGCCTTCAGCGTAGGCTCCGATGAGCCCGCCGCCGTACAAATTTTTGGTGGTTACTTCTATAGTTCCAGTAGATCCTGCGCCAAATATGTTACTGGAAACAGAAGTAAACCCGGCTTGCCTTTGGTTTTGGGTCACGCTGGCCCCGGCGACCGCGGTAGCCCCGATAACGCCGCCGCCATAAATATTTCCTTGGTTGGCTTTAATGTCTAGGACATAAAAATAGTTACTATCCAAAACGCTACCTAAGGCCAAACCGTCATTAATTGTTGAGGTGCCCGCCGAGTAGAGGCCGATGACGCCGCCACCCCATAAATGGCCGTTGCTCACGGTAACATTTATGGTATCGAAATAGTTGCCACTCGCTCCTTCTATGCTTGACCACCATTGGGAATTGACGCCAACGATGCCGCCTCCAAATATATTGGTAATACCAGCCGAGTTTAAAGATGTTACATTAATACTTTTAAATACATTGTCAAATAAATATTTGAGCGATGCCGCGTTGGGCCCACTTTTAACGCCTAAGACGCCACCGCCCGAAAACTCGCCATTGGAGCTTGAGGTTTTTGAGCCAGCGATAAGGTTGACGTTTAAGAGCAAAAATTGGTTCCCAATTACGTTAGTCATGCTGGCGCTGATTGACTTGTCAGGGATGGTGGTGGGGCCTGTTTGATCGGGATGTTTTTCGGTGTTATTGTTGCTGACGCCAACGATTCCGCCGCCTCTTAGGTATGTTCCGGCCGTTACTGATATTCCGCTAAAGACGTTCTCGTAAAGATTGTTCAGCACAACGCCCGCGTTGGACAAGCCATTAACTCCGATTACCCCGCCGCCGCGTAACGAGTAGTCAGCTGTGACAACTATACTGTTAGCAGTACCATTGCCAAAAATATTTTTTAATACAGTTCCCAGTTGGCTGAAGGTTTGAGTAGAGACGTTTTGGCTGTTATTGTTTACCCCAACTAGTCCTCCGCCAAGGATCATGTCGGAGGATTTAACGGTTATGGCGTTAAACACGTTGGCGTATAGAACGCCTAAGTAAGCGTGACCGGGGGTATTGGCGGGCGAGGAAACGCCGTTAACGCCAATAATGCCCCCACCTTCAAGGTAGGCGCCTCCAGAACCAATGGTGCTAAGAGGGGATCTACCTGTTGTTATTGCGATATTATTGAAATAATTTCCATTTATTTGACTAATTTCTGTTGAATTAGCTGTTGAACGGACACCAATTATGCCACCACCGGCTAGATAATCTGAATCGGAATATCCTAATACGGTAATATTAATACTATTAAATGAATTATCAATAATACTGCCTAATATTCCGGCAGTGTTAGTGACATCCCAACGATTGCCTATAAAGCCGTTAACTATTCCTCCGCCTCTACTATCATCAGGTTTTATCCAAGTATAGGTAATTTTGCTGCCATAAAAATTTATATTGTTTATGTTTAAACCATTGTTTCTGATTTGAATCAATTTCGCGTTTTCTAAGTCATTATTGCTAGCGCTGTTGTTAGCGGTAATTGGGTCTCCTCTTGTCATTGATGAGGTAGTTGTGGGAAAAGTCAAAGAGCTAACGCTTGAATTAATAACGCCAGTCGTAATACTTTGGCCAAGATTCACCAAGCTTTGGACTATTGGGTCCACAGTGGCCCCAAAGTTGCTGTTAGAATAACCGCTGATTGTCAAATTATTTTTGTTAGCCCACAACGCGATGCTAAACGATGGATTGTTGTAGTCAATATTGCTGTTGGCTTGAAATTTGATGATGTCGCCAGCGCTAGCGCCGTTAATAAGGTTTTGAATACCAGTAGGCGTGTAAATGGTTAAAGGCCAGGTACTCGCTCCCGCTTGCCCAATTAGAAGCGTTAAGGCTAATCCTACGCCTATAAATAACAAAGTTAGATGGTTTAGAGACCTCTCAGGCGCCCACCTGATCGGCCTTGGATTCAATGAGACGTTGGACATAATCAGTTCCTCCTGCCCATAAAGCCAAAAAAAGACTGCCTGGCGATGGCGTATAGCCACAAAGTCGTTGTTGCCCAGAACCATTGGCTGGGTTAAAGAGCTTAGAACTCCCAGCCCAACCTTACGCCACCGGAAATCCCGCGGTGGACGCCTACGTGGCCCTGAATCCCAGTTTCGATATTGAAGTGGCGGTCTTCGGTGGAGCGGTAGATGATCCCGATCTCGCCAATCCCGGTTCCGCCTTTTAAGCTGGGCGCGTTGAGGAGCTCGCCACAGTTATCAAGAAACAATAAACTAAAAATAAAAATCGAAAAAACGTCAATTCAAAACGATTAAATCTAACCAAACGATTGACAAAGAATAAAATTAAAAAAATAAATAATCAGTATTATTTAACTATATACAATTAATTTTCGTACGATTGTTTGTTATTGTAACAATTATTTTGAAAGGCGGTAAATGCTTTAGTCAGGCAAAACGAAATCAATGAATAATAATATAATATTTATTTTTTTATGATACTATTATCAATACAATTCATTTAAAATGAATTTATAACATTTTTTCGACAAATAAGAAGTTTAGACTAATTTTAACAGTCAAGAGGAAGGTGGCGTCCACTAAAATAGACAAAACGCCCGTTCGTTGAAACCATAAAATTCAAGCGTGGAAAATCTATCCTCGCTAAAAGGATTAGATTAACGCTAAGTAAGATTAATTAAGAATTATTATCAGGGGCTTAAGAAGGCCCAGGACCTTCAATTTATTAAAGAATATCTTTTTTTTTAAATGAAATCAAGACAGAGTAATTTTTCTTTTTTGCCCTTAAGGCGTCTTACTCATTATTCAATTTTAAGATTGTATTTAACAAAAATTATACGTTTTACTCTGTTATTTGATTGATAAACGTGCTGATAATTTTTTCTAAAGATGACAATTGACTGTACTTATGGCTATTTAACTTAACCTATATTGATTTATATTTTTTATTAATTGAAGTGTTTATAGTGATTTTTTATTCTTTTTTGATAATTGACTTGATCAAATTTTTTTTGCCCCGAGGGCTTTTAGCTATCCATATTTTGAAGACTGGTCGCCAGGGGCGAATTAATGACCAAAAAAGTTTATTTTGGCCGCAAGATAATTTATTTTAATTGATTGGATTGTAAAGTCATATTTTTTGAAGTATCCTCTTATATTGTTATTGAGTAAAGATTTAGGATAATTTAGTTTAAGCGGGGCCAAGGGCGAATCATATGGATTTTTCGAACGGGAGCCTAAGTTTTGGGGGTATTTTTGCGGTGGCTTAATGAATGTTATGTCTTATGAGTTTAGCGCGAATGGCCTTTTGACCCTAACTTTTTACCGGTCGCCTAACCGTGGCCATAAGCTAAAGGCCGCTTTCTTAGATGATATTGTGGTTGATTTTTAGCCCCTTAAACGAGTACTTTAAAATGGGCCTACGGTAGGTGACCTTAACGACCTTTAGCTAGTTCAGTTAGAGATTTTTTCACGATTTACCCCAATAAGAGGAGCTTAAGCGATTTATGCGCTGGTTTCCCAAGACAATTGAGGCGGGTAGGCTCAAATGGCTGTTTCTATTCCGCCTAATCACCGGCGCCTTTGTGACGGCCACTATTATCCTCATTTTTATTAACGGTCGGATCCCGGTCTCCTTACAGTACTGGTCCAACGCGGTGGTCATCGTGGTCATCGCCACCTTTGGCTTGGCCGTGGTCTATTACCAGCTTTTACCCATGGTCTTGGGCACAGGGGGGCAGATAGTCACCCAGATGCTCTCGGACACCCTTTTAGCCTCCATCTTGATTATCTTAACCGGTGGGGTGGAGAGCGCCATCGCCTTCCTTTTGGTGATAGTGGTCGTTAATAGCTCCTTTTTGGGGGGGTTAAGGATATCCTTTATCGCGGCCACCATTTCCGCCTTGGCTTGGGCCGGCATTGTGGACCTCCATTACTATGGCTATCTGCCTGGGTTACAGCCTTTAGCTGAGAGCATCTCCTCCACGGAATTGGCTTTAACCATCCTGGTTAACTCTGGGGCCACTTACCTTGTGGCCATCTTAGGGGGGTATTTGTCCTCCCAGTTGGATATCTCCAGCCAGGCTCTAGAGACCAGCCAAGCCTCCTTTGACCGGTTGTCCGAGCTAAACGACAGCATTATCCAGAGCATTGACACGGCCCTAATCACCATGGACAAAGACGGGCGGATCCTTTCCATTAATCGGGCCGGGCGGCGGATCTTAAAGCTCACCTTTGAGCAGGTGCGGGGGCAAAATTGGCGGAAGTTTTTCCCGGAGTTGGAAGGGGTCATCTTAGGGGAAAGCGTTAAGGACTTACTGACCGAGGGTTTGTCGTTTAAACACGTCCGCACCGCGGACCAGGTCGAGCTAGTCTTAGAGATTAACGTCATGGATCTGGTGGACAAAGAAAACGAGTCTTGGGGGCAACTATTGGTGGCCCAGGACCGGACGGCTATTAGCCTCATGCAGGCCGAGGTTAAAAGAAGCGAGCACTTAGCCGCGGTCGGGGAGCTGGCCGCGGGGTTAGCCCATGAGATCCGAACGCCCCTCGCGGCCATGTCCGGCTCTTGGAACATGATTAATAACCCTAATCTTGAGGAAGCCGACCGGAACCATCTTTTTGTCATTATTGGCCGGGAAATGGACCGCTTAAGCACCTTAGTCAATGACTTTTTAGCTTACGCCCGGCCTTCTAGCGGTAACCCTCAAGCCATTGACTTAAACCAGCTCATTAATGACCAGCTTCATGTCTTTCGGAGCTGGAAGGGCCAGGAGGTCTCCATCACCCGGCTCTTGGACAAGATCCCCCGGGTCTTTTTCGATTACGGCAAACTGACCCAAGTTCTCTTTAACCTCCTCCAGAACGCCATTGAGGCCGCCTCCCCGGAGAGACCGCTCCAGTTAGTCGTGGCCACCTCGATCAGTTCGGAGCGACCGGGTTACGTGACCTTGTCGGTTAAAGACAATGGCCGGGGCGTGCCCCCGGACAAGCTTAACAACATTTTTCAGCCCTTCTTCACCACCAAACCCAAAGGCACGGGATTAGGCTTAGCCACGGTGTGGCGGATTATTCGGAAGGGCGATGGTTATATCCGAGTTGACTCGGACGAGAGGACGGGCACGGTCTTTACGGTGACCCTACCCATGGCTAGCGGAGGACTCCAGTGACTTTAAAGCGCTTCACCTTAAACACCGCCTCTAAAGAGGGCCTTTACCCCATAACCGAACAAGTTAGAGAGGCGGTAGGACAAAGCCAAGCCCATAGCGGCTTGGCGGTGGTCTTCTGCCCGCACACCACCGCTGGGATAACCATTAACGAGAACGCCGACCCCGCGGTGGGGCGGGATCTTCTAAAGGGGTTAGGCGTAGCCTTTCCTGACCAGAGAAGCTTTGAGCACTTAGAGGGCAATAGCGCGGCTCACTTAAAAGCCTTAGCCGTAGGGTCCGAGGTTAACGTTATCATTGAGAACGGGAGTCTACTTTTGGGCGTGTGGCAGGGGATCTACTTCGGGGAGTTCGATGGCCCTAGATCCCGGACCTTTTTTGTCAAGGTCATGAAAGACTAAGAAGTTTATGCCCCCCCAACCAGGGGCTATAGGCTAGGAGCTGGCGGTTTTAGACTTTAGGGGCTATTAGGCTGGGGGGCCTAGGAACTACGATGGGCTTGATGGCGATGGGCTACGATGAGCTTGGGGCCTAGGAACTATGATGGGCTTAGGGCCTAGGGAACTACGATGGGCTTGGAACCTAATGAACTACGATGAGCTTGGAATCTAATGAGCTACGATGGGCTTGGAACCTAATGAACTACGATGAGCTTGGAATCTAATGAGCTACGATGAGCTTGGAATCTAATGAGCTACGATGAGCTTGGAGCTTTGAAGTTAGGGATCTAGGAGCTAGGAGCCAAGACTTGGGGCGATGGATTATGAGCTAGGGGTTCAAGAATCTATTGGGGTAGGGGAGAAAAGCCTTGGCGTGAGCGTCTAAAAGGGAGCGATCCAGAGTTATAACACGTTTTATCGCTGGGGTTATAACATTGTGGACCAGATGGTAACCGGCTCTAAAAGAACTCCTTTAATCTGCCTTTAACTGGCCAATAGCCATCCTTTAATAACTTTTAAGACAGTTTTACAGTCAGTCGGAAGCTTGGCCGAATAACCAGCTTTATAGGGGAGCGGTTCGGAGTTATAACATTGATTATAACATTGGTTATAACATGTTTTTTCGCCGGGTTTATAACATGGTTGGCCAGTAAGCGTTCACACGGGGGCCATTTTAGCCACGGACCAGCTACGAGACAAGCTGGAGTCTATGTGAAATTGCGTTGAAGCCATGGTAAGCGTTCACCCACGTAATATGGGCGGACACATCTAGATCTCAAGACTTGAGGCCGATGGCCTTCCTTCCTTGGCCCCGTTGGCTTGTCGGGGTCTTTATAAGTCCTTTTTAGTCACTATCTCAGAGGGGACGCTTAAGGAATAAGCGTAGCCGTCCCCTCTTTGGAGGAGTTTAGCGTTTTTGGCCGAAAAATAGATTATTTTCCCACCCGGCCTTTTAATGTAGAACTGCCCTGTGGACCGAACAGTCACGCGCCCAACGTGGGTCCCTTGGTTAGGGCCCCTAGTAACGGTCGCTTTCACCAAATCGCCGGTTATGAAGCCCTGAATCATTTTGTGTTTCGGAAAGACGCCGTACCCTTTGCGGGGGAAACCGTGCTTGTCCGAACGCTGGCGCCGCCTCTGGCCATGGCCAAAGGCGGTGATCACCACGATCATCAGACGAACCATCGTCAATTTCGACAACTTCCCAATAGCGGCCGCGTCAGTGACGTGGGATTTAACTATATCGAACCGAGAGCGATTGTATTTGGTCTCAGCCGCGGAGGCGCTGTATACCGGTAACCCTAGGCCCATCAACCGCTCTTTCAAGGCGTAACGTACGCTGTTCATGGCGGCGGCGCCCTTTAAGGATTTCTTGAGGTTGGCCAATACGGTCGCTAGCCTCTTGGGGTCATTGGCCAAGAACTCTTTTACGTCCTGGGCCCCCTTCGCCTGGTTACACTTATGGCAAGCTATCGTTAAGTTTGACAACCGGTTTGTCCCCTCCTTAGCCTTAGGGACCACATGTTCCACTTCCAGAGGGACATTTTTGGCCCCACAGTAAACGCATTGACGACCGCGGTTCTCCAGTAGCCATTCCTTAACGTTATAACCGTAAAGAGACCCACGCTGGTAACCGACTCCAGAGATCGATGGATCCATCATGAGCTGAGTGTCAAATTTACAGTCCTCAAAGACAACGCCGCTGATGGGAGCCAAGCGCTTTAACTTCTTGATTATAGACGC
>JAISRZ010000142.1 GCA_031273455.1 Deltaproteobacteria bacterium | reverse complement strand
TAAATAGACGGAAACTGTAATCATTGGTAACTTTTGGAAGAAAAAAAAGACGTATAAGATCCATAAGTGAAATTATTTCACCTGAAGACAACGTTACCGCTGTTTTATTTAAAAATTCCACCTTTTTAGTATCAGATATATAAATACGTTTAGGCGTAAATTTTATAACAGGAGTATCTAAAATTTTTTTAGGCCTTGATGAAACACTAGGTCCATAAATAATCGTAAAATTAATGTTTAATTCAACATCAGGGTTATTATATCTGTCATAAGATGCTGAATAATAGTTAAGATGTTTTGCGTTGTCTTTAAAATGATATTGTGACTCAAATTCTACTATGCAAACATCTAAAATTGTTTTTCCACTTACAGGACATTTATGTTCAAAAGCTACTAAATAGTCCGCTCTTACAGTCTTTAAAATAGATAATACAAATTCTTTATCAGCGGGTACAAAATCAACATTATCAAGGTATTCTTTTTCGTAAATTCCAAGGCTAGACAAAAAATTTTTAATGTCAACAGAAGCGACTAGCTTGCTAATTAGGTCAATGTATTCTTTATCATACTGAATAGTTTTAGCTAACTTCTTGCTCGCGTCAATCTTATCAATGATATTAATGATATAATTGCTCTCATTATCGTAATTTTTGTTAATTTTGTCAATCTCGACATTGATGTTATTGATATTAAGTTTGTTAATAATGCCAATGAAGTTATTGAAGTCAATTTTGACAATGTTATCTGGGGTGTTATCTTTATTCTCAGTCATAAGCCGCGTCTAAACATTCCTTAGGTGCAATAGTTAAAAAATCGTAGCGGATAAAAAATAAGTTAAATTGTTAAAAAACCGTCCCTATGAGACAGGGTCTATGGGACAGGGTCAATCATTAAAAAAATTTTTTAGACTAAAAAAAAACCACAACCTGAAAACATTTTACCAAAAGCCATAGGTCAAAGTCAAGAAATAGCGATTTTAAAAACGCGATAAATACCACAGAGCGTCCAGATGATGGTCTTAGAATTTATGCTTAATTTTGAGCATATACATATAATTAAATATTTAATTTATTGTTTCATATGATTTGATAATAAATAGTTAAATACGCAAATAATAATAAAAAAATATTAATGTTTATAAAGTATAAATATGTAAAAATAATGTTACAATGTCGCATTAATATCCTTTAAACTGCAAATAATTCTTTTTATATTATAAATACAGTTTTATAGATGATTTACAGTCTACAGTTTATATTATTAATCGATAAATACGAACATTTAACTCTGAAATAGTTACGTACCCGATAATCGATGTCTGGCCATTAGCTCACCGGACATAAGTGGCCGAAATAGATCAACCCAAAAGTTTCCAAAGCCCGAATACAAGCTTCGCTTCACCGAAGAACTCATAGTTCCAAAGACCTCTCGCTAGCGACTTTTTGGCTTTGGCTTTTACCATTATACCTTTCTAAGCTTCTTTTGAATAGAGGTCAACGCTAAATTTTCGCCGTGGACGTCCAGAGACCGTGAGGGTGGTGGGACGAGACCAGGAGTCACGCGGGGGACGCTTACGGACTATAAGGCGACGCTTAAGGCCAGCGAAAGCCACCGGAGCGAGGAGACTCGCCGGAGGCGATGAAAAGAGAGGAGCCTAGGACGCGGCCGAGAGGGGTCAAACCGTCCATCGCGTCCGCCAGGGCCAAATGATCACACCTTCTGGCGACAACGGTAAGCGACAACGTCAATAACAGAAGAAGCGCTTAACAGTCTTGAAGGTCACTGACGCTCTAGGTGGGCGCGGGCGGGGCGGGTGGCGATGTACTTCGTTTTAAAAATTTGTCGTAACCGTTCACAAGAGCCGGAAACCCCCAAATTTGCGGCCAGCGTCATGGTGGCCCTCCATACCTCGGCCTGGTAGGTAGCCCGGTGGTTAATACTGACCCATTTGGGTGACCGAATCCACGGCCTGACAATTTTTTTAGACCTTACGGCGGGAATCCTGTACGTTAAAAATCCCCCGGAGGGCTTTTAAAAACATGACATAAAAGTATAAGAATTCAATTAATTATGAATGTAAATATAGATTTTTAATTTAATTATCAAAAATATTAAGTATAGTTAATGATTTTTCAATAACTTGACCATTATTCATATCTTCTGATAGCAAATAATCACAATTACTTTCAAGCGCTGAAGCGATGATTAGTGAATCGTAATATGAATAATGATATTTGTTTTGAATATGAAGACCAAGTTTAATAGTATCAACATCAACAGTTAATAACCCATTTTTCAAACATAGCTCATTTAGTGCTACTTCGATGTGAAGATGATCCATCTTCAACTTACGTATACCAATACTACAGAATTCAGTTAAAACTTGAGTACTAATATACCGTTTATAACTATTAATTCGACTAATCGCTTGTTCACGTTTTTTATTTTGATCCTCTGAAAAAATATAGATTAAAATATTAGTATCAAGGAATGCTTTAGTCACGCTCATAAGCATCATCCCTGTTAAATTTATAATTTTTAGTCAACAATTGAATTGATTTAAAGTCATCAAACGTTAAGATACCTGGTTTATTATTAAAACCATCGGTTATTTTTAACGGTTTAGCAAGACTAACTGTTTGGTTTGTAGAAACAGTGTTATCTGCTAACAATGGTTCTATTGTAAGAACACTATTATTATTTTGAACTCTAACTTTAGAAACACCAAATGTATTGGCTATATACTCAGGCAATACATTGATATCCATAACTTGTTTAGACATTTGAACAAACCTCATTATTGATTAAATTAAACACCACAAAAGCCGAGATAAGATACAACGACTTTTTGTCAATTTTAGCGCAACTAAAGAAGCGCATCAAGCCCTAAATCAGAATCTCAGTATCGCAGCGGTTCTAATTTTGGAGCCAAAAAATTTAGAAGATAAATCCCGGGAACTTCACTGGCGTCAAACCCAGGAAGCCCCCGGGGCTAAAGGTTAATAAGAGCTGATTTTCGCGTTTAGACCTGGTCTGGTCCACTGGTCTTAACCCCAGAGGCTAAACACTTCCGCCAAGGAAGCCAAAGGTCCTTAGAGGAAAGGCGCCTTAGGGCTAAACCTTTGTCTTAAACCCTAGAACGATATCCCTAAGCCAACATGGCCGTAATGGGATTTAAATTTACTGCGCGTCTCAAACTCGTAAGAAAAGTCCAGATCAAGATAATCGTTAATTTGAACCCTCAAGTCGGCTCCAGCGTTTAGACGGTTCCGGCCAGAATCGATTCCCGACAAGGTCACGGAATTATTTGAGCCGACAAATCCCATTCTCAGCTTAGTTTTGGGGTCATTGGCCGTCAAAACGGCCCCCGCGTGAACGCCCGCCGTTAAAACCGCCGAACCAACGTTATGGGTGGACTCTAATTTTAAAGATATCGGGATTTCCGCGAAGTTTTGCTTGGCGTCGCCAAACCAGTTGAGCACGGCGCGGTTATCTGGATCCGATTCGATTTTTTCTTTCCAGCCGTCCTGTTTGACGTGGATATAACGAAATCCGACCGATGGAATTAGTCTCAACGAATCAGAAATATTGTATATATAACCGAAATTAACGCCCGCTTGAAAATTATCACTATCAAAGTCACTCTTTTTACTGGCGTTAATATAGGTTAGCCTAATCTTTGACTCGTTGTCCGACCAACCAAAGCCCACGCTGCCTTCCACAAATAAGCCATTAGTCGCTTGATAGACGCCATAAAGGCCAACGCCAATGGTGTTAATGTCGGTTTTGGCTAAATGGTCATTATTTTTGAGAGTTCCTCTGGAAAATGAGCCGGAAACCCCTAGGGTTAGGCCAGGGACGGACTCCACCTCATGATCGTAACCTAGGATAACGCCACCGGAATTGTAACGATAGCCTGATAGGCCATCGTCATCTTTCTGCCGGGACCAAGAGCCAAAGCCAGAGGCCCAGGCGCGATTGAGCGCGCTACCGTAACCAGCCGCTGGAGCCAAACTATTCGCCCTTAAGGAGCTAAAGCGATTGGCCACCGCCACGTCCGTTTGCCGGACGGTCAGAACCACTGAGTTTAAGGCGGGGAGAGCCTCTTCGCCGATTAACTGCTTGATCGCCACCTCAGCGGCCTTGTCTTGGCCCGCGTCTTTTAAACTATTGATAGTCTCTAAATTGTCGATTAAGCGTTCTTGAGTGTCCACCGAAATGGAGCCGCTTAAGAGTTCCTGATCAATCAAGGCGGCCACGCGATCTAAATTGCCGGACTTTCCGCCACCGCCAGCGGCTTTGTTAATGACCCCAGACGATCCTTTGTAACTATCGACCACAATATCATTACCAACTATTTGTAGGTCAAAAAGAGGGTTTGTGAAGACAGTGGTATCCGCGAACCCCCCGGAGCTTGTTAATATGACGTTATTAGCGGAATTAATACTAAACGCGTTAAGAAGATTAACTTTAGCCCCTTCCTCAATTGTTGTTAAGCCACCAATATTAATCTTGCCAGTCGCGGTGTCAGCGCGCTCAATAATAACGGTTGAGCCTTTTTTGAACCAAGTGTCTTCTGTGATATTAATAGTATTTAGACCTAAATTAATCATACTATTATCAGAAAAATAGGCTCTCCCATCTATGTTTAAAGAGCTATTTGGTTTCATTATGATTTCGCCATGGTGATAGTTGGTTGTTTCACTTGGCGTATAAGGGGGAATTTGATTACCATATCTATCATGTGGATCTAAATCATTATACGCTTCCTGAGAATCACCATTATAACCTCCAGTAATAAAAAAACCATGCTGATTCATGGCCCCAGTGGTATATAGATTAACGTTAAGCGTAGAGTTTTCGTCCAAAATCAGTTGGCCGTTTTCAACATGAACAAAGAACCCGGTAATTTCCGCTGGAGCCCCACCAGCGGTGTTCACTTCCAACACGCCCCATTCCCCTGGAGAATGAGAGTACCCTATACAAACGCCTGGCTCATCGGGGACAGGGTCATAATACCCATTCCACTGAATTTTACTGCCTTGGGTCATGGTGAGTTGGCTAACTATTGAGTCAGAATAGGTCCTGCACCCATTATAGCAACTCCCTACTATGGCTAATTCCAGTCCAACATGCAATGTTTTGCCAGGACTTAAAGTCGCGTATGATGATTCAATTTCTAAAGCGCCTAGTGAGGTAAAATCTTCGCTAAATAGAACTTTACTAGTGTGTAACGCGGCGTTGTCATTAATTATAACTGGTTTTTGAAATTCATAATTTCCTGACACGAGTAATAGCTCATCGGCCTTAATCGTCGCTAAAGTCAAGGGCGCGCCAAAAGTCGCTGAGGACATGCCGCCAAAGAGAATTAATTCTCCATGAACATCTAATACGCTAGTGGGGCTCATCTCTAAGGATGAGCCCGGGCCGAATATGGCTGTTTCCGTAGTGATATCCAATTCACTATTGTCGCCAATAACTATGCGCCCGCCATACATTGGTTCATCAATTACCGGCGTGTTTGTCCCATCATAAAAGATCCAATCATTAAAGTTATAAAATTCCCCCATCAAAAATAAGCCATTAACATCGCTGAGCCCGCCCCAGGCCCTATTGGCCACAACATTTAAATTTGAGTTATCCCCAATTATAAGTTGGCCATTCGCGGCGATCTGAAAGCATTGGTTAGCGTCAATATTGACAGTGGAGCTATCCGAGATTTTTAGGATCGCGTTCCCGCGATTTTCGTACCCAGAAGTTAAATAATGGCCGCCTTCTCCAGTGGAACTGTTTCGATAATAGGTTCCAAGCCCAAAGTAACCCTCTTCCTGGAGGCCAGTGCCCGGAATTGTGACACTAGCGCCATTATTTAGAATCATGGTCGTGTCTTGACCATTGGGGCCGCCCTCAATTTGAACTTCCCCATAAGCGCTGATACTATAGCCAGCCCCGACATTTAAAGTTGAGCCTTCCAAAATATACAACGACTGCGTACTGGCTGGCGCGCCAGTTATAGCCAAGTTGGCGTTAAGATTAACGACCGCCCCCCTAATAATTTCCAGCTGATCTGGGGACGCGACCCCTGGATCGGTAGTGATAGTGGTACTGGCGTTGATGGACAAATCCGCCGCCCAAGCGATTCCACCATCCCGCGCGAATCCCATAACCAATCCCATAACCAGCGCCAGGGCCAGAAGTGGGCTTATTTTTCCGAACATCGTTTTCTCCTTGTTTTCTCCTCGTTGCAAACTCGTTAGCGTTAAAAATTTATTGTTTATCGTTAAATTACAATGGTATTAATCATGATTTATATATTTTTAGCTTGTGTCTATCTTTTGGGAAGATCGAGAGACGACTAAACAAGAAAGAGTTAGAGCCTGGCTTTGGTCAGACAAAACTCCAGCAGTCCCATTGGCGAGATGGGGATTGAATGATTTTATAGCTGAAATTAGTGTATTAGTATTAGTTTTAGAAATTAAATAGGTAATTAGATGAATAAGAGAGAGAGAGAGAGAGAGAGAGAGAGAGAGAGAGAGAGAGAGAGAGAGAGCAAGAATCATGCCAAGAAATAGTTAGAGCCTGGCTTTCTCCAGACAAAACTCCGCCAGTCCCCTTGGCGAGATGGGGATTGAATGATTTTTTAGACGAAATTAGTGCGTTAGTATTAGTTTTAGAAACTAAATAGGTAATTAGAGAAATTAGAGAGAGAGAGAGAGAGAGAGAGAGAGAGAGAGAGAGCAAGAATCATGCCAAAGACATATGATTCAAGGTTTATTTTAACCCCACCCAAAACGCGAGAAAATAGCGCGCTAAGCGGTAAGGGCCGCTCCACCGGGACGCTCTTAAGGTTCGCGGTTTGGACGCTTTGAGAATTTTGGAAAATAAGTTCCATGGAAATCAGCTTACAAAAGGTAAAAAACACAACCAAACGATCTGGAAACGATAAGCCGCGTCCTGCTGGGATCAAAATCCGTCTTATTATAGGATAATCAAAAAATTATCGTTTAAACAAATAGCGCTTTACCTCAGTTCTGTCAAGAGATTTCTCGGGAACGCGGCCACTTTATTATTGGATTCGCTAGCTGTCGGCTATCAACATTAGTGTTTTAAAAGGCTTAACGGTCCTGGCGAATGTGTTGGCGAATGATTGGGGAAAATAATATAGGACCAGATTATTTTCTTGACATTCCAATAATTTGGTATAATAATTAGTCACGCTCCTAATAGATACTTAAATTAAGCGTCTTCGGAAGCAATAAAGTATTAACAATGATTAAATAGTAGTGAAAATTATAGTCACTCAACTATGATATGGCTAATTTAATTTCTCATGACCAATAGCGATCCCAATCAAACTATCGAAACCATGGCGACTGAGCTTGTGGCGACTGAGCTTAACGCTTTGGTATTAAATAACGGTTTTAACGAGGCCGCTTGGGTTAAGGCCGAGGAAGTCACTTTCCGGTCGTTCTTTCGGGACCTTTGCGAGGAAAACCTTTGCGGCCATTATGACCGCAATTGGCGCTGTCCGCCCCAGGTTGGGCCTTTAGAAGATCTCATGGCTAACCTTAAAAGTAAGAGCCAGGCTTTGGTCTTTAACCACATAAGCCCAGTTGACGGCCCAGGGGACATGATCGGCATGGAGAATTGGGGGAAAGTTTTTAGCCGGTTGGTGGGGAAACTCACGGAAAAAGTCCACTTACTCGTCCCCTCGGCCACGGTCTTAGGGGCTGGGCCTTGCGCCATCTGCTCTGAATGCGCCCTTCTGACCCACGAGCCTTGCCGGTTTCCCGCGACCGCCGTCACCTCTTTGGAAGCCTCGGGGATTGACGTGGGCCGGTTGGCTAAACTGTCTGGCTTAAAGTACAGTTCCGGTCCTTTAACGGTGACCTACTTTGGGGCCATCTTTTATTGACCGCCTAAGCCTAAAATAGCCTTAGTGAACTCCATTTCCAGATCCTCCATATCCTCGATCATCTCCAGTAAAGCCAAAGCCCGGGCCTCGTTCTGGGCGAATAAGGAATCAAAGTTCTTAGGATCCCAAGAAAAGTAGACTTCCGCTAAAGCGTCGATCAGATAGCGGCGGATTAAGCATAAAGAAAGAGCCCGGATAACCGCGGGCAAAAGAAGGGCGATCCGGTCTAAAGTCTCCACCCCGGTCTCCAAGTACCCTTTTAAGGCCGCCAGAGCCAAGTCAAACTTAAAAGCTGGATTTGGTTTTTCCACCGAAAAGGACCGGCACAATTCCCCTAAGTCGATTAAAAGGTCGCCGTAACCCACCGTGTCCCAGTCCACCAGGGCCATCCGCCCCTCGCCCCCAGCCGCGCCCTCAGCCTCTAGAAAGTTTTCCCGCTTGGGATCCCCGTGGATGACCATGTCCCGGGCCAAAAACACCCGGGTGAAAGATGGCCTCGTGGGTAAATTCTTGGCCCGTTCGGTGGCCCGGATTATGGCTGGGGCGATCAGCCCAAGGTTAGGGTGACGGCGGTAATCAAGGAAGATATTCTCAAAATCCGCCGGGCTAGGCAGTCTTTGGTTAGTGAACTCCCACTTAGGCGGCAGTTTTTCCAGGTAAGTTAAAGGTTGAGGGACGTTTAAGGCTCGATGGGCTAAACCTAAAAACCGCCCGGCTAGATGACACACCTCCAAAGACCCAGACTTCGGGACCTGGCCTGGCAGCCACTGGGTGAGACGCCAAGCCCCGTTATAGCGGCTTAGTAAGTCGCCGCTTCCATCCGGGACAATCCCGGGAAAAGGCAATTGGCTTTGGGTGAAGGCCTTTTGAGTTAGTAACCAGTTGTTCCCTAAGGCCGGGTAGCTTTCAAAAAAATCATTCAGTCTTTGTAAGTTATAGGCTTGGTCCCCGGCCACGACCTTAAACGAAGCGTTAACCCGACCGGACTCGATCAAGGTCAAAGAATCCACCGTTAAATTGTACTGTGATGTGGCGACTATCCGGGCGTCTTCCAATAATTTATCCATAAACCAATGCCTAATGTCAGATTATGAGCCTGATTGGGGTCAACCTTTAATCCTCTATAAACTTCTGGCCAATAAAGGGGTTTTTAAGTTATGACCCTTTTTCGCTTTTAAAGCGCGCTTTTAGTAAGTTGGGCCACGCCAAAAGCCTTAAAGGGCTAAAGAGGGCGACAGTGGCTGGGCTGTGGTCGCCCGCGCGAAGACCGTTCGACCGAGGTTACTAACCACCTTCACCTCCGCCTAAAAAAGTCTGGGTAAAGCCCCTTTTAAAAACCCTAAAAGGAAGGCCAACCTTTAAGTCTAGCCAGACCAAAACAGCTTTTCTTTAGTCGCTTAGCCTAATTATCCCATTAATAAGATTATTTAACCACTAAACAGATTTAAAAATCATTATTAAAAATATTATTATAGATACGCTTATAAATATTTTTATCTGATTTATTATATCACAAGATATTAAACTACAATAAACATTTTAGATAATTAAGTAATCATCTTTTTAAGTGACATTATAAGAAAATTTTCTTAGTATTGTTATTATTTCAAATTTCTTTAGCTCTGTCAACAATATAAAATAGGCGCCCCTGACGGTTTGGCTGACGGTTTGGGCCGCCATTAAGTTGAGGTTTAAGAAGGCGTTCCAGTTTAAAGGCGCCGTTTCTTTGGGTCATCCTGGCCCCGGGGACGGCGAAAGGCCAAAAATCCGGGCCTTGGCCCTGAAGGGAAAATTTAGTCACCAAAAAAAATTATATATGGTATATTTATATTAAAGGATACGCGATGTTTTTGGGGCGAAGTTCTTCACAAGATTTGCTTAGCC
Organism: Deltaproteobacteria bacterium; assembly: GCA_031273455.1. Lineage (GTDB taxonomy): Bacteria > Desulfobacterota > Desulfarculia > Adiutricales > Adiutricaceae > JAIROO01. The sequence continues at coordinate 27,130 of JAISRZ010000142.1, read as the reverse complement.
TTTCCCTAAAGACCAACCCAGACATTTAGACGGATTAACTTATCCCCTATGGGGGCGGATGGAGTAAGAATGACTCTCAAAGAATTGCCTTTAACCGGGCCGTCTTTTAAGGAAATTATCGACCAAAACCTTTTATACGCGGACAAAACCCGCTTTATCCACCAGACGCTTCAACCAGGGTGGCGTAAATGTTATTTTTTGGCCCGGCCCCAGGGTTTCGGTAAAACCCTCTTAGTAAGCGCCTATGAGGAGTTATTTAAAGGGAATCGAGAGCTTTTTAAAGGCCTTTGGATTGGCCAGTCCGATTACGACTTTCCGCAGGTTCCGGTCCTCCGTCTTTCCCTAGACTTCGACTTAGACCTGGACCCAAACCTGAAACCTGACCTAGATCCGGACCTTAACCCCGAACAAGACCTAGACGAAGCTTTAGTCAATGGAGCTTACCAGGCTCTCAACCAGGGTCTAATGACCTATTTTAAGTCAATACCAGACGAAGATTTCTCGACTAATATGAGTCTTCCAGAGTATTTCTTGGGCGATATCATCAGATCTTTATACCGGAAGAACCAGAATACCCAGATAGCCCTTCTGGTGGATGATTATGACGCCCCGATCCTCAAGATGATGGGAACCAATCTGAGGATGGCCAAGAAATACGCCCATGACCTCACTCAATTTTTTAATGTCCTTAGTGGCTACGAAGATTACATCCGCTTTATGTTGGTCACTGGCGTCACCCGCTACCTTCTAGCCGACAGTGACATTGATTTATTCTACCTCAATGACGTTTCCTTTAAGAGCCAATACGCTGGGATCTGTGGTTTCACCGAAGAGGAGCTAGAGGAACTGTTCGCGGACCGCTTTGACGAGACCTTATCCAGCCTCAAAGACTCCGGGGCGCTGGACCCTTTAGCGAGCGTGGACGACTTAAAGGCCGAGATCCGCCGTTGGTACGGTGGCTACGCCTTCGCTAACCCGGACCGGGATAAGGCCGGGCTAAAAATCCTTAACCCCTATTCCACTCTCCAATTTTTTCACCAGAAGGTTTTTAAAAACTATTGGATCCAGAGCGTCACCCCAGGCCACATAGGTCCCCTCGTTAAGACCCAGCCCCACGCCTATCTGGCCCCCGATCAAGTGACGACCGACACGCGGTCATTAATATACGACCAACCAGACTCGCTATTAGTTGGGCCCATCCTCTTTTACTCTGGACACCTAACCATCGATCGAGAGCAACACTGTGGAGAGTCGTATTTTCAATTTAAGCCACCCAATCACGAGGTCGCGTCCTCTTACTACTCGGATTGTTTGGCCGAATTTTTGCCCCTTAAGTTTAGAGAGGATCTAAAAACTAAGGGCCTTTCGCTCCGTCAGGCCTTCCTCTCTCGCGACGCTACGGCCACCCAAGACATCTTGGGCCCCTTCTGCCAAACTCTGGCCGTTTATCTAAGGCGCCTTGACCATAAAACCACGCTAGCCCTACTCCAATGGCTTCTGGCCGGTCTAGGGTTCGCGGTGGAAACAGAGCTTTTGGGCCTTAAAGGGCGGCTAGATCTCGTTCTTAAACTAGGGCCCACAGTCTATGGCGTCATTAAGTTAAGTTATCGCCCCAGCTACTTTGAGCTAACGCCCGCGGAAAAGGACGCGGCTCTAGCCGCCGTGGTCTTGAAAAGGGCGCCGAAAGAGGACCTGGACCACGCTTTAGCCAGAGAGGCCAAAAATAAGATCCCCTTCGAGGAAATCACGCGGATTCGGTTGGCTAGCCCCAAAAATAATTTGTCCAAAACTGAGCTTAACCACCTCTTGGCCACGGCGGTCCGACTGGCCCTAACTGAGGAAGAGTTCCAGCGGATTCTACTAAAGACGGCCAGACACAAGCTAGACCTAACGGATATCCTCCAAAAAACGGCTTCGGGCTTGGATAGGTTCCAGGCGGAAATCCAAAGCGACTTATCTGAAGGGGCTAAGCTGGCCCTGGCGGCTCTTAAAGAAACATATTATCGGGGCCCACTGGAACCTTACGCCCCGGAAATCATCAAACTGGGGCTCGCGGTTCACGGCTATGGCGACCATATTAAGGCCCTTTACGCCCCTAATGACCCTGACCCAAGAAGCTAAGCTCTAGGTTTTCTGGTTTTCTGGCTATCTGGCTTTTAGGCTTTCTGGCTATCAGGCTATCTGGCTTTCTGGCTATCTGGCTTTTAGGTTTTCTGGCTTTTAGGCTTTTAGGCTTTCTGGTTTTCTGGCTATCTGGCTTTTAGGCTATCTGGCTTTTAGGCTTTCTGGTTTTCTGGCTTTCTGGCTTTCTGGCTTTTAGGTTTTCTGGCTATCTGGCTTTTAGGCTTTAGGCTATCTGGCTATCTGGCTTTTAGGCTTTCTGGTTTTCTGGCTTTCTGGCTTTTAGGTTTTCTGGCTATCTGGCTTTTAGGCTTTAGGCTATCTGGCTATCTGGCTTTTAGGCTTTAGGCTATCAAGACCACCCTTGAGGGCCTTAAAGAGGATTTATGACGCCCTAAAGCCTAAGGCCCTGGTAAGAGCGTTCTTAACCTTATCGCCAGGGATGTTGAGGCCATTATTGAGCCTATTATTCCCCAGATAGCTTAACTTTAAAATGGCCCCGCCTAAACTTTCACCCTAAATACCTTTAAAAACGGCCTTAAATCACGGTGTCTTCTCTTTAAGCTTAAGCCAACAACCGTACGCCTGGCATCCTCTACTGCTCGCGGCCCCATAATATTAATGAGGCGTTCCACTAAGGGCTTAAGTAATTTTTCGGCGTTTCCCTGGCCTTTAAGGTCGTAAGCGATAGGAATAGATCTAAAATAGTATCCTATAAGCCCACACCAGCCGCCAACTTGCGCTTCCCGCCGCTAAGAGCTAAGGCCTCTCTCGCCCACTTGAGGTGAGCCATGAAGATCAATCCGGGGGGGTAAGTCGGTTTTTTGGGGCCTTACCGGGTTGTTGGGAGCGGCTCGATAAACCCCTGGGGATTAATTTAACTTGACCGACCCCAAGCTAAAGTTATTGGACTGGGCTAAAATTAAGAGAAATAACCGCGTCAATCCAGTGAGGTGGTTTAAAGGAAAATTCCTAACGACTAAACCGCCCATTAAGGCGGCCCTTTCAATGGCCAAGAACTCAGATGATTTTAGCGATCCTAATTGATTGAGGCCATAATCGACTGTTATCCAGGCTGACGAAAGCCTTTTTTAGGCTGGCCGCTCTTCCTTAAACTTCAACTCCAAGGGATAAACTACCATATTGGACCGGGCTAATCTGGTCAGTTCCCGCGTTGACTAACGTATCGCCTAGGTTTTACTCCACTCCTGTTCTGGCGATCCCCTGAGCCCAGCTCTCTAATCCTTTAGTTCTTGGGGTTTTAGAGGGAGCTTTTCTAACTGGGCGGGGTTTTGGTAGAGGCTTAAGGTTTAGTTTCCTCGGGAACCTGGACCGCCTCTAGGGGAACTGGTAAAGGCTCGGTCAGATCCGGTTCAAGCGCGGGGACAGTCTGAATAGGCTTGAGGACATTCTGGATAGGCTTGAGGACATTCTGGATAGGCTCGAGGACAGTCTTGATAGGCTCGGGGACATTCTCGATAGGCTCGGGTGGCATTCTGAATGGGCTTGGGGACATTCTGAATAGGCTCGGGGACAGTTTGAATAGGCTCGGGGATCAGTCTGGATAGGCTCGGTGACAGTCTCGATAGGCTCGGGTGGCATTCTAATGGGCTTGGGGACATTCTGAATAGGCTCGGGGACGTTCGATAGGCTCGGGAAGAGTCTCGATAGGCTCGGGGACATTCTCGATAGGCTCGGGTGGCATTCTCGATAGGCTCGGGTGGCATTCTGAATGAGCTTGGGACATTCTCGATAGGCTCGGGTGGCATTCTCGATAGGCTCGGGTGGCATTCTGAATGGGCTTGGGGACATTCTCGATAGGCTCGGGTGGTATTCTGAATGGGCTTGAGGACAGTCTGGATAGGCTCGGGGACAGTCTGGATAAGCTCGGGGACAGTCTGGATAGGCTCGGGAAGAGTCTGAATAGGCTCGGGTGGCGGCTAGGGCCCCTCAATTTCGGGCGTGTCCCCCCTCACGCCCTTCGAACTGGACTTCGTTAAGGCGGCCATAAAGAGCGAAATGGGGAAATTTAACCTCATTGTCGTCTCTATCTCCACCTAAACGATATTCTCGCCACCCCATGAGAGCTGGTTCCAACCAAAAAACACCAACCAAAATAATTTGGCCGAGCTGACTCGCGTCTATTTTCCACTCCACCCTCAGCCACGCCCCCCTTTCCGCCACGACCTCGGCCCAATAACCGATTGTTTTCTCGATTCACTACTATCTATAGGCTTTTCCGAATACGTTAAAGGGCGCGCGAGGGGATTAAGCGTTTTGTTGTCGCCAAAAGTCTCGTAAGGCCTTTAGTCCCGTTGGGGGCTCTGAATCCCCCGCCAACCACACTGAATCCCCCCCAACCACGTCTCCAATTGGGCTTTCTCAAAAAAACTCCCCAGAGGGGATCTTAAGAACTGCCCTAACCTGGAAAAATTATCGAAAAAAATAGGGTCTTGATTTCTTTTCGTTACTTTTGTTCCACTTTAGTTTATCTATATATTTTTACTGTTTTATGCTTTTAACCTAGAGTTGTCAGCAATAAATTAAATATTTTATAGATATAATCAAGTTTATAACATATGAATAAAGTAAAAATAAATTTATAAGCCGAATTATTTTCTAAAACGTTACTATAAGACGTAAAAACATTGATAAAAAAGTTATAATTAAATAACTTAAATCAGAGGAAAAATTATCCCGGAAGATAGAAGAAATAATGTCTGATGTATGAAATTAAATCTTGACAAATTGTCGCGAGCGATGTACATTACTAAAAACCACGATACATGTTTAAACTAATTTAAAAAAGCGATACGACTCAAATTGGTAATGTTCAAGCAGGAAAATGCAACCATTAGTTGTATGTTTTTAGATAACTCAATTTTGAATGGTATTAATTTTGTTCACTCTTATAGCCTAAATCTTATGATAGGTTAAAAATCTAAAAATCTAATGATGGACAAAAATAGGCGCGGATTGTTTAAATCAAGGAAATTCGCCAATCTAGGCCATTTTAAATAAGCCTCATCAAAAAATAATCGCCTTCAAGCCAATATTGGCTGGGTAGGAGCCGTAAAACTTATGAATACAATAAAATCATTTAATAAGAATAATTATTCACTAAATCATTTTTTTAATACATTAAATAGTTAATAAAAGGTTGTTATTTTATACCGCAATTTTAGGTTATCAATTCTCTAGCCAGACCGAACATGTTTTTAGATTTATTTCATGGAGGCTATTGACATATCCGACCGAATTGGTTATTGTAAACCTAAACCAAAATGCACGTGAAGATATTAAAAAATAGCGTCCCCTCCGCTTGGCCATGTTAAAATAAATAATGTTAATAATTTGTCATATAATTTTAACAAATTCCTATTTAAAAAAGAATTAATTGTTTTCGCGCTCATATGTCAACTCGTATATTAGCTTAAAGATCTAAGATTGGATTTGAAAAGGCGCGGATTGTTTAAATCAAAGAAATCCGCGAATGAGAGCGGGTTTAAATTAAGCTTGGTCAACAATTGTTCGTTTCTAAGCCAATATTGGCTGGCCAATTTCCGAATAGCCCGACTCGACTCATAGTGGACTAACAAGGACAGTCAAGATGGTTGGACTGAGAGAGTGACGCCACATTTATCGAAGAAGTCGCCCGTCTCTTTTTGGAGGCGAGGTCAGGACAAAAGCCTATTAACGTTTTGGACGCGCTTTCTGATTAGGGTGGTCGCTTTTAGGGAATAACGAATCTTTGGCCTTGGCTATTAACCACGTTAAGAGTCCTGGCCAGTCTAGACGGAGGCTTGGCGGTTTTGGTTAGGTGTTTTAATTGAATGGTTTTGTTTTGTTTTTTAAAGCATTTTTCAAATAACAGTTTAAAAAGAGCTTTTAAACCATTCTTTTAGCGTTTATCTTTCTTTGACAACGATCCGGCTATGGCCCAGAGGCGATTACCGCCACCAGGTGTCCTGAACATTGGCATTGCCACGCGGGAAGGTCATACCGCTAGACCCGAACCCAGAGTCGCGTCATTAAGACCCTGAGATTAAAGAAATAGATCCCGTAATCGGGCCTGAGCCCTCTTTAGACCAATCAATTCTCACACAGTGCTTTAGTGCTGGTTGGTGTCGACTGTTGGTGGTAAGAGCGGGAAGATTAAGAGGAAATGACCGTCTCGGGAGTAGACCGCGATGAGGTCAATATCAAGGGTGACCTTAGTCGCTCGACCCCGCTTTGAGAACCAAATATTGATATGAGTTTCGTTTTTAGGCTAGGCCTAGGGCTCAAAACCGCGTTGAAAGGAGGTTAATAGGCTTCATTATGAACTGATTAACCTAATCAGATTTCTTAATTTTTTATGTATTTAGTTATTTAAAACTGTAGTTATTTCTAACTATAGTCTATTTTCAATTTTTATCAAGGAGTAAATTCATGATAAAAATAACTTTAAGGAATAGCATTGTCTTTCTTGCTATTCTTCTAGTAGGTTCCTGGGCTATTTGGTCTAAAATTACCGCCCAGTCTACTCAAGTCCAGCTCGCTGTGGCTGCGAACTTTCAGAAGCCTATTTACGACTTGGTGAATCTCTACAACGAGCAATACCCAGGCGCCCTTAATTTAACGGTTAATATCGGAGCCACCGGTAATTTCCTGAAGGAAATTGAAACCGCCGGCGTTGGGAATTCTCCTTATGACCTCTTCCTAGCCGCCAACACAGCGGCGCCCATAGAGCTTAAGACAGGCGGCTACGCTCCCGTCGCCGATAACGTTACAAACTACGCCAACGGCCAATTGGCGTTATACGCTAATGATCCGGGAGGACTAATAGTTGGGCCCGATACGACAACCGCAGTGAATCTTTTAACCGCCCATACGTTTGCGGGTCAATTGGTGGTGGCTGACACAGTCAACGCCCCCTACGGGGCCGCGGCTAAAGAGGTATTGAGTGACCCCGCTATTAACGTGGATCGGCAGTACGTACTGCCTAACGGAGACATGAACACCGCCAACGTTGATGTTGAGCCGGACATCGGAGCCGCTTACTCTAAAGTAGCCAGTGGGGGAGCTAGTTTCCCCGCTGGATTTATCGCTCTTTCCGAGATATGCGGCTCAGCTCCTTCAACTAAATCTTGGATCGTGGACCAAAGCTATTACGATCCATTGACCCAAGCCGCGATAGTGCTATCTTCACGACATGGAGCGGCGTCCACAGCTGGCGCTGAGGCCTTCTTGAGTTGGCTTATGACTGACCCTGACGCTCAAAACATTATAATAACAGATTACTGTTATTCTATTCCCTCCAATTCAAAAAACAAAAAATAGTATTAGCGTATCATATTATCCCTTTTTCTATCAAATACAATAAAAACGCCTAGCTCTTCCTTTTCATTAAGGATGGGCTAGGTTATTCACTGTAATGTTCGCTCCTCTATAAGGATTTTTGGTGGCGCATGCTAAGAAAAAGTAAATTATCTGACGTTTTTCCGTGGATAGGCCGGTTCCTTATTCTTCTCCTGGCCTTTCCTTTTCCAGCCTTAGCCGCCCCAACCGGGGGTTCGGTGACTAAAGGCTCGGCCACCGTCACTCAAAAGGGAAGCGTGACCGACATCAACCAAGCCAGCCAAAAGGTCGCGATCAATTGGAAGGGCTTTTCCATCGCCAGTCACGAAACGGTAAATTTCAAACAGCCTTCAACTAATGCCATAGCCCTGAACCGAGTTATCGGCAATGAAAAAAGCGTCATTGAAGGCGCGCTCAACGCCAATGGTAAGGTCTTTCTGATCAACTCCAATGGCGTTTTTTTTGGCAAGGGAGCCAGCGTCAACGTGGGTGGCCTGGTGGCTTCCACCTTGGATATCACGGACAACGATTTTCTGGCCGACAACTTTGTCTTCCGGGGTCAACCTGGCGGACAAGTCGTCAACATGGGCACTCTTAAGGCCGCTGACGGTGGATACATTGCCCTTTTAGGCGAGCGGGTCCAAAATGAGGGCGTGATCTTAGCCGAGCGCGGCGTTGTTTCGTTAAACGGAGCCCAAAAAGTCTCCCTTAACTTCAATGGTGACTCCTTGATCGATGTTAGCCTGGACGAGGGGTCTCTTAACGCCCTAGTGGAGACCAAAAACGCCATTATCGCCGATGGCGGTCGGGTTATCCTCACGGCCAAGGCGGCTGACGCTTTGGTTGACTCCCAAGTGAACACCGGCGGTTTAATCGCCGCGCGAACCCTTAATGGTCTAAGCGGCGACATTGAAGTCTACGCCCACGGAGGCGTGGCTAACATCGCTGGAACCTTGGACGCCTCCGCCCCCTCAGGCGGCGATGGCGGCTTTATTGAGACCAGCGGCGTAAAGGTGAAGATAGCGGACGACGCGGTGATAACCACCAAAGCCTCCCAAGGAGCGAGCGGAACTTGGCTCATTGATCCCGACTACATTACCATCACCTCTGGTGGTGGCGTAAATTCCGGCGCGACTGTGAGCGCCAATCTGAATAACGGCAATGTTGTGTTACAGGCCGATATCGACATTATCATTAATGACATTATAGCCTGGAATTCCGCTAATTCCCTAACCCTTAAGGCTGGGCGTGACATTAACATCAATAACGCCATAAACGTCAACGGGAACGGCGCGCTTTACCTACTCCCAGGCCGGGATTATAACATCCGCACTAAAGCTAGCTACAGCGGGACGGTCATCGACCCCGCGACAGGGTACCCTGTCGCCAAACAGACCCCCAGCGGCGTAATATATGGCAGTATCAATTTTACAGGCTCTGGCGGCTCTTTATATATTGGTGGCGCTGATAGTGATCACCTATATACTCTAATTGGTTCGCTAAATGACTTACAGAATATAAATGGTTTAAAAAGAAACTACGCTTTAGCTCGTGACCTTGATCTGTCAAGCGAAGGCGCGTTTAGCGGCGCTGTAGTCGCGAACTTGAAAGAGGGCAGTATATTCACTGGCCTCGGGCATACCATAAGTAATCTTGCAATTTCCGCGACTTCAGATAACGTTGGCTTGTTCGGAGCTTCTGAAATAAATACTATAATCCGTGATATCGGTCTTATAAATCCTAACATTAGCTCAAATAATACTTATGTTGGAAGCTTAATTGGCAATAATAAGAGTTCAATACATAATTCTTATGTTGACGGAGGAATAATTTCAGGATATCAATATGTTGGCGGTCTTGTTGGTGGTATTATTGGCACAAATAATGTTGTATCAACTATAACGGACTCATTTTCTACCGCTTCAGTTAAGGGCGCAGTATGGGTTGGTGGGTTAGTAGGCTTCTGGCATATGGGTAGCCTTTCTGATCCCGAATTAGGCGCGATCGCAAGATCTCACGCTACTGGCGCGGTTACAAATATAAACACTCCTCCAGCTGGTACAAGTTACATAGGAGGGTTGATTGGGAACGTTGTAAACAGCTCAATCAGGGATTCCTACGCCACAGGCGCTGTTTTCTCAACTAAATCTGGCGCTGGCGGTCTGATTGGGATATTGAGTGGCAAGAAAAATATCATCGAAAATTGTTTCGCTACTGGCGCTGTTGAATCTTCAACTACTAATTCCGCTACTATGGGCACGGGCGGTTTGATCGGATCCATTACGTCTACCAGTACCTCGAATCATTTTGTAAGTAAATCTTACGCCACAGGCGCTGTGACCGGTTTAGATTCTGTCGGAGGTCTGGTAGGTGATGCTAACGCAAGCACCACCGGAACCATAATTTTTTCAGATGTTTACGCCACAGGAAATGTTTTAGGTTCATATCAAAAGACAGGAGGATTGATTGGTTATCTTTATGGTAGTAGGGCCACTGCGACTATTCTTGTCAAAAACGCTTACGCCACAGGCAATGTTGTCAGCGACTATATTGGAGCTTTTGGAGTTGGCGGTTTGATTGGACAAATTAATTATGGAACTATTTTAAATTCTTACGCTACTGGCTCCGTGACTGGTCTTACTTATGTGGGAGGATTGGTTGGAGTTCTGCATTACTCTAGCGTCACCGGTTCCTACGCGACCGGAACAGCAACAGGCCCATCTAAAGTAGGCGGATTAGTTGGTAAATTATTTGACTCAACTATTCGTGATTCCTACGCCACTGGTTTGGCCGTGTTAACCCCTGACGCGTTCATCGGCGCTTTGGCTGGAGGCTTGGTGGCCTCTGCTGAAGGTAATGGCGGAGTTTTCAATAGTTACTGGAACGCCGCGAACGAGGTCGGTTATAACATAAACACTATGAATGGAGGATATAGCGATACAGAAGTGACTGGGTCTAGATCCCTTAACGCCGCCCAGTTAAGCGACCAAGGACTTACCGAAGCCATCATTAGTGGCGCAGATCCCCAAACTGTCATCAACGAGAGAATTGAGACCGCCGCCAGGTTAGAGGCTGAGGCCCAAGCCGCGGCGGAGGCTTTGGCCCAAGCTGAGGCGGAGGCTTTGGCCCAAGCTGAGGCGGAGGCCATGGCGCGGTTCCAGGCTGAAGAGTCCATTAAGCAAGAATCGTCAAGCTCGGCCTCCAACACGGTGGGCTCTCAGGCGACTAACGCTGTTAACCTGGGCGCTAGCCCAACTATCTCCCTAGCCAATTTTGAGTCTAAATCAGTGGCCATGGACGCGTCCGATAATGACGTGGCGGCTTACGCTAGCGTGGAAGCCGCCTTAATAGACCTCGCTCTTTACAACGAAAGCGTCAATGATGTGATATCTGATGGCGTTTTTTACTCCTTTGGTCAAGGGATCATGACCGGTCCCATTGGCGCCAAAAGTGGCGGCCTAACCCAGACCTCTGGACAAGGCGGCTCAGATGGCTCTAGTGGAACTGTAAGTGGCGGCCTAAGCCAGACTCCCGCCCAGAGTTCTAATTCTGACAATAGCGTTGAAGAAGAAAGTTAACCCTTTTTAGGCGAACACTCGCCTCTAATGAAGCCGTTCCATTTACTGGGACGGCTTCGTTAGTTAAGGCGAAAGGCGTTTTCGACTCAACCGGATGGCCATTATAAGAGCCATTAAAAAATTGGCGCAAGAACCTAAAATTTAACCTTCTGTCAAACTTATATTTTCTTATTTATGATAAAATTCCTATAAAATTATATTTAAAAATATAGATCACTCATTTACTCCATTGTAATACCTAATTTTTATTATAAAATCACTTTTTATAGGGTAGGACTGGCGTGGTTTTCTGGCGTCCCTCTCGCTAGCCTTGAGCCTTGGCCCGTCAAGCTGAACCCGCGGGTTAAACGTTTGGCTTTCCAACCGTTACTTCCATAACTTCGCTAACGAGCTTTTTAGGTCAAAGCTCATAGAGGTTGATTGGGGCTGGGGTAACCCTTGCCCCCCAAACCCCCAAGTTGGCTCCAAGTTGGGCCCATGACTCTCACCCCTAGTTAGCCTCCTAGTTAGCCTCCTAGTTAGCCTCCCAGTTAGCCTCCCAGTTGGCCACTAGTTAGAGACCCTAGTTAGCCCCCTAGAGGGTCAACCTCTAGCCGCCCCTTAAACCTCTAAAAGCCCCTCTTTACGGCCCCTCAAGAAAAACTATTAGCGAATTAGAATATGTCGTATAATCTAGCGGCCTAACAAAAGGTTTAACCCCGCTCGGGCTTAAGATCCCCCAGCTGTTTTTTTGGAATGTCCGTCATGATACCTCATCGCCAAAATGGTCTAGTGTACTACTCCTTTGAGTCGCTAGCCCCCTATAAACGCTTAAAGCACGGGGTTTTCACCCGTAACGCCCCGCCGGAGCTTAAAGGGGAGCTAAACTTCTCCTTTCGGCCCGGGGTTCCGGTCTTATTGGTCCAAAATAGCTTGACCTTAGCCGCGGAGGCTTTAGGTTTAGACCCGGTGGTCATGGTCAATCAGACCCACTCGGCGGAAATCTTTTACCCCGATGTCTTCGGGCCCTATAACCCTAAAGGCCCAGACGACCTGGTTAGCGGTTACGACGCCTTAGTCACTAAAGAAAGAAAAAGCCTTTTAATTAAACTAGCTGACTGCCAAGGGGTTCTCCTCTTTCACCCGGAAAGCGAGGCTTTGGCCTTAGTTCATAGCGGTTGGCGGGGGTCTAAACAGAATATCTTAGGCCGAACCGTGGCCTTTTTAAAAGAGCGGTTACAGGTTCCCCCTTCGGAGCTTATGGCCGCCGTGTCCCCGTCTTTAGGGCCTTGTTGCGCCGAGTTTATCCACTACCGAGAGGAGCTGCCCCAAGAGTTTTGGGCTTACCGGAATCCTCATAACGACCACTTTGATTTCTGGGCCATCACCCGTAACCAGCTAATAACCGCGGGCCTTAAACCTCAAAACATCGATGTCGCCGGTATTTGCACTAAATGCCATTCCGAGTTCTTTAGCTACCGCCGGGGCGACCCCGGCCGGTTTGGTTTCTTAGCCGGGGTCGCCGCGTGACCCAGAACCCCACCTTAACTCGCCGCCCCATCAGCCAAACGGCTAAGGTCCTAAGCTTAACGCCCCGAGGGAAAAACCTCTATCAGCTAACCCTAAAGCTAGCCACCTTAGGCCCCTTTGCGGACCCCGGCCTTTTCGCCCGCCTTCGTTCTTGGGGCCCCGCCCCAGCCGCTTACCCCCTTTTGGACCGGCCCTTTTCCATCCATAGGTACCGGCCCAATCAAGGGGAACTCGATTTTCTGATCCGGCCTGTGGGTTTAGGGACTAATCTTTTAACCCAATGTCGCTTAGGCGACCCTATCCAGCTCTTAGGCCCTTTGGGCCAGGGCCTCGGTAACCTTATACCTGACTATAAAAACCGCCCCTTTTACCTAGTGGCTGGCGGCGTGGGTCTGGCCCCCATGGCTAATCTCATAGACCAATCAAAAGGGCCAAACCACCTCTTTTACGGGGAAAGGGAAGGTCAATCTTTAATCGATAAAGCGTATCTTACCTCCTTCGCCCCCAACTTTACAGCCGTAAGCGAGGACGGCTTAGGTTACGGGGAAAAGGGCTTGGTCACCCAAAGCTTAAAAGCGGCTTTAGAGCGGGAAAGACGGACTATCTTCGCCTGTGGGCCCCAAGGGCTATTAGCCGCTTTAGCCCCTTTAGCCCGCTCTTATGGGGTTAATTGCTACGTGGCCGCGGAAGCTTATATGGCCTGTGGTTTAGGGGTTTGTTTATCTTGCGGCCATTATTTAGTTGATGGGTCGCGGATCCGGCTCTGTCAAGATGGGCCCGTGGTCGATGGGCTCTTAATGGACTGGGAAAAATCATGAGGCCTAATCTAACGGTCCAAATAGGCTCTTTAACTTTAAAGAACCCTTTAATCGCGGCCTCCGGGGTTTATGGCTATGGTTTGGAGCTGGCGGACTTCTGCCCCCCGGAAAGCTTAGGGGCGGTCATTTTAAAGGGGATTAGCTTAACGCCCTGGCCGGGTAACCCTTTACCCCGGGCGGTGGAGGCGGCGGGCGGTTTGGTTAACGCCATTGGCCTAGAAAACATGGGGGTTAAAGCCTTTTTAACCAAGGCCTTACCGCCTTTAAAGGCCCGGAAAGCCGTGGTTGGGGCCAACGTTATTGGAAGAACCCTGGACGATTACGCTCAATTAGCCCAAATTCTGGCCCAAAGCCCGGTGGATTTTTTAGAGCTCAACATTAGTTGCCCCAATCTCGCCCAAGGCGGGCTCTCCTTTGGCTCGGATCCGGACCAAGCGGCCCGCTTAACCGCGGACGCGGTTAAAAAGGCCGGGGATAAACCCGTGGTGGTTAAACTCCCGCCCCTAGTGACGGACATCGCCCTTTTAGCCCAAAAAGTCATTGACGCGGGGGCCACGGCCATTTCTTTAATCAACACCGTCCCGGCCCTAGTCATTAACCCCCGAACCCGAAGGGCCGCTTTAGGGAACGTGACTGGCGGCCTGTCCGGCCCGCCCATTAAACCCTTGGCCTTAAGGCAAGTTTATTTAGCGGCCAAAGCGGTTAAAGCCCCAGTCATTGGCTTAGGCGGGATCTTCAGCGCCTTGGACGCGGCCGAGTTTATCGTGGCCGGGGCCACGGCGGTCCAGATCGGGACGGCCATCTTAGCCGATCCTGGCTCGCCTTTAACCATTTTAAAAGACCTTTTTGATTTCTTTAGCCAGGAGAATATCCCGAGCGTTCCTAGTTTAAGAGGAACCCTCAAGGGGCCTAACGAACCTTAACCTCTAAGACCTTACGGGCCTAGGGCGGCTTTAAGATTTTTATTGCGTTTGGAGATGGCCCAAATTTTTGGGCCCTTGAGGGTAAACATGACAGACGTAAGACCCAATACCATTAAGTTTCAAAACTGTCTACTTGGCGGGGCCATCGGGGGGGCCTTAGGCCGAAGGGCCGAATTGGCCTTAAAAACCAACGCTGAGAAATCCGTTCAATCTAGAACGGCCGAACCCTTGGAGAAAGACGGTCCTTGGCTGGCGGTGACTTCCGACAGCCAACTGGCTCTTGGCGTGGCGATTGGCTTGATCGGGGCTCAGACTCGTTATAACTCCAGAGGTATCGCCAATCCCATAGCCATGATTAATAGCTCTCTTTTGAGTTATTTAGAATTTCAGACGCGTCGACCAAAAGTCGATGACCTTGACGGACCGCTTTTTTTCACCGACGTAATTATCTACGATTTCGCGGAAAAAATGTTATGGCGCGAATTTGACCGTTTCGTTAAGCGTGGCGAGGACCGAGGCCTTAACCATAGCGGTAGTTCGAAATTTGACCTAAAAATGTCTCAAGAATCCGCGAGAATAAAAGGATTTGACAGCCGATATGACAGTTGTCCAACGGCCATGGTCGGCCCTATAGGCCTTTTTGTGGTTAAAGATAGGGTCTTGGAAATGGCCGCGGAAACCATCTGTTTGTCCTACCATCTGGATCTGGCGGTTTTATCGGCTGGCGCTTACGCTTTGACTGTCAGCGAGTTGGCCCATCAGGAAAGTGGGAGCGTGAGTCTTTTAAAGGCCGTCACTTTGGCGGTTAAATCCTTAAAAAAATCCAATGACCGGAAAACAGCTTCTGAATTCATGTTTTTGCCCAAAGAGCCTTTGCGGATCAGTAAACACCCCAAGGCCGGTTTATTTTATGGCGCTTTGAAGACCGCCATTAAACTAGCTAAAGATCCGAAAATCGCCCTTGACTTGGCGATAGCCCGGCTGACCTATGAAGATAAAACTCTGGACGTTTTGGTCAAGTCTTTATACTTGGCCTTGACAGCCGAAAGTTATCAAGAAGGGGTTTCGCGGGCGGTAAGCTTACAAGGGGACGCTGGAGCTTATGGAACGCTGACCGGTCAGCTCTTGGGTTTAATATACGGTTTGGAGGGTCTTCCCAATAACTGGCTGGAACATTTGGAAGCTAGGGAATTCATCGCTAATGTCGCGGAAGATCTGGATAAGGCGCCAGACGAAGATCCCGACCAGGATATCGAAAGTGATGAAAGAATAATATTACATTATGATTATTATCTTTAATAGAAAAATACATAAATATAGCGATTTTAACTATTTTTATTAAATTTTTTAGCAAAATACTAAGTTAAAATTGTATTACGTTCGTTTCTTACGCTCTATTCAAATTAGTCTTTCCAAAACTTCGTAAATTTTCGAAATATTTATCTTAAAACCTAGAATAAAAATCGCCTGGGCCTACTTTTTAGGGACCTGGCCGTCAGGGCGAACCCTTAACAAGCGCCAGCCCGGCGATTTTTTTTGATTCCCAAATCAGAATCGCCGCAAGGCTTTGGAATATCTTGATCATCAATCATATACATAGTATAATCGTAAAAAGAATCTATTTTTTTTGCTTTCAAGGCAATTAAGATCGTTTATTTTCATACCTGTCCGTCAACCAAGATTGGGCCTTAGTAGGGCCATTGTTTTTTTAGACTGGTTATATTAGACGTTCAAAATGGTTTAACGAGCGGGCCGGGCCAAAAATATACCTTAACCGCGCCTGGTTTTCTAATCGATATTTTTATTTCTTTTTTATTTGAAATTCATATATAAACAATTGTATTTGTTATCGTAACTAAATAAAAGGCTTAAACATTTCCATTGTGGCTAAAGAAATTTAAAATCAGCCTTTAGTCATATTGGTTTGTCTTTAGAAACCGGGGAAAAATTCATTTAACCCTTAAAATAACTTATCTTCGTTAAAATCGCTAACTAAGGCGGGAGCCTAACTGGACTTATTTAACTTAGGCTAACCTTGGCCAACCAATACCTAAATCCCTTTTGACCAGAAGATTTATTCTTCGGGTTAAGGGCCACCCCTTAACCCTTAAAGCTGGGTGAGGAAAAAACGCGCGAATCGCCAATTGTGAGTGTGAGGCTTTATATGGGCAGTGACAGCAAATCTAGCGGCAAAATATTTTTAATTCTCGGCGTGGTCTTGATCGTCTTAGTGGGCGGCGGTTTTTTCCTCCGCGGCCGCTTGGCCGATGAGGCTTACCGGACCTTTGAGACTCTCATGAATAAGCTCGTGGGGCCGAATAACCAATGGGAAGCGGCCGCCCACGATTTTTCTATCTTCGCCCGGTCCTTAACCGTCAACCAGCTGAAGATCACCCTTAAAGACGTCATCCCCAGCCCCAAGCCCACTGACCAAAGCGACGCGGATGACGACGCCGACGCCGACGCCGCCAAACCGGAGCCAACCCCCAAGCGCCCGCGTCAACCGCTAATCGTCACCGTGGACCAAGTCCGGATCAAAAACGGCCTCAGTCTAGAGAGCTTAAACAACCTTTTAGCTTTAAACGATTGGCGCTCCCAAGGGGAAAAAGCCCTGGCCGAGGAGCTGGAGCTGACCAACATTAAGTCTAAAGCCGATGAGGCCACCTTCACCACCGACTCCCTTCTCGTGACTGACCTGAAACTGGCCGCCGCCAGCGATAAACAGCCCGCCGGGGCTTTGGGCTTTGTGAAGAGCGCCCGCCTAGGTCAGCTGACCATCAATAAAATCGTCCTTTCGGCCATCACCGACCCCATTGAGAGCGATCCGAACAAAATCGACGGGACTTTAAAGATTGAGAAATTCGCCGTGGTCAACCCTATCTTGGCCGAGGGGGTCGAATCCCTAACCACGCCCATTGACTTTATCAAGCTAGCCGGGTTCACCTGCCAGTCTTTCCAGATATCGGGCGTGGAATTTGACCTCCAAGACGGGATCAAAGTCCCTGACTCCAACGACATTAAAATGACCATGAAGATGGTGATGAAGCTGGAGGATATCTTGGAGACCGGCGTGGAAGCCAAAGGGGTGGTGGAAAAATTCTCGTTAAAGAACGCCAGCTTCCATTACTCGGAACCGGCCTTAAAGTTGGACGCTCGACTTGGGTCAGTGGATTTTAGCGGCTTTGACTACAGTCGTCTTTTAGACCGCTTCTTAACGGCCTTCGAGCCGATTATGAATGAGGCCTTCTTAACTGGGTCCACGCCGGATTTAAACTACTCTCAATTGTCCGAGCTATACGGCTCCATCTACACCTTAGCCAACTTATTCTCACTGCCCTATGACATAAACGAGGCTTTAGTCACTGATTTTTATGTGAACTATAATGACGAGTTCGCCTTTGGCTCCCATAAATCCTCCCTAAAAGGGCCTTACAAAGCTGGGCGCCTCCCAGCCAAATCGCTTTCGGAATTGGACTTTTACGTCCATCTGCCCAAAGTCGACAAACCTCAGGACAAAGTTATCCACAACCTCTATCAGTTCGGCCAAGACTTTGGCCAGACGGATTTCCTCTTTACCATCGTCTCGGATCTGGAAAGCGATCCTAAAACCGGGGTCTTTACGATAAAAAAACACCATCTGGCCGTCCAAGACCTTTTCTCCTTGGACATTGATATGGGTATGGTCGGGTTAACCGAAGCCTTCGTGGCCAAACTGGACGATATCCCGGCCAAAGACTCTTTCGCCATTATGACGGTCCCGGGCTTATACAACCTCGGCTTCACCGAGTTGGCCTTTAATTACCAAGACCACTCCTTGTTTCAAAAAGCCGTGGGTCTCGCCGCTAAAAACGACCAGATCCCCTATGACCAAGAGATTGAGAAAATTAGGTCCAAGCTGGATAATGAATACCCCAAAAACTTGACCAACCAAGAGGCCTTGGCCAAAGCCGTCAATCTTTTCTTAGACAACCCCCAAAAGGTTAGTCTGGGGATCGCCCCGGATAAACCCTTCACCATTAACACGGTCCAGGAATTAAAGCTGGACGCCACGGCGGTCTTAAACGTCTTAAAGATTTTCTTGACCGCCAACAACGAGCCCCCGGTGGTCCTTAACTTCAAGGATCTGCCTAAACCCACCGACTCTGACGATGACGATGACGAAGATTATGACGAGCTCATTGAAGAAGACCTCCTCCTCGAAGAGGAAGATTGACCGGCGACCCTTTTAGACTCTGGCCGTGGGCCAGAGTTAAGCCTTACGATCCTAGCTCTGGGAACGCGCCCGCCAAACGGCGCGTTCCTAAGCCGATATTATTAGCTTTGATCGTGGCCCTTTTGGTCATCGTGGCCTTCTGGACCGTGGCTCCCCGGATCTTTTTAAACCTTTGGCTCAATCGAGACTTAGGCGAGGAAGAGTTTTTTCAGACCATAAAAGCCCAAGAGATTGATTTAGGGATCTTTTTAAACCACTTAACGGTTAAGGGCTTGTCCTTAGACCGGACTGAATACACCAACAACTCTTTTTCCGTGGCTGAGGCCACTTTCCAGAACTTTTCCTTTTGGGGCTTAATCAAAGCCGCTTTGGGTTGGGCCTCTTGGGTAGAGCCTTTAGTCGATAGCCAGGTGACCTTAAGGAAAGTTAAGACCTTTGGTAGCTATGGCGAGTTCGATGGGTCCTTGGAGACCTTAAGCCTCCAAGTCTTCCGCTTGCCCTTGGAGGAAGGGAGTTTTCGTTGGGATTATGGCTTAAAGTTCTTAAAACTGACTGATTTTCAGCTCACCTACCGCCCCAACCTCTTACTGACCGGCGACCCGGAGTTCCGCTTCCATATCACGGCCAATGGGCTAACTTTAAACGGTTTAAACGCCTATGTTTTGGAAAGGCTCATCGTTAGCGCCCTAGTCGTGACTTACCCCGAAGGGACGGTGGAGCTGGATTCTTTGGCCTTAACCGACTTAAGGTACTGGGAGACCAGCGGGCGGGCGCTTTCTGGCTTAAGGAACGGATTGGACTTACTGGAGACCGCTGGGACCATTGACGCCGTCAACTTTAACTACCTCTCCTACGCGGACGCGGCGGAGTTTTTAAGGGGCGCGGCCTTTGACCAACTCCAATGGTTTCGCCCGAATAACGCCACTGACCCCTTAAATCTAGCGATTAAAGGTTTCTACCTCACCTGGCCGGAAGAGGCCATTAGGTTTGACCCGTACGAATCCGCCCTGTTTTCGGCCCTAGGTAGCCACTCTGAAGGCGATCTGACTTTAACCCTACCCCAAGGCTTAAAGAGCGTCACCGCCCGCTTAAACCTCAATTTAAACCACCAAGGCCAGCTGAAAACCGCCTTAACTTGGCCAGGCCATTTTTTCCAGGGTTTGGCCCAAGGGAAGATTAACTACCAAGCGGTTTTCTCCGGGGTGGGCCCCGGGGAGCTGGCTTACGTGGACCAAGGTTTAGTCCCGGCCTTTTTAACGGCCTTAAAAAAAGAGACTTATCTCACCGCGGATGACGACCTTTTAACGACCTTACTCCCCGAAAGCCTGGATCTCTTTTTAACTGACCTTAGTGGCCTCAAAGAAGCCCTAAAAGCTTTTTTGACTAATCCCCAAACCTTGGTTCTAAAGTGGTCGCCCCCAGCGGATTACCCGTTTTCCTCCATCCAGCGCTTAGCCAGCCAAAACCCGTCCGCGCCTTCAATCAACTTTTTGACTTTAAACGACCCGCGGAAAGTTGAGGATCTAGCCAAAACGTACGCCCCGGTTATCATTAACGACCTCAATCTCTCCGTGGAAGTTAACGAGCGGCCCCCGTGGCTGGCCAAAGCCCCCCAACCCGAGCCCGGCTCTTAAACGCGAGGCCTTAAGTAAATGAGCTTCGTTGACGCCGAAAAAACCCTTTTTAAACCCGCGCCCCAGACGCCGCCTTGCGACTATTTCCCGGCCCCGGCCAACCCGCCGGAGCTTATCTTCACTGGGGGCCTTAAACTGCCCTTTCCTAACCGCCACGTTTACGCCTTTAACCTACTGGGCGGCCCCGCTAGCTACGGGAACCGGGGGACCTTAACCTGGGGCAAAAAAACCCTAGAGGCCCGGCTCATCTCCCCTCTTAAAGCCAAAACCCTCTTTTTAACCTTCGAGCCCTTTCCGCCCAATGACCAAGGGGGCCGAGCCATTTGGCGGCCCAATGACGATCCGCCTTTACCCCCGTCCGATTCCCCCGGGGTCCTTGGCTCGAAGGAGTTTTTAGACCCCAATGGCGGCTGGTTGGCCGCGGTCAATGACTTTGAGCCGCCGAAAGAGGAGGATCCGCCCTTTTCTGGCCCAGCTTTGGGTTGGGAGTTGGCCCCTTTAACCCCACCTTTAGGGGTTAGCTTTATCTGGGAAGAGCCCCTTAACGACATTTTAAGCGACCTTATCCAAGCTCTCCCCTCCAACGAGACCATTTGGGTCTTAGCCGACGAGGAAGAGTATCTAAGCGCCGCGGCCGTAGCCTTAAAGCGGACTGGCCGACGAGTTATCTCCCAAGGCCCTTCCTTACTCCCAACGCTAGCGGAATTAGAGTTAAGCCAGTTAATCGACCAAAAAGCTAAGGACCTGGACTTAAAGGTGGCCTCCCTGAGAGAAAAAATCGCCCTTAACCGGACTAAGGAAAATGAGCTCAAGGAATACTTAAAAACGGCCCGTTTTTTAATGACCCAAGAAAAGGACTTAGCCCGCTTAAAAAGGGAGATGGACAGTCGGGAGGTCATGTGGTCTTTTTCCGCCGGGGAACTGGATTTAGCCCATCAGCGCTGGGCTAAACAGCGACCGGAAAAATCCTTTTGGTCGTTTTTAAAGAAAAAGTCGGGCCAAGACCAAAACTTAGCCCAGTCCCAGTTGGCGGCCGCGGAAGAGGAAATGGCCCGGACCCGGCGCGAGAAAAAAGCCTTGATGGACGAGGCCAAGACCTTACGGGAAAGGATCGAGACCGCCAAAGCTATCTTAAGTCGGCGGCCCGCCGTTTCGGTCATGGAGGAGGAGTTAAAGACTCTTGAGGAAGACACCCGCCGCTTAGCCAAAGAGGCCGCCGATCTGGCCAGCTCTTTTTCCCGGACCGGGGCGGTCCGGGCTATCTTTGCGGAGAAACCGGCCTCGGTGGTCTTTCCCGGGTTCTCAGAGCCGGAAAGCTTAACCTTTGGCGGGGTTATCGATAACCTGATCGTGGTCAACCCGAAAGGCGATAGCCTTAAAGCCCAAAAAGCCCTGGCCGCCTTGGCCGATTGGCCCAGTAAAAGGCTCCTGGTCTTAGGCGATTACGCCACCTGGCCGTGGGTGGGCGGACCCTTAGATCTAAAAACCCGGCCCTTTTCCTCTTTTGTGGGGCCCCTTCTTTATAAAAAATCCACCGCCCCCCAAGTCTTAAGTGGCCCTTTCCCTTTAGGCGTTTATCTAGAACCCCCGGAGCCCGCCAAGGTTCCGTGGTTAAAGGACCTCAACCTAACCCAACCCCTTAACCATTTTAGTTGGCCGGGGCCATGGGGCCCAGTCTGGCGGGCCTTAGACGAATTAGGCCCCTTTAACCCGACCTCGGCTTTAGCCTCCGTGGAATTGGCCTTAGCCGCCCAAAGGCTCGCTAAAGACCTTGGGCTTATTTATATCTTAACCCCTTCCCCGGCCCAAGCGGCCTTGGTCCGGGAGCTCCTTTTGGACTTAAACCCCCAGGTCACTGGGATCGTCGCCGGGGAACCCGCGGATCTGGCTTCCTTTCCGCCAGCGGATTTAGTCATTGGGGACACGGCTTTAGGTCAAGAGCACCCCTGGGCCTGGCCGACCCACGGGCGGGGGGCTTTATTAACCGCCCTGAAGCTGGCTAAAGGGGCTTTAATCTTAGTGGGCGACGCGGCGGCCATTCAGACCTTAGCCCCCAGTTCGCCGTTAAGGCTCTTGTGGGAAGCGGCGGCCACGGCGAGACCGGCTTTTCGCTGGCCGCCCCTAACGACCGTCCCCATGTGGGAGGCCTTAAACCGGGCCCAAAAGGAGGCTTTCTTCTGTTTGCCCGCCTTTGACCCCAGTTGGTGGGGGCTATTGTCTCTCCACTTCCAAGCGGCCTTGAACCGGAAGGTTAAAATATCCATCTTAGCCGAACTACCCCCGCCCAATGAGCGGAAATACAGCGACTCGGTTATTAGAGACTTAAAACTTTTTGGGGCGCGAGTGGTGGTGGCGGAAGGCTTTACGGATCTTATGGGGTTAATCGACCAGAGCCACTTTGTTTGGGGGACGCCCGGACGCTTGGTTAACGGGCGGATGGACTGGAATTGGCATTGGACCGTGGAAATACCCAAAGCCGCCCCAACCTTGGCTAAAGCCATCCAAGCCCCGCTCATCGCCGAAAAGCTGGGGCCGCGCGGATTTCGGCATTGCCCTTTATGCGGTTGGCCGTACGTCTTAATCAACCAAGCCAAGGCCGAGGACTTTGACCACCGTCAGCCTTTAAGGTTAGGTTGTTTAAACCCCAGTTGCCCCAACCGCCATAAACCCCGACGCTTGGATGAGCGCTGGCCCTTTTTAACCCCGCCAGTCTGCCAAGTGGACCAAGAAACGCCTTATATCCGGGTCCCTAAAGGTAAAAGCGAAATCTGGGCCTGCCCCAACCCGGATCACCCTTGCCCCCGCCTTAAGGTGATCCCCGGCGACGTTAACCCCAATAAGGGGAAGACCCTTTAAGAGCGGGGTTAGTGACCTAAGGGGATGGAAAACTTACGGTTATCTGGGGCTATTAATGATTTCTATTAGCTGGTCCAGCCCTTCCGTAACCCCGGGGGTGGGTCTAGAGATCAACTCCTCGGGAATTTTGTAAACCCGATTGTTTTTAAAAGCCGGGAGATCCCGCAAAATGGAGCGGCATTTTATAGCGCTTAGATCCACCCGGTTCATGGGCCCTTCTTGGGAAATGTAGATATCCACCTCACCCGCGATGGCTAAAAGCCTTTCCGGGCCAAAATCCACCACTATCCGACCTTGACCGCTCGCGACGTCCGTGGCCACATTCCGTCCCCCGGCTAGCTCCAAGAGCCACACCGGTAAAGAATCTGGGGTGAAGGTTTTTAGCTCCTTATGGATGGCCTCGAGAAACACCCCAGGTCTAGGGCCAGGGTGTTTATTGGCTTTTTGGTTAATAACCTCTTGAAACCCCTTGGTCATGAGAGCCGCCTCTTTTTGGCGGTTAGCCAACTCCCCTAGGTCCCGCCAGTAAGCGTAAAGCTCTTTAGCCTCGAGAACCTGCTTAGCCCAGATCTTAACCCCGCTTCTTTCTAAAGCGGCCCAAAGCTCTGGGGAGGAGGAGAGGTGTTGGGGCCGCATGAGGATCAGATCGGGTTTAGCGGCTAAATACTTTTCCACGTCATCCCGGGCTAAAAAGACTGGCGGTCGAGCCCAATTTTTAGTCTCTGGGCCAGCGTAAGTCTCCTGAGCCGAGATACCCACTAGATTGTCTCTAGCCCCCATTCTTAGAAGGTTTTCCGTATGGGCGGCGTAAAGGCTAATGATCCTTAGATCCCCTTCGGCGGCCTGACCTTTAACCGACCGCAAACCTAACCCAGCCCCTATCAGGGCGAAGACCAGACCATAAGTTAAGAGCTTTTTTAAAGAAACGTTTTTAGCCATGGTGAATCTTTACCCCATCGCTCCGTAGAAGATGATCCCAAAAAATTGGTCGCCTAAAGGCTGGTCAGCGCTAACTCTACTTACAGCCGCGGTGAATTCGAAAATTTCAAGTAGAGGATTGATTTTGCGCGTTTTTTATATTTTCTGATATTTCATAACTTTTTATTAATAAATCAGCTTTAACTAAACTAGGGTCATCAGCTATATATTTATTAAGAAATTTTCTGATTTTGATACCTTCCTCACTATTAAAGAGACCTTCATTTATCAATTCAAAATAACGAGAAAGTTGTCGGAAAACTTCATTGTCAGGTCTTTCGTTGACCGCAAAAATATCTCTAAGCACGGTCGAGATAGTCGCCCCATAAGTTGACGAAGTCGCGGGAATCGCTGATTTACCATCAAGAATAACGATATTTTCTGGTTTTATGGAAGTTAAAACCAGAGGGCTATGGGTCGTTACTATAAATTGCGCGCCAGGAAAAACGTCTAACAGAATAGGAAGAACTTTTTGCCGCCAAGAAGGATGCAAATGTAAATCAATTTCATCGATTAAAACAATCGCCGGTGTATTTAAAACAGCGCTAGAATCCATAACACGATTGGCCATAATCATTCGACGCGCTAAATCAAGAGTTAGCGATAAGATTGACTGAAAACCTTGACTCAAACTTGAGACAGGAAAATTGATATTAGTGTCCTTTTTAACTAAAGTCATCTCATAAGTCGCCAAATCAAAATTTGGATTGATATATTCCTCTAAAAGCGTTTTTGATATAGCTTGACGAAGGACCTCCATTTCCGGCAATCTAAAACTTAAATCTCTATTATCCCGTACAAATCTTGCCTCTTTATTATTTATATCGTCAAACCATGATAAAATACTACTATAATCAATACATGGATCTATAATACCTTTATAAGATTCGTCTGGTCCTTGCTTATACTTAGAATTAATAGATAATTTAGCTTCAGATTTATTTATTAATCTGTTTGAAGAATATTTAACTAATATTGGTTTGTTTATTTCATAATGACTAAAATGTGGTGAAATAATATTAATATACGTTTTCAAATCATGCGTTTTTGGCAAATTAAAACTGTTATCATATATTTCTTCATAACTGAATTCAACATTATCTACATTATAATTAATAGTAATAGTATTGTTATCAGTAGTTAAAGGCAAATCAAGATGTGAAAAAAAATACCCCGACCGGCAACCGAGATAAGAAAGTATATCTTGATAAGATGATTGCAAAAATGTGGCCGTTATAAGCGCGATACCTGGCTCTAAAGCGTCCAATACAGCGGATTTACCTGACCCATTTACACCCACAAGAACAGTAAGTCTTTCATCAAATTCAATAGTTAAATTATCAAAAGAACGAAAATTTTGAATACATATTGAGTTTAACTTCATTTTTCGTACCTTTCGTAAATGGCCGGTAAGTCTTTAGGGCCCGGTTCGCGGAAAAGCTATTTTGGCGTAAAACTCGGCGATCCTAAGGGAAATACGCTACCTCGCTCCCGAGGAGTTGGCCCAGCGCGATAATGACATGGAAAACGGTTAGGTCTAACTGGCGACCAACGCTGGGTTATTAGGTCTAATGGTGAGGGCCGAAAGGTTTTAGTTATCGCCTTTTTCAAGGGCATCGCGGAAAATAATTAGTTTAGCTACAAAAATAGGCCATAACATATTGATTTTATTAGGGTAATAGGAGTTAGCTCGAATAACTTGTAAACTCGGGCTCCGATTTTTATTGTTTTACCTTTATAAATCCTTCCTTTTCTGGATTTAACGATGATATTCGCCGCCAATTTTTGACCAATGAAGGCGTTTATCTTTTGGGGAGACTGGCGTTAACGGCTAAAATCATTAATAAAGCCTTTAGCCTTAGAAGCTTTCGCCTTAGGGCTTTCCCGCCCCAGGGGGATTATATTGTTTAGCCTTGGTTTCTTCCTTTAAATCCCCAAAGCTCTCCCACTCCAAGATCTCCCTTTTAGCGTCATCAATGACGATCCCTAGGCAAATAGGGTTATCATAGGTCAAGGCGTAGCGTTTCTCAATGATCTGGTCCCGGGCCTCTTTTAGCTTCTTCTGGGCGTTTTCGCCATTTCGGCGAACTTTCAGCTCTATGACCCAAATCCGTTTTTCCCGCTCGACCGCCAGGTCTTTTCGGCCAAGATTTCCTTGGGCCTCGGGCAAAACCCTAACGTTTGAGGCGTAGAGAAGAGATAATAGGGACGAGCGGTAGAAACGTTCGTCAAAAACAAAAGCCGATTTAGACTCCCGCCTGGTCTGGCCCTCCGCGGCGCTATAATCGTCATAAGGCAGGTTGGCTAAGAAAAAGTTGAATTCGTCAATGACCGCGGCGGCGTCCCCCTTGGCCAGGGCCTCCGCTAAATGGTAATATAAAAGTCCCACCCTCATAAGGCCTAAAAAATTGATAACCAATAGATTAGACATGGACTCCCGGACCTCAAGATTGGGGTAATCCAAGACGAAATTATCCTCGTTGGATCCAGGCCGAAGGCTTAGGTAGCCAGTTTGGTAGAGAAAACTTACGGGATTCGATTCCTTAAACGCGCCTGGATTGTCAGCGAAGTCCTTACTAACTTCCAGTCCGCTAAACTCCTCCACCGTTAGCCGGTTGTCTTCCAGGAAATTGGCCAGAATGGTCGAGGTTCCGGTATTAAACCAGAATTTTTTAAACTCTTTATTTATAAAGAACAGTAAAGTGGAAAAAGGGTTATAGACCCGAGTTACCCCGTCAAATGAAAAACCATTGTAATAGTCTCGCGTTTTTTCCAATAGTTCCGTCTCGGTCATTTTGAGACGCTCGGCGGTCCGCTTAATATGAGGAGCGAAATAGTTCTGAAGTTCCTCCTGGGTAAAACCACATATGGCCCCGTATTCAGGATTTATTGATATGTCATTATAAGAGTTAAAGACGGAAAGAAGACCTAAATGAGCGGATTTAGTGATACCAGTAACAAAAACAAATGATATATAATTATCTAACGCTTTAAATTTAGAGTAATAATCGCGCATTGCCGCGCGTAATTGTTTCCTTTCCTTGGGGGGACGCTCCATAAAGGCGACAAAAGGGGCGTCGTACTCGTCTATAAGGATGGCGCAAGGGCGCTTGGCTTTCTCGGCCGCTTCCATGATGAGAATTCTTAACATCTCCCCAGG
>JAISRZ010000134.1 GCA_031273455.1 Deltaproteobacteria bacterium | reverse complement strand
TGGCCCACGCCAAAGATCTGGTTAGCGATCCGGTTTTAGCCCAAAAGTGGGCTAAGGCGACTTTAGAGAACTTGTTTAAATTGGACGCTAGTGGGGTGGAAGAGGCTTTTAGTTTCTATCTTAACCAATTCACTCACCCCTCTTTTAAAACTAACGAGAGTCAATACCAGATTTTCTTTGAGACGGCCCTATCCCTGGCCAACCAAAAGTTTAACTCCCATAAGACTACGGCCCATGGCTTTATGGACATCAACTTCGTTAGCCCCAAAGGCGCGCGTTTTATTGTTGAGCTAAAGGTTTATAGAGAGGATGAACCCGAGTCATCCGATGCCCTAAGAACTACGCCGGCCCCCAAGCCTTCCAGCGCTCAAAAGCCTTCCAAGGCTCAAAAGTCCACCAAAGCTCAAAAGCCTTCCACCGCTCCCAAGAAAGTCGCCCAACCCAAACCTCTCCCTCCGCCGATAAACGACGCGGCTAAAGCCAAACTAAGGGAGTCAATGACCGATTTAGCCGATAAGGCTTTACGCCAGATCCAAATGCGATACGCCGATAAGTATAGAGGGGCGGGTCAACCGGTTATCATGGTCGCCTTGGTCATGGCCAGACGGACTTTCGTTTTAGCCAAGTTTGAGGTCATTGAGCCAGAATAAGAAGAAAAGGCTCGGCGACTCTAACCGCGACCCTAAAGGCGCCGGGACTTAAAACTAAAGGTTTACCATATTTGGTTTTAACCCCTAACCGGAACGCTAAGAGGCGCCAGCGCTGGCTTTATGAAAATGGTCAAACCCTGGTGGGGCATCACTTGGATATCGTCCGGGAGATCCGCGATCTCGCCGATCGGCCCTTCGCCCGCTTACCAGGTTAGCGGCGAGAACAGCCATGATTAAAGCGGCTAGCCAAATCAGGGTTTTAGACTATAAGACCGTGGTTTTAGCGTCTTTGGTTGGTATTAAAAGAACTGGAGCCGATCTCATCCTGGACCCGCCTATTTCACCCCTGTCAAGCGCCTCTGGTTGTCAGCCACTAGTTGGCGGAAGACTATTAACCGTTAATCCCCTGACTATAAAGCCCGCTTAAAGGCCCTAAAAAACTCCATAACGGTTTTTTTGGGTTCAGACTATTCACCGTAGCTCTACGCCTAAAGGTCGGCCACGGGCCTTTAAGTCTGGTTTTGGGGCTAGAGGGCAGGGGCCTAAGTTCCCCCAACCCTGGAGAGCGCTTAGGCGATGTTTAGCCCCTCCAGTTGGCGGGCGGAAGGTTCCTAAACCGCCATTGGCCTGGATCTGACCCATCGACAGATCAAATATACATTTAATTTATATCAATTTATCTCTTTAAAAACTAAAATAATTGAGAAATTAAAGGCGCCAGTAATTTGAGCTCCCCATAAACGCCCCTATGGATATCGGCCACGTTGACGCTAATATAACCGCGCCTATTAGCTGATCTCCAGCGCCTCTTAAGCTCTTATACGCCCTTTAAATCCCCGACGCTAAACAAGACTTTTGGCTAACGCTAGAGCTGTTTTCCCCGCTTAGGAGCTGGTCAAAAATAACTGTACACAAAACTGGGAGTGTGCTATCATGAAATTATGATAGTTAATTCTCAATTTTTTGAGGCTTTAAAGCCACATCTTAACGAGAAGACGCGAAGGCTAATCGCGGCGGCCTTGACTATCGGAGGCGCTCGCGGCGCCACTAGCCAAGTCTCAAAAGAGACAGGTGTCTCTTTTCGAGAGATAAGACGAGGATTGGGCGAACTCAACCTTCCGCCGACAAAAACGAGCGGATTCCGGCTTAAAGGAGGAGGCAGAAAAACAATTGAGGAAATTGATCCTGGTCTGTCGATAGCGTTGAAGGATTTGGTCGATTCTTCAACACGCGGCGACCCTCAATCACCTTTACTTTGGACATCTAAAAGTCTGAGGACTCTTGCCGCGGAATTAAACGCCCAAAATCATAAAGTGAGTTATCACACTGTTGGGAAAATCCTTGAAGAAATGGGATATAGTCTCCAAGGCAATATAAAGGTCCTGGAAGGCAAATCACATCCAGATAGAGATGCCCAGTTTAATTTTATTAACAAAAGAGTTAAAGCTTTTATGCGTATGGCTCAACCTATAATTTCTGTTGACTGTAAAAAACATGAATTAATTGGTAATTACAAAAATAATGGTAAGGAATATCATCTAAAAGGTAATGCTCCTAAGGTTAAAGACCATGATTTTATTGATAAAGAGTTGGGAAAAGGTATACCATATGGTATTTATGACATTATTAACAATTCCGGGTATGTTAATGTTGGTGTAACTCATGATACATCTGTTTTCGCAGTTAATAGTATCAAAAATTGGTGGAATAGTTGCGGCATAGACTTATATCCCAATGCTACTAGACTGTTAATTACTGCTGATTGTGGTGGTAGTAATGGTTACCGTCGCAAATTATGGAAAACTGAGTTAGCAAAATTTGCTGACGAATCAAGATTAAGCATTTCTGTTTGCCATTTTCCTGTTGGTACAAGCAAGTGGAATATTATGGAACATCGTCTTTTTTCGGCGATAACAACTAATTGGAGAGGAAGGCCGTTAATTAGCCTGGAAGTTATTGTTAATCTAATTGCATCTACAACTACTACATCTTGTTTAACCGTTAAATGTAATTTAGATACTGAAAATTACGAGAACGGCATAAAAGTATCTGACAAAGAGCTAGAATCACTAAATATTAAAAGATATAAATTTCATGGTGATTGGAACTATACATTCAATCCTAGTTAATTAGATAAAATTATCATTCAATCAATTTCTTGTCAGTATTTGCAATATAATAAACTATATTTTTATTTAATTATAGCTAAATATTAAATTAGACAGCTTGTTACGATTCATTAAAACCATGTCCAAAATAATATTTCTGGGTTATCTGAGTTTCGTTATCTGAGCTTTGATGGGCTAGTATTTTAGTTCATAACGTATGCATTAGCAGTATTAGACTAAAATTATATCACTACATTTTGTGTACAGTTTTTTTTGCCCAACTCCTTATTGAGATTTAATTAGACAAGACGCGGTAAACGCGATATATATAGCTAAGGAGTCCAGGATTTACGGATAGGCCGCGACCTAGGCGCAAACTAGGTTCTGATAGGATTTTACTCGTTAATCTTAGGACTTGAGCCTTGGAGCTTTTCTATTGGCCCAAGATTGTCCTTGATGGAGGATATTCGCGTGGAGAAAAATGATTCAACTGATCCAATCGTGGTCAAAAATGACAAGGCCATGAGAGAAATACCGCTAGGAACGACCGATTTCTCCGATATCCGTGAAAACGGCGATTATTACGCCGACAAGACTAAGTTTTTGTATGAGATAGTCAAGCGGCCTAGACCATTTTTCCTATCCCGGCCCCGGCGATTCGGGAAATCCCTTCTAGTTAATACCCTAGAATGTATCCTTGAAGGGAAACGGGAACTGTTCAAGGGGCTTTGGATCGACCAATCGGACTACAAGTGGACTTCTTACCCAATCATTAGGTTGAACATGAACGAAGTCAAAGGCGCTGATTTGACTGGCGTTAAACAAAGCTTAACCTTACTGATGGAAGATGTCGCCGGGCGGAAGAAAGTGAAGCTTGACGTTGTGCCTCCCGCTAATATGCTCAAAAGGCTTATTATGAGCCTTAACGAAACCCATAAAAAAAAGGTGGCTGTTCTCATTGATGAGTATGACTCCCCGATTGTCGCTCACCTTAATGACCCGCCATTGGCGGAAGAGATTCGCGTCGAATTAAAAGATTTTTACGAAACGCTCAAATCCAATAGTGATAGTAATATAGTTGGCCACATCTTTATCACCGGAGTGAGCCGATTCGCCCAACTCTCTATTTTCTCCTCTCTGAACAACTTAAGGGACCTCACCTTCAACCGGAAGTACGCCGCCATTTGTGGCTTAACCGCGGCGGATCTAGAGGATCTTCTTAGCGATCGCGAGGAACGAACTTTAGAGCTTCTCATTGAGGAAGGCTATTTACCCCTTGGAAGCGATGGGCGTGATTTAAGAAGAACGATTCAAGACTGGTATGATGGCTACACCTGGGACGGAAAAACCCGGGTTTACAATCCCTGGTCGGTTCTCTCCGCCATTGATGACGCCAAAATTTCTA
>JAISRZ010000017.1 GCA_031273455.1 Deltaproteobacteria bacterium | reverse complement strand
CGGTAATTGGCATACAGTGATTGGCTCGCTCCCGAGTTTAACGGGATTTCCTTTACTTCTGGATTTTAACTCAGAACACCTAAATTCGCGTATTAAATTTTTTGAACCTTCAACCAAACCCAGTATATGTCCCCCCAAAAAATATGTCAAGCTTTTTTTTTAAAAACACTATTCGAAATTTTTTCCCAGCTCTGAATGAGGACATTTAGCGACTTTATATTTCATCCAAAACCATTTAGTCGCGAGGCTTTCAGCTCCTTAACAACCCCAAAATTTACTATTTCACTAACCCACTCCAATAATGACTCTATAAATATTTTCTTGATTTTAATATATAAATTTAAGTTAATATTTATTTTTGATGATTATATAAATATTTAATTTTTCTAATTTATTCTGATACATCACAACTAGACCATCTAAACCCTCATTTTGTTATCTCCGCTTGAGCGGTCTGGAGTCAGTTTTTTTAGTATATTAATTTTTTACTTTTATTTATTTTGAAATTTAATATATTAAATTAATATATACACTAATATTATTTACTTTATGATGTTCTTATACGTCTAATCTATGGTGTGTCAATAATTAAATATATTTAAATGTTTAACTAGCTTAGCTCCACCAATATTATGGCTATTCCCTAAGATCTCGCCATTACTAAAATTTTCCTATTTCAAGTCGTCCATCGTCATTGACCACCTTAGTTTTCCTCTATTATTAACGCCCTTCGGACTAAAAAATACTGGAAGACTTACCATTAAATTTGGCCAGAGGACCAAAGCTCATGGCGCCAAGGTGGTTCTCTTTCGTTTCAAAACGGACCGGCCAAACTAGAAAAAAAACATTAACCAATTGGCCCCTTCTTTATCTTTCTGAGCTAGATCTATCTTCGCTAGGCTAAAAATCTCCTTACGACCTACTTTTTAAATAGCGTTTAATTTCTACGTTTTTCATCTTATTCGATGTTTTATTATAAATTATTTATAATTCTATATCAATTTTTAACTTATTAATTTATAATTATTTAATTAGTCAGTAATTTTTTTAATTTATGATGGTCGCCCTAACCTTTAAAGTAGGTTATAATAAAGGTTATGATCCCGGGCCTTTGACCGGCCCGGTTTTCCGGCTCAGGACTTTTTGAGCCAAACTGGTTCTTAATAAGTCCTCGCTAGTTTGACGAAAAGTGAGAGATAAACAGCGGAAACGTTTTCAGTCATTTCTTTTTAAACTGGCCAATAATTACTGTGGGCGATTGTCCCCCTATAATTTTTAATTTTAAGCATGCCAGCCTTAAGAGAATTAATTATCCGAAAACCGTCTCTAAAACCTGAATTGATCTTGTATTACATCTCAGAATGTGTTATATGGTCTCAGGCGAGTAAAATTCCTGGAGAGAGACCAATGACGACTACCAATAACGCTGTCGAAATTTATCGCTACCATCTGACCCCAGGCCAAATGCTCACTTGTGGGCGCGAGGCTATGATCTCCGCTGTCCTGGGGACCTGCGTGGCCGTCTGCCTCCATGACCGCCGCTTAAAAATAGGCGGCATGAACCACTTCCTTTACCCGAAAAGCGGTTTTTTCGGCTCCATTTCCAATGACTACGGGGATGTGGCCATCCCGGCCTTAATCGATAAGCTCCGCCGCCTAGGTAGCCGGGTCCAAGACCTGGAGGCCCAGATTTTTGGCGGTGGGGACACGGACTTTAGCCGGGGGGCCACGGGCGAAAAGAACGTCAAAATCGCCCGGAAGATCTTAAAGAAGAACGGCATCGCCATTGTCTCGGAAGACGTGGGCGGGCGCAAAGGGCGCCGGGTCATCTTCCATACGGGAACCAACGAGTCCCTGGTCATGAAAACCCACCGCATTAGAAGGGGCGATTACTACCCCTACCGGGAACGGCTCAACTAGCCCCCTTTATCATTATTATAAGCTCTTAGAGCGCGGGCTCCGCGCTCCAAGAGCTTAACCTTTGCGCGTTATTTTTCTTTAATATTGTTTTTTAATCCTTAAACTACCTATTTATTCTTTATTTAAACCTTAAATACCCCTTTCAGCCAACCCCATTTTCCTGGCCAGCTAGGCTCCCCAGCCTAGAGCCAACCGGATTTTTTATTGTCTTTAGACCATTAAAAATGATATATTGGCTGGGTATACTTGTAATAGCGCTTGGCCAAAACACAGAACTTTCCAACGCCTGGATTTTCCTCTTTATTCGTTCACGCCAGCGTCTTTCTATCGAAGATTCCCTTTCCTTTTCGGGAAGATTAATCCCTAACCCTCGCGGTTGGCCTTCCTTTGACCAATCGCCTCACTTTTGAGGGTAACTTCTGAGGTATTCATGGCCAGAGCCACGGATAAAGATAAATCAAAAAAAACGGATAAATCCCAGGACAACGCTGACCCGCGGACCAAAGCCTTAAACTCGGCCCTCGATCAGATCGAGAAGAGTTTTGGCAAGGGCTCCATTATGAAGCTCGGCGGCGAGCGTCAGGAAGCCATTCCCGTCATTTCCACGGGTTCCATTAGTTTAGACGCGGCCTTAGGGGTCGGGGGCATTCCCCGGGGTCGCATCATTGAGATCTTCGGACCCGAGTCCAGCGGTAAAACCACTTTGGCTCTCCATGTGGTGGCGGAGGCCCAGAAGATCAAGAACGCCCAAGGCCAAAACGGCGTGGCCGCCTTTATTGACGCGGAGCACGCTCTAGACGTCAGCTACGCCCGGCGCTTAGGGGTCAACACGGACGAGCTTTTAATCAGCCAACCCGATAACGGGGAGCAAGCCTTAAACATCGCCGAGATCCTCGTTAGGAGCGGCGCGGTGGACATTATCGTCATTGACTCGGTGGCCGCCTTGGTCCCCGAGGCCGAGATCAACGGGGAAATGGGTAGCGTCTTGCCCGGCTCCATCGCCCGCCTCATGAGCCAAGCCATGCGGAAGCTCACGGGGGCCATTTACCGCTCCAACGCCTCGGTTATCTTTATTAACCAGGTCCGCTTAAAAATCGGCTCTTTAGCCTACGGCAACCCGGAGACCACCACCGGGGGCTACGCTCTAAAGTTCTACGCCACCATGCGTTTGGACATCCGGCGGACCAACTACGTCAAAGGCCAAGAGGACGCCCGCATTGGCAACGTCACCCGGGTGAAGGTGGTCAAGAACAAAATCGCCCCACCCTTTAAGGAAGCCACCTTTGAGATCCTCTATGGTCTGGGGATCTCCCGGGAAAGCGAACTCATCGATCTCGGGGTGGTCATGGACATTGTCGATAAAAGCGGGGCCTGGTTCTCTTACGCCGGCGAGCGCTTGGGCAATGGCAAGGAAAACGCCCGGCGGTTTTTACTTGATAACCCGGAAGTGGCCAAGAGCATTGAGGACAAACTGCGTGAGGCCTATGGCCTTTTAGCCGAAAAAGTCACCGAGGCCATGTCCGAGCATCCTTTGGAGCCCTTAGAGCCCTTGGGCGAGGACGATGAGTTGCCGCCAGGGTTAGAGCCCCTCGGTCTGGACGGCGCCCCTGAGCTCCCTTAACCTAACTATTTTTGGCCCCCTAAGGCCAAAACGGCTTATAACCCTAGCCCTAGCCGCGGACCCGCGGCTAGGGCTCATCATCAGCCCTCAATCCCGGGCGGAGTTAATATGATATCCTCGGATTTGAGGCGAGCGTTTCTGGAATATTTCGCCAAGCGGGACCACCGCCGGGTCGGCTCCAGCTCCCTAGTCCCCCGGGACGATCCCACCCTCCTTTTCACCAACGCGGGCATGGTCCAATTTAAAAGACTTTTCACTGGCGAGGAGAAAAGGGATTATCACCGGGCCGTGACCTCCCAAAAGTGCGTCCGGGCCGGGGGCAAGCATAACGATCTGGAAAACGTCGGCTATACGGCTCGGCACCACACTTTTTTTGAGATGC
This sequence comes from Deltaproteobacteria bacterium, assembly GCA_031273455.1. Lineage (GTDB taxonomy): Bacteria > Desulfobacterota > Desulfarculia > Adiutricales > Adiutricaceae > JAIROO01. The sequence continues at coordinate 61,057 of JAISRZ010000017.1, read as the reverse complement.
TGGGCAATTTTTCTTTTGGGAATTACTTTAAGGCCGAGGCCATTGTCTTCGCTTACGAGCTTTTAACCACGGTCTTTGGCCTAGCCGCGGACAAACTGTACGCCACGGTCTTTGAGGACGATGATGAGGCGGCTTCTTTATGGCCTCGTCTAACCGACATCCCCGAGTCGCGTTTAGTCCGCTTAGGGGAAAAAGACAACTTCTGGGCCATGGGCGACACTGGCCCGTGCGGGCCTTGCAGCGAGATCCTCTATGACCAAGGCCCTTCTTTAGGTTGTGGTAAACCCGACTGCGGGCCGGGTTGCGACTGCGACCGGTATTTAGAGATCTGGAACCTGGTTTTCATGCAGTTTTCCAAGGCCGTTGATGGGTCGATCTCGCCTTTGCCGCGACCGTCCATTGACACGGGCATGGGTTTAGAGCGCTTAGCGGCGGTGGTCCAAAACGTCCCCTCCAATTTTGAGACTGACCTCTTTCAACCCCTTTTAGCTAAAGTCTCCCATTTGTCCGGGGTCCCCTACGTTTATGGGGCCAATTTAACCCCCAATGACCCCAGCTTTCAGACCAACGTGTCTTTAAGGGTCATCGCTGACCATAGCCGGGCCATCACCTTTCTCATTAGCGATGGGGTCCGCCCGGAGAACTTGGGCCGGGGTTACGTTTTACGCCGCGTTTTGCGCCGGGCTGTCCGCCATGGCCGGAAACTGGGTTTGACTAAACCCTTTCTCTCGGAAATGTGCCAAGAGGTCATTAAGACCTTAAAAGAGCCTTACCCGGAGATCGCCGACCAGGCCAGTTACCTAACCAGCTTGGTGCGGGCTGAGGAAGAGCGCTTTGGCGAGACTTTGGGCGCCGGGCTCACCATCTTGAACGAGGCCATTAACGAGCTCAAAGCCACCGGGAAAACGGTTTTAGCCGGGCAAGTGGCCTTTAAGCTCTACGACACTTACGGCTTTCCTTTGGATCTAACCGGCGACGTGGCTCGGGAAAACGCTTTAACCGTGGATCAAACGGGTTTTGACGCGGCCATGAGCGACCAAAAGGCCAAAGGCCGGGCCGCCTGGAAAGCGGGGCGACCGGAAGCGGACGAGGCTAACGCTTTAGTGAGCGAGCTCACCCGGACCGGCTTTACCACCGACTTTTTAGGTTACGACACTTTAACGGCCACTGCCGAGACCCCGGCCCTTTTGGTCTGCCAGGGGCATGAGGTTACCACCGCTTCCGTTGGTCAGGCCATTAACCTGGTTTTCCCCCGGACCCCCTTTTACGCGGCCAGTGGCGGTCAAATAGGGGACACCGGGACGATCCATTTCCCGGCTGGGGAAGTGGCGGTCCAAGAGACTATTAAAGCCCCAGGCGGGGTGGTTATCCATCGGGGCCAAGTCCTTAAGGGGACCATTAACCTGGAGCCCGCCACCTTAGAAGTGGACGCGGCTAAAAGACGGGCCACCGCCGCTAACCACACGGCCACCCATTTACTCCACTTGGCTTTACGCCGGACCTTAGGCGACCACGTTCGCCAAGCCGGGTCCTTAGTCACCGACACCCGTTTTCGCTTTGACTTCACCCACCAAGCCCAGGTCACGGACGAGGAGCTAAGCTTAATTGAGGCCGCGGTCAACCAAGATATCCGCCAAAACTTCCCGGTGGAAACCACGGTCTTAAATTACGATGAGGCCGTCCGGTCCGGGGCCGTGGCTCTGTTTGAGGAGCGGTACGGGGATAAAGTTCGCGTGGTTAACATGGGCGACTCCCGCGAGCTCTGCGGCGGCACCCACGCCCAAAGAACCGGGGATTTAGGGGTCTTTCTGATTGTCTCGGAAAGCTCGGTGGCCGCTGGGGTCCGGCGGCTGGAGTGCTTAACCGGGGGCGGAGCTTTCGCGGAGGTCCAGGGGCAAAGGGCTAAGCTAAAGGAACTTGGGTCTTTGTTAAAGGCCCGGCCCGAGGAGCTAAGTAGCCGGGTCTTAAGACTGTTAGAGCGGATCCAAGAGCTGTCGAAACCCGGTAAACCCAGCGCCCCAGTCGGCTTAGACCCTAAGGCCTTACTTAAAAAGGCCGAAACCTTAGGCGATATCTCTTATTTGGCTCAAGAGGTCAATGTGGCTGAGCCCAAGGATTTACGCGAGCTAGCCGACGCCTTAAAAGATCAGCTAGGCCCCAAAAGCTTAGTGGCCTTAGCCGCCAAAAGCGGGGATAAAGCTTTACTTTTAGTGGCCGTTAGCCCAGATTTAGCCGCTAAATTCCCGGCGGGTCGCTTAATCGGGCCCATGGCCGAGGCCGTGGGCGGTCGCGGGGGCGGTAAACCCCTTTTAGCCCAAGCCGGGGGGCCCAACGCTAAGGACACGCCCAAAGCTTTAGCGGCCTTTCGCCAAACTCTTTTGACCTTGGCTAAAAGCTAATAAGGCCTTCTTAAGGCCCTTAAAGGGCCTTAGGGGCCTTAGGTTGAGTCTGGGGGCTAAAAGATTGGGGGAAAACAAATTTTTGCCAATATATGGGGAAAAATGGTAATTTATGAGTTAACCCCGCTAGGGGCCAGCTCCATAAATTTTTAAAAACCTTTCTAATTTTTTAGAAATACCATCTTTATTAGTATCTCTTCCCTAAGACCACTTAAGGAAGGGTCGCGCTCAAAGTTCCAGGAGCCGCCGGGCGGCGAGGTTCTTTATGAAAATCCTTTTGATTGGCCAAGGGGGGCGGGAACACGCCCTGGCCTGGCGACTGAAACAAAACCCCCGGGTCAAACTCATCTCCGCCCCAGGTAGCTCCGCCTTGGCTTCTTTGGGCGAGGTTGAGCCCGTGGCGGTGGACAATATCAGCGCCCTGGTCTCTTTGGCCAATCGCGTCCAACCGGATTTAACGGTCATTGGCCCGGAACTGCCTTTGGTCATGGGTTTAGCTGACCAGTTAAGGTCCTTGGGGCTCGCGGTCTTTGGGCCCTCGGCTCGGGCGGCCCAAATCGAGGGGTCCAAGGTCTTCGCCAAGGACTTTATGGTCCGCCATAACCTCCCGACCGCCAGTTACGCCGTCTTCTACGACCTAGAGGAGGCCCAGCAGTACCTAGAGGCGGCCAGCTACCCTCTGGTCTTAAAGGCCGATGGCTTGGCCCAAGGCAAAGGGGTGGTCATCTGCGGCAAACTGGAAGCCGCTTTAAAGGGTATCCACGACATCGCCCGCTTGGGTAAGGGCCAACGGATCTTGGTTGAGGAGTACTTAGCCGGGGAAGAGGTCTCTTTTTTCGCTTTAACCGACGGTAAGGCCATTAAACCCCTTTTATCGGCCCAAGACCATAAGACCATCTACGATAACGACTGCGGCCCCAATACGGGCGGCATGGGGGCCTATTCGCCGGCCCCTCTGGTTAATAAGCGGTTAGAGGAGATGATCTTAGAGACCATTATCCAACCCGTGGTCTCCGGTCTGGCCACCGAGGGTTGCCCTTACTCCGGGCTTTTGTACGCGGGCCTCATGGTGACCTTAAGCGGGCCGAAAGTTTTGGAGTTTAACGCCCGTTTTGGCGACCCCGAGACCCAAGCCCTTTTACCCCTTTTAAAAACCGATTTAGCCGAGACCTTACTGGCCGTGGCCGAGTCTCGGCTAAAAGACGTTAACCTGGAATGGGAAAACAAAAGCGCGGCCACGGTGGTCATGAGCGCCGAAGGGTACCCCGGGCCCTATCGCGAGGACGATCTGATTACCGGCTTAGACGAGGCGAGAAAAAGGCCGGACACCCTAGTTTTTGAGTCGGGGGTCTTAAAACGCCAAGAAGGGGCCACCCCCACTTATCACACCAAAGGCGGCCGGGTTTTGGCGGTCACGGCTTTAGGCGCGGACTTACAGGACGCGGTCAATCGAGCTTACGAGGCCGTGGGGGACATTAGTTGGCCGGGGGCCCACTACCGCAAGGACATTGGCGGGAAAGCTTTGCACCAAAGCCTTTTGTACAATTGCGACGATGATTAAGATCTTAAAAAGGGTGGCCTAGGCCACCCTTTTTAGTTAAAGACTATTTGACGCCGACTTTAGCCCAATAGCTCGCGATGTCTTTTTTCAGGCTTTCCGGTAAGGGAACGTAATGGAGCTTTTCGGCTTCCGTATCGCCATTGGCGAAACTCCACTTAAAAAAGTTGGTCACCCGCGTTAAAGCCCCGGGGTTATCTTTTTTAATGAGGATATAAGTGGCCGCGGCGATGGGCCAAGAGTCGGCCCCCGGGGTGTTAACCAGCCACAGATAATAGCCTTTAGCTTGGTCCCAATCGGCCTTGGCCGCCGCCGCCGCGAAGGTGGCTAAAGAGGGTTTAATCACTTGGCCTTCGCTATTCAGCATGGCCACGGTGGCTAAAGAGCTCTGAATGGCGTAAGCGAACTCGGTGTAGCCCACGCTGTTCTCAATCCTTTTGACATTGGCCGCGACCCCGTCATTCCCCTTGGCCCCAAGGCCCGTGGGCCAGTTGACCGATTTCCCGGCCCCCACTTCCTCGCCCCACTTTTTGGAAAGGGCCGCCAAATAATTGGTGAAAATGGCCGAAGTGCCCGAGCTATCCGACCGATAGATAACGCTAATGTTAGCCGCGGGGAGAGTCAGATTGGGGTTTAAAGCCTTAATGGCTTGGTCGTCCCAAGTTTTAATGGCTCCCCGAAAAATGTCGGCTAAAACCTCGCCATTTAAGATCAACTGATCGGCGGCCACGCCTTTTAGGTTGACCACGGCCACCACGCCCCCGACCACCGCCGGAAACTGGATGAGGTTAGCTTCCTCTAGGTCCTTACTGGTCAAAGGATCGTCAGAGGCCCCAAAATCGACCGTGCCTTCCTTAACTTGCTTAATACCCCCACCCGAGCCGATGGACTGGTAGTTAACGCGATTTTGGGTGGCCTTTTGGTAAGACATAGCCCAAGAAGAGTAAACAGGATACGGAAAAGAGGCCCCAGCCCCAGTGACTTCCTCGGCCTTGGCCATAGCTGGCGCGACTAAAAAGGCCAGCGCGACAGATAACCACATAAATTTTGCCATAAACAATTCCTTTAGCGTTAAGGGCGGTAAAATTCTCCTGGTGAAAAAATGTCTTAACGCCTTGGTTAAAGATTTAGGCCCTTCAAGTTAATTTTTTGCCTTAAGGAAGTAAAATTATTGTGAAATTTTTATTGACCGAAAAAAATACTCGCGCGATCGGCTGGTTAAGTAAGAAAGGAATGGTCTAAAGGCTCAACTAGTTTTAGAAAAAAGGGGTTGGTCAGGTTTAAAGCGGCGGCTAGGAGTGGGATTAGGCTAGACGCGACTAACATTTTTAGCCAAAAGCCCTAGGCGAAATAATAATCGCGCCTAGGGCCAAACTTACAGCCTAGAAGGCCGTGGGCGAGGTTAATAAGACCCAAAAAGTGTTCCCGCCCAAATCATTGTCCGAGATCTTCACTTGGCCGTGATACAACCGAGCGATGTGTTTGACAATAGCTAAACCCAAGCCCGATCCGGACCGATCCCGGCACCGCGAGCGGGATAAGGAATAAAACCGCTCAAAGATCCGCTCCCGTTCCCCTTCCGGGATAACCGGCCCAGAATCGGCCACGGCGATTTCCAGAAAATGGTCTTTCCGCCGGACCTCCACCTGGATCTTGGGGCCTTTGGAGTACTTAAGAGCGTTATTAACGAGGTTGGTTAAAACGCTAATAATGTGGGCGCTGTGGAAAAAGACGATGCCCTCGTCCGCTTCCCAAGTTAGCTCTTTATCCCCAGGCTCGACCATCTCCTTAATCTCTTTTAAGATCTCGCCTAAATCGCTTTCCTCGGCTAAGGCCTCGGGCCGGGACTCCAATTGATGGAGTAAGATGAGATCGTCTAATAAGCTATTTAACCGTTGGGCGTTCCGGTACAAGGTCCCTAAAAACTTTTCCAAGTAAGACCGAGGCATGGCCTTATCTTTTAAAATAACTTCCGCCGCCCCCAAGACTAAGGCTAAAGGGGTTTTTAGCTCATGGGAAATGTTTCCGACCAGATCCGACTTAAAGGTGGAGTATTTTTCCTTTTCCGTTTGATCGTGAAAGATGACTAAAAGCCGATCGTCCTCCCGGGTATGGTCAAAGAAGACCACCCGCTCGCCAATCTTGATATGATTAAACTGGGGGTTTTTGACTGAGGCGAAAACGGATAAGATTTCTTTTTTATCGATCTTGGCGGTGGAATCCGGGATCGGGCAGTTTAAGATCTCCTCGGCCCGGCGGTTCCGATAAAGGATCTTCTGGCCATCCAAAAATATGACCCCTTCGTTAATACGCGATAAAATGTACTCTAGCCGGGCGTTTAAGCTTTCGATTTCCTCTTTATTCCCCTTAAGCTCGCGAGTGGCCAAACTTAAAGAGTAGAGGGCCTCGTCCAGTTGGGGGTTTTTAAAGGTGGGTAACTGGTCCTCCCCGCCTTTAGCCGCCGCCACGGCTAAGCTTAAATCTTGGTAAACCTTAGCTATGCCTCTGGAGACCCAAAAGGAGAATAAGGCCACTAAAGCCGATAAACCCAAGACCCCAAAGAAAGCTTGCCGAAAAAAGGCGCTAACCTCATTATCAAAGTAGGTTAAAGGCCCACTAACCCGCAAAATGACCCTAGGAGCGGCCCTTTGGGCGTAGTACATGTAGTTTTTGCCCGTGGTCTCGCTTAAACGGGTGACAAAAATCGGGGCGCCCAGTAAGGCCGCTTTAAACTCCGGTCGATCCTTATGGGAGTCCAGAGAGCCATTGACCTCGGAATCAAAGGTCACTTGGCCATCATCGGTGATTAAGGTCAGGCGAAAGCCCAAATCTTTAGTCATGGCCCGGGCTTTTTCTTGCGTCTCTGGGCTATTCATTAACCCTTGGTCATAGACGAGGAGGGCCAAAGACCAACTGGTCTTTAAGAGGTCCTCAAACTGACCCTCGCTCTGGCGGCGGTTTTTGTCCTGAACCAGAGCTAGGCCCACTAAAAGAACCAGAACCGAGGGTAAAAAGATTAACAAAAATAGCTGGCGTTTGGGGATCAACTATTCAACCTCAAAGGCGTAACCAATTTTGGGCAGAGTCTGAATGAAACGCCCCCGGCCGCCCAACTTTTTGCGCAATGTGGCCACGTGGGCGTCCACGGTGCGGCTGATTAACTCGTTGTCATAACCCCAAACAGCGTTTAAAAGCTGATTGCGGGAAAAAACTTGCCCCGGCGAGCGCATAAATAAACTTAAAAGCTCAAACTCTTTTTGGGTTAAGCTTAACTGCTGGTTCTCGACCTTAACCTTATGCGAGGTCACATCCAATCGGATGCCCCCGGCCTCAATGACCGCCGCCGCCCCCGCTTGACCGCGCCGCGTCACGGCCCGGATTTTGGCCTCTAAAAAGCTAAAGGTAAAGGGTTTGGTCACGTAATCGTCCGCCCCCCGATCCAAAGCGGCGATGATGTCGCTTTCGCTATTGCGGGCCGAGATGACGATGACCGGGGTCCGATGTTTTTTGCGGATGATCTCTAAAAACTGGAGCCCCTGTAACCCGGGGAGCATTAGGTCTAAAAGGATCAGATCCGGTAACCAGTCCTCCACGACCATTAAAGCGTCATTGGCGTTCTCTAACCCCAGACACTGGAAGCCCGCCCGGGTCAGATCGTACTCGATTAACTCTCTTAAGGCCGCCTCGTCCTCGATGGTCATAATTCTCATTTAAGAGCCTTACCCTTGACCACTTCCCCCACGGTGACGTAGGGGACCATCTCCGCGATATTTTTAGCGTGATCGGCGATTCTTTCCAAGCGCCGAATGATGTTAATAACTGAGATAGCCGGCCCAACGCGGGAAGTGTCTTTTTTAATGAGGGCCACCAAGCTTTCGTTTAAGCTTTTTTGTAAAGCCCCCACCGTTTCGTCCGTCCTTATAATAACCGGGTACTTTTCCGCGTCCCCGGACAAAAAGGCGTCAATGGCCTCATTCAGCATTTGGTAGGGCAGAATGGAGATTTCCTGGAACTCGGGCAAAGCTTTGAGCATGGGGGCCAAATGGAACCGAGAGACCTGCCTCGCCATAACCTTAGAGTGATCCCCGATCCGCTCCAGCTCCACAATGAGACGCAAGATGGCCACCACAAACCTTAGTTCCGCGGCCTTGGGCGAGTAGCGAGCCAAAAACCTTAAGCACAGCTCATCCAAGTCCAGCTCCAGCCGATCGGCCTCCAGATCCCGAGCTATGACCTTTTGAGCCAACTCCTCGTCATGGACGGCTAAGCTTCTTAACGCGTCCATGTACATATTGGCCACCAATACGCTCATGGCCGAGAAGTTCTCTTTGATATTCTGAATGTCCAGATCCATAATATCCATATATATCGCGCCTTTTTAACCAGATTTCAGCCGAAATTGCCGGCCACGTACTGCTCGGTCATTTTCATTTTCGGTCGAGTGAAGATGTCGGTGGTCGCCCCATACTCAACTAACGACCCTAGCCACATGAGGGCCGTGTAGTCCGATATCCGGGCCGCTTGTTGCATGTTATGGGTGACCACCACCATGGTGACCTCTTTTTTCAGCTCCACCATCATCTCCTCGATCTTGGCCGAGGAGATGGGGTCCAAAGCGCTGGTGGCCTCGTCAAAGAGTAAGACCGCCGGGCTCACGGCTAGGGAGCGGGCGATGGACAGCCGCTGCTGCTGCCCCCCGCTTAAACCTAAGGCGCTTTCTTTTAAACGATCTTTCACCTCTTCCCATAAGTTAGCCTGTTTTAATGACTTTTCCACTAATTCCCGCACCAATGGCTTATTGGTGATCTTTTTTAGCTTTAGGCCATAGGCTATATTATCATAGACGCTCATGGGAAAAGGCGTGGGTTTTTGGAAGACCATGCCCAAACGGCTTCTTAGCCAGATAAGATCCTCGCCTTTATCCAGGATATTCCGCCCGTCCATGACGATTTTCCCCTCATAATGGTTATTGGGGTAAAGGTCATGCATCCGGTTAAAGCACCGCAATAAAGTGGTCTTACCGCAACCGCTGGGCCCAATAAGGGAGGTGATGGAATTTTCCAGAATGGGTAAATCCACGTCTTTTAAAACTTTATGGTCGCCAAAGTAAAAATTTAGCTTCTCAATGGTCAAAAGTTTGGGGGGCTGGGGTTTAGCCTCTAAAGCGGCTTTCTCCGGCTTAGGGCTCTCCTTAACCTCCACCGTGACGGGTGTTTCCAGCGGCTCGCTGGCCGTGGTTTTGGCTATTGTTTCCGTCACCTTAACCAACCCCTGCCCCAAGGGCGGATTAATCTCGCTTTTGACCTCAGTTTGGCTAACCTCGCTCACTCGCGCCAGTTTATCCATCTATGATCTCCATTTAACCGCCAAGCGGCCCAGGACGCTTAAAAACAAGACCACGCCGGTGACCACCAAGGCGGCGGCCCAGGCTTGGGAGATCCAGGCCTCGTAGGGCGAGCCGGCGTACTGGTAAACGCTGACCGTGATTGAGGGCACGGGGCGGTTCATGTTCAACTCAAAATAGTTGTTGTTAAAGGACGTGAACATCAAAGGGGCCGTTTCCCCGGCGATCCGGGCGATGGCCAATAAAACGCCGGTTAAGATACCGCTAGCCGCCTTCCGGTAAACTATCTGGATAATGACCTTGTAATAAGGGCTCCCTAAAGCCAAAGCCGCCTCGCGTAAGGTCCAGGGGACCATGGCCAGCATGCTCTCGGTGGTCCTAGTGACTAAAGGGATCATGATTATGGCCAAGGCCGCGGCCCCGGCCCAACCGTTAAACCCGCCCATGGGTTTCACCAAGATGGAGTAGACAAAGATGCCCACCACAATGGACGGTAAGCTCATGGCCAGATCGCAGAGATTTAAAACCATCTTGGCGAACCTTTTGTCGCGACCGTACTCGGCTAAGTAGGTTCCCGCCAAGATGCCCAAAGGCGCCCCGACTAAGGTGGCCACTAAGGTTAAGAGGCCCTGCCCTAAAAAGGCCCCTTTTAACCCGCCGCCGCCCATGGGCCCCGCCGGGTCCTCGGTTAATAAGGATAAAGACAGCGATTTAAACCCATGGCTCGCGATGTCGTACAAGATTAAAAACAATAAGCCCAAGCCAAAAAGGGCGCATAAGGTGGCTAAGGTCAAAGCCACGCGGCTGGTCCAGACTCGGCCTCGGTGGGAACGCATTATTTCCTCATGAGCCGCCTAGCTAAGCTTAAGACCACCAAGTTGGCCAAAAACAGAGCCAGGGTCAGATAAAACAAAGCCGACATCTGGGTGGGTCCGGCCTCATTAAACTCATTGGCGATAACCGACGTGATGGTGACATACGGGGAAAAGATTGAGTCCAAAGCCCCATGGCGGTTACCGATGACGTAAGCCACAGCCATGGTTTCCCCTAAAGCTCGGCCCGCGGCCATGATAATTCCGCCAACCACCGCCCTTTGGGACGAGGGCCAAACCACGGCGGCGATAGTTTCCCAGGTGGTGGCCCCTAAGCCGTAAGCTGACTCCTTTAAGACGTCCGGCACCTGAGCGAACCCCTCCCGAGCTAAGCTGGCGATAAAAGGCAGAATCATGACCGCCAGGACCATGGAGGCGGTCACTAAGTTGAGCCCGCCCGCGACTTTAGTGGCGAAATAGCCGCCAATGACCGGTAACCCGCCAAAGACTTTTCCCATTAGCGGTTGGAAATAGTTTTCCAAAAAGGGGGCGAGAACGAATAGTCCCCACAAGCCGTAAATAATGCTGGGAATGGCCGCTAAAAGCTCAATGGCTAAGGAGATGGGGCTTTTAAGCTTACTCGGGCAAAGCTCGGTTAAGAAGACCGCCACCCCTAAGGCCACCGGGGTGGCTAAGACCACCGCCCCCAAAGCGGCCAAGACCGTTCCGGTTAAGGGCCGAAAGGCCCCAAACATCTCCTTGGAGTAATTCCAGTCGCTGGAGAGGAGGAACTTAATAAACCCAAATCGCTCAAAACCTGGCTTGGACTCCACCACCAAGGTCACTAAGACCCCAGCGGTCAAAAAGACCAGGCTCGCGGCGGCCAGTAAGGTCAAAAGGTAAAATAAGCGATTGAATAACTTGCGTAGGGTCATGAGGAGAGAGTAAAGGGTCTCTGTCAATTCACTGTGGGGCTATTGTCAAATATATGTAAATTTTATTTATCAAAAGGCGGGCCGAAGCTTGGGGTCCGTCAATAAGGAACCTTACAGCTTCTTTTTTAAGGTAATTAACAATTTAAAGGTATTTTAAAGACACTAAAAAGAAGGTTATTTATTTATTATGACGCTTTTAAGCTTATTTGGGCTTTCTATCCACAATGAAAAATGGTATCCGCTCAAGGTTATTTTCCCAGACGAAAAGTGGCGTTTGACTAAGGTCTTAGGAATGTGGACCTCAAGGTTTAGCCAAGGGCCTTACGGGCGGAAGGTTATCGCCTAAGTTTTAGCTAGCTCTCTATCGCTTGGGTTAGGGCCGAAAACAACCTTAATAGGGTGGCCACGACCGTAGACCGCTAAACCCAGGTCGATAATCTCATCGGCCTTATGTTCCAAAATCCCGTGATAACCCTTGTCTTTGACAGCCTCCAGAGCCAATTGGGCGACTTTAGACAACTCATGGTCAATTACCTCAGAAGTCCTTTCCAAAGGGGAGACCGCGTTTTGGAGGATTTCCTGGATTTCTTCCTCAGAAAACTTATCCCGGGCCGTTTTAAGCAAAACTTGATTGATCTCCTTTTTATCTAGCGAAGTTAGAGCGGCCTGGGCCAAGAGTCGGTCAGTCTCGGTCGCCGTTAATTTATCAGAGGGGCAATCGGCGATAATTGGAATGGTGTCCGCTGGGTCAAGCTTTTGCATGACCGCGATGGCCAAGTTCGCGTTCACCTCATCTCTTAACCTTTTCCAGGCCATAGCGGCCAAAAGTCTATCTTCTTCCTCGGGTTTAAGTTGTGATTTATCTGGGCGGTATTTTAACTCAATAACGCAATATACCCGAGGCCCTAATTTCACGGCCAGGTCGAGCCGTCCTATTAGGCCCTTAAGTTCGGATCCCACTTCGAAATCCAGGGCAAAAAGAATCATTTGAACTAAGGCGCGGAAGTTTTTCTCTTCTAGCTTTTGGCGGTAAGTAATGGCCCGGAAAAAGGAGCTAAAGATAGTTTGAGCTTCCATAGCGTTACGGCTCAAAAAAGCCGTCCGAAGATCCTCGCCTTTGGTTTCCAGTTCATGTCTCGATGTAAGGCCCATAATATTAACGAAAAATTCCCGGCGGTAAAAGGAGGAAACTTCTAAATTGGGAATTCGGAAAAAATAGTGGTCCGCGTTGGACGTTTTATTGGATTTAGGGTCGCGCGCGGGCGAGGAGGTGACTTTGTCCACGGTCAAGTAGCCGCTGTGGAAGAGGACTGGAAGGGCCGAAAGCTTATTAATGTCCGAATCTCTAATCGTCTCCGAGAGATAAGATTCCAGATTGGGGGTTAAAATATCCAGGGGCTGTTCCTTGATTAGAGCGGTCAAATGGGCTGGGAAACCACTCTGGATCCAATAATTGCCAAAGGAACTTTGGTCAAAAAAATGGATGATGGAATAGGGATTAAGGACCTTAGTCTCCCCTCGCCAATTGTAGCCATTATACCAGTGAAACGTTCTGGCTCTTAAATCCGCGATGGTGGCCTCTGGCATCATTTTATTCGCTTTTTTAAGACGTAAAAGGGTCTCTTCCAACCGATTCGCGAAAAGGGAATCAAATTCCTCCAAGGTAAAGCCGCAGATCCCGGCGTATTTAGGATCAAGGGAGATGTCATTAAAGTAGTTGGGCCCTGTGTCCATAGAGGCCATGCCGTAACGGGTGATACCAGTGACCAACATAAAACGAATATAGTTGAGGTCGAGGGAATCTTTGGGAGCGGCGAAGAAATCGCGTAAGATCGCGGCGTTTTCTAGGGCTATCGCTTTATTTTTACCCATCATCCTTGTGACTGGAGCGTCATACTCGTCAACGAGGATAGCGACCTGGGTCTGGTTGTACTTAAGGTATAAAGCCTTAATGAGAGCGCCGAAATATTTAGCTGGCGAGGGCGCATCGATTTTGAGGTCTTCTTGCTCGGCTATAGAACTAAGATTAGAAATGAGGTTTTCTCGCGCGATATCTGGAGAGTACGCGTCCCAGTTGAAGGTAAGATGGATGACCGGAACCTTAGGAAAAGCGTAATCGGACTGGCCAATCCAAAGGCCTTGAAAACGTTCCCGTTGTCCAGAGAACAGTTCGCGCAAGACGCTTATAAGAAGGGTTTTACCGAATCGCCGGGGGCGAGAGAGGAAATAGTTTTGTTTAGAATTTTTTAACAGATCGTATATATATGTGGTTTTGTCCGCGTATAAATAATTACCATCTATTATTGTTTGGAAATTCTGCCCGCCTAAAGGTAATTCTTTTATGGTCATTATCATCTCCATTAACCCTATAACCTCCGCCAATACCATTTAGACGAAGGGACGGACAAAAAGCCTTTAAAAGGCCAAATACCTACTCAAATCTTCAATATAATTATTCCATAATAAAAATTTATTTTCAACTATTTTTAGGGTCAAGGCTTAAATTCTGGACTTGGTCTTTTCGCCCTGGAGGTCAACAGGCTGTTAAAGGGGCGCGGTAACTTTGATGGGTTTATAGAAGTCGTATTAATCCTTTAATTCAAACCATTATATATGATATTTTAACTGTTTATCGCGCTTTTAGCCGCGCCTTAAGCCACGAATTTAATAATCAATAATCACTATTGTAGAAATATATATTAATGTTTTAATTATTTATGGCATATGTTAATGGTATTTTAATGAATTATTTGGCTTTAAAATCAATTTTATTGATAAAAAAACATCAGATCCCGAAAAACCCGTGAACAGTTATAAATAAAAAAAAACCAACAGCGTCGCCAAATTATAGCCTAGTTGACCAACATTTGGTCAACAGTTGGTCAACTTGAGCGACGCGCTCGGGCTAATTGAAGGTTTAAAAGGCTTGCCGCGAGGTAATCTCGATCATTTCGGCCAGACTTAGTTTGAGCGCCTCGGCGACTTCATCCGGTGGCCAACCATGTTTTAGACGGTTATTGGCGTCTTTGATTATTTCTTTCGTTAGGTTTTTCGTTCGGCCCTTTAGGCCTTTCGACTCAAGGCTCTTGGCCTTCAACCAGTCCGCGCATGACCGCGTCTCGAACAGCAGATCCACCACGTTGTTCGGAGATATCCCCTCAAGATACTCTTTAAGTATGTCATTATCAATACAAAAAGAGATAGCTTCTTTTATAGATGATAGATTATCCGGTTGATTGGTTGGATTGTTTCTAGCGCGATCTATAAAAAAAGCGTAATTACTTAGAAGAGGCGATTTATCCATTATCGCTTGGTTAAAACCATAGTTAATATTATATAAATCGACTATAAACTCTGCGGTTGGCTCTTTCACTAACTTCGCAAACTCCTCAAACTTCACGGGCGTTGGGAGAAAATGATCAGAAAGTTTAAGCCGCTCAAACGGCGGACAGTCTTTCTGTCCATTGTATAAAACGATGAACTGAGGCGCGATCCGCGATAGCCGTTCGTTTGGATGAAAACCAGCTTTGTAAGGGCTGTCGTTAATTATTCGAAAGTAATAATTAAACGTCTGAATTAACAAAAAGAGGTTTGATTTCGATTGTCGTTGCTCCAAGATGACCAATCTATCGCCGCAAACAAAAGAAACGTTGCCCCGGTGGACGGAAATTTGCTCCGGCTCATTCCCTTGATTAACAATTTCCACGGTCTTGTCCCGGGGAATATTAACTCCAGTGATGGCCGAGCATAATTCCCGGGCCGCGTCTGGACGGTTAAAAACACACCGAAATAAATTGTTATTGCCCTCTTCTTCGAAACCATCAATACTTTTTTCAATATCCGCGCTCATACTCAAACCTAATAGAACGTAAAAAAAACTAAATACCAAAATTGACAAAAATACAGTAAACTATACCTAAATCTTCCAATAAACTCAAAAATTTATTTTTCCACTCGAACTTTATATTTATGGTAATTATACCAAAAGAATCACTATTTGTCAAAAAAATATTGGGGATCCCCGTCCTTGTTTTGGCGGATTTTCCTCAAAGGCGACTCCACCAGCCTGGCTCGCGATTTTACTTTATAATAAATATCTGTTTTAAATTTTAACAAATTAGCCGCGAAAATATTCTTGGCGCTCTTAATGTTTGCGGGTTTTGGCTTAAACAAATCAAAAAAATCTTAGTGACCAACATAAATTGATGTCGCCGGTTACCGGCCAGTCTCTCGGGCCCTTATCCTTATGACGCTTTTAAAAGTGGTTTCTCTGGCTGAAAGGTTTTTTTTAAGTTAGGTCCATAGTTAGCGGTTTATGGAGCTAAAGCGTTGGCGACCGTATCATGAGGTTAAAGAGGGTTAAGGGGTTAAAGGGCCATTTTAAGCCATCCGCTTGGCTCTAACGTTAAGCCATTAGAGCCAAAAAAACTTAGGAGTTGACCAGGTTAGAAGCGGCGACCGTATCTATCAGCTGGGGTTAGCGGGCTCGCCATTGGCGGACGACTGGGGGGTCGGGTCTTTAGGCGCGGATTCGGGTTTAATCCAGCGGTTTAAGGCCGTAAACAGCTCAGAAAGGTTAATGGGTTTGGTGATGTGATCGTTCATGCCCGCGGCCAAGCTTAGCTCCCGATCGCCGCTCATGGCGTGGGCCGTCATGGCCACGATGGGGATTTTCTCGTAACCAGCGATGGATCTAATGGTTTTGGTGGCCGTTAGCCCGTCCATTTCCGGCATCTGGATATCCATTAACACCAGATCATAGGACGAGGCTTGGACCATGTTGACGGCTTCTAGGCCATTGTTGGCGATATTGACCACAAAGCCCGCGTTCTTTAACAGCTTTCTGGCCACCAACTGGTTAACCTCATTGTCCTCAGCCAGTAAGATCCGCGACCCCTTTAAGTGAGCCACTAGCGCGGGATCGGCTTTTAAAACGGAATCGGTTTTCTTAGGTTTCTGGGGTTCTAAGCCCACATTTAACACCTTAGTTAAGGCGTTTAAAACCGAGGAGGCCGAGATGGGTTTCGGCACAATGGCCTTAATGCCGTGATCCCGGGCCAAGTCAGCCAACTCATCCCGGTCATTGGCGGTGACCATAATTAAAGAGGGGATCTTTTCTTGGGGCAGGAGCTTCTGGATCTGGTCAGCGGTCTCCAAGCCATCCATTTCCGGCATTTTCCAGTCTAAAATAACCGCGTCCGTCCGGTCGGCCCGAGCCTCCCGGTCCTTTAAGATGGATAAAGCGTCTTTACCCGACCCGCAGCCAATGGCCTGGACCCCTAAGGACTTTAAGTTATCCACTAAGACCGTTAAAACTGGCTCATAGTCATCCACGGCCAAGACCACAATGTTCTTTAGGGCTGACTGATGGCTAGCGTAACGGGCGCTCCGATCCCCCACCCCAAAACGGGCGGTGAAGCAAAAGGAGCTCCCCTGACCCCTGGACCCTTGGCACCAAATGGAGCCGCCCATCATCTCCACTAAGCTTTTACTAATGGCTAACCCAAGGCCCGTCCCCCCATAACGCCGGGTGGTCGAGCTATCCGCCTGGTTAAAGGCGGTGAAGAGCCGGGAGATCTGCTCATCGGTTAGACCAATGCCCGTGTCCCTAACCTCAAAGCGTAAAGTCACCTGGTTGTGGGTCTCTTGCATGACCTGAACCACCAAATTGACCTGGCCTTTTTCCGTGAACTTAACGGCGTTGGTCAAAAGGTTGTTTAAAACTTGGCCTAAGCGCAAAGGATCGCCAATTAAGCTGGTCGGGGTGTTGGGGGCGATGGATAACAGAAGCTCCAGGTTCTTTTCGTTCACCCGGACCAAGATAACGTTAACAACGTTATTAACCACTTCCTCCAAGAGGAACTCGATTTTCTCCATGGTTAGCTTTCCAGCCTCGATCTTGGAGAAATCTAAGATGTCGTTAATAATGCCCAAAAGCGAGCTCGCGGCGGCGGAGGTCTTTTCCAAGTAATCGCGCTGGATCTCGTTTAACTGGGTCTGAAGGGCCAACTGGGTTAGACCTAAGATGGCGTTCATGGGGGTGCGGATCTCGTGACTCATGTTGGCCAGAAACTCGCTTTTAGCCCGAGCGCTATCCTCGGCGATATCCCGAGCTAAAGAGAGCTCCCTGGCGTTATTTCTGAGCTCCGTCACATCGGAAAACCAGGTCATGACGCTATCGCTGCCATAATAGTCGCTCGCGAAGGCGTTAACTAAAACCTCCCGGATCTCCCCATCGGACCTAATAACCCGCATGGGCCGCCAATTAATAACCTGGCCGTTCTCGATGTCTTTAACGCACTGGGCCAGCTCCTCAGCGTCGGCGTACCACATTTCCCGCGGATCGCCGAGTTTGACCCCAAAGAACTTTTCGGCGAACGGGGTCATAAAAACCAACCGTCCATTTTGGGTGATGGTGAAGCTTAAGGGGCAGGATTCTAAGATGCGCTTAAAGAGTTGCCGCTCCTCCTCCAGGTTCTCCTCGGTGGCTAACAGCTTTTTGGTCCGCTCATCGACCAAAGTCTCCAGCTCCCGGTTTAAGCGCCCGTTTTTGGCGTTAACCGAGACCAAGGCCAGGATGGCCAAGAGCAAGATGAGCCCAAAGACCGCCACGTAAGGGATGGCGTCGTTTAAGAACTTCCGGTTGTAATCGAACATCCGCCGGTGCCAACGGTCATTGATGGAGGGCATGTCCACCATTTCCATGGCCTTATCCATGATTTGCCGCAAGCGGGCCTGGTGGTGGTTATAAGCCGGCCCCGAGGGGATGTCCCGCTCAAAGACCAAGGCGGCCTTAAACCCCGGTTTTTCCCGGTAGTTGGTTAAGCTAAGTAAGCGGTTCATGGAGCCCATAATGAAGTTAATGTCATTGCGCTCCAAAGCCTCTAAAGCCTTATCCGTGGTCCGGTAGTAGATAATGGCCCGGTCATCCGGGAACCACTTGGCGTAAATATCCGAGAGCTTATCCCCGCGGGCTAAACCCACCCGACCGTAAAACATCTGGTTAAACTGGATTTCCGGTTGGTTGATGGTGGTTATTAAGGCGTAGCGGTCAAAGAAGTAGGGTCGCTCGGCCCACAAAAACCGCTTATCCCCGGGGTTTTGGTAGCTAAACTTTAAAAGAAGATCAAGCCGGCCATCGCGTAAGTCTATCTCCAGATCCTCGGCGGTGGCCCCGGGATCGTTGACCACTTTAAACTTTAAGCCCGTAATGGCCGAGACCTCGGCCAAAAGGTCGTGGCCAATCCCTTGAAACTGGCCTAAGGCTTTATTATGGAAGCTGACCGGATAGTCATCGGACTCGGCCCCCACTAAGATTTCTTTATTCTCAACCAAGTAACCCCGAACCAGATCCCGAGCCCCCGGGTCTAAGCTGACCATAAACTCGGTCCGCTTTTTGTCCAGCTCGCTTTGGTCGTATAAGTAGGACAGAAACTCGGTCCCCCCGTTGTCCAAAAACTTCTGGACCACGCTAATGACCGGCTTTAGCTCCTCGCGAGCCGTGCCTAAGTACAAAGGGGAATTGATGGGGGGGTAAAAATCCTCCATGGTCAGGTTGGGGTAACGCTCCATGAAGGCTTTGGTCTGGGCCTCGCCAAAAAAACCATCCAACTCGCCGCTTAAAACCGCCGCCGCCGCCTCGGCGTAGCTTTTAAAAAAGGCTCTTTCCATGGGGAGGTTAATGGAGTTAACCACATGCGGCGATAAGGCCGCTTCGCCGATAAAGCCCAGCTTAACCGGCCTTTTGGTGGCGATGACCGCTAGCTCCTCAGCTCCCCTTAGCTCATAAATTTTTAAGATCCGATGGTAAATGGGGTCAGTCTGGAAGACGACATTCTGGTCCTCTAAACTGGGGTAGATCTCGCTGGCTAGATCCAAGGCCCCGCTCTTTAAGGCGGGAGCTAACTCCTCGGGCTCGTAAAAGCGATGGGCCACGGGTAAACTCAGAAGCTCAGCTAAAAAGTGGGAGAAGTTGATTAAAAACCCTAGCTCCTCACCCGTTTCGCTTAAATAAGACTCTTTGGAGACCACCGAGCCATAGGTCAATAACCGGCCCTCGGCTTGGAGCTTTTCAATGGCCTGGGTCTCCTCGGGGGTTATCCCGGGAATCTGGCGGTAGTCCAGAATAAAGGTCCGCTCTTTCTCCGCGTTCCCGTTAAAATCCGACTCACAGGAGACCATGGACAAAGAGACGGCCAAAACGCCGGCTAACCCTAAAAAGAAGACGATTATCCAGTTAGAGGACACAAGTTATTCTCGGGTTGTGGCCAGGACCTCGTCCCCAAAGGCGTCGGTCGTGGTTTTCTTAATGGAGATAAGCGAAAGCCATTGAAAAATCGTCCTAATGAGAATAAACCCCATAAGGCCCATAATAGTGATACCCAAAACGGACAGAGCCACTTGCCCTTTAACCATATAAGAGCCAAAGATCTGCTTATAGCCAGCCCAGATGGTGATGACCGCCAAAAATAGACCCGGAACGGCCGTGCACCAGGCGAAACGGAGGCGCCCCAAACGGATGAGCATGGAGGTCACGATAATCAGAGCGCAGGAGGCTAAAAGCTGATTACTCATGCCAAAGAGCGGCCAAATGGAGTTAATGTCCCCGGTGACCACTAAAAAGCCCCAACTGGAGGTGAAAAGAGCGCTAGTGATGACAATGCCGGGCCACCACCGCTTGTCATTGAACTTGGGGATAAACTGACCTAAAAGCTCCTGCAAAAAGAACCGCCCCACCCTGGTCCCACTGTCAATGGCCGATAAGATAAAGACGGCCATGAACATGATGGCGAAGTGGTACCAGTAAGAGACCAAGCTGGTCATAAAAGGGATCGAGGCGAAGATGTTGCTCATGCCCACGGCCAAGGTCACAGCCCCGCCCGGTCGGCCCTGGATGTTCTCGCGCACGGCCAAGGCTAAGGCGTCCAAGTCCACCGGGGCCACGCCCATGGCCCGAAAAACCTCGGGGCTGGCCGAGATAGCGTAGTAGTCGGCGGGAATCAAGGTGCAGGCGGAAACCAAGGCCATAATGGCCACGAACCCCTCGGTCAGCATGGCCCCATAACCCACAAAGAGGACGTCTTTTTCGTTTTTAACCATCTTCGGCGTGGTGCCCGAGCCAATAACCGCGTGGAACCCGGAAACCGCCCCACAGGCGATGGTGATAAAGAGGAACGGGAACATGGGCCCGGAAAGGTTGGGCCCGCCGCCGTTAATAAACTGGGTGAACGGGGTCATAAGTAAAGGCGGCCTAACTATTAATATGGATAAGGCCAGCCCAAAGATGGTCCCGAGCTTAAAGTAGGTGGAAAGGTAACCCCGAGGGCCTAAAAGGAGCCAAACTGGCAAAACCGAGGCCACAAAGCCGTAAATCGGGACGGACCAGGCTAAAGAGCGCCTTTCTAAAGTGAAGATGGAGCTTAAGGTGGGGTTAGTGGCCACAAAAGGGCCAGCTAAAATAGCCAGAAACAGTAAAAACAAAGCCCCCATGGTGCCCAAGGCCACTTGATCCGGCTTGGACCGGATAAAGAGCCCTAAAAGAAAGGCGATGGGTATGGTCACTAAGACCGTGAAGGTTCCCCAAGGGCTTAAAAACATGGCGTTAATGACCGAGATGGACAGCCCGGCCAAGGTCAAAAGGACGATAAAGAGGACGGCTATTGAGCAGACGTTGCCCACCACTGGGCCCACCTCTTGGCTCGCGATGTTGGCTAAACTTTTGCCCCTGTGCCTAACCGAGGCGAAGAGCACCACCATGTCATGGACCGCCCCGCCGAGGACGCTACCGATTAAAATCCACAGAGCGCTGGGCAAGTAACCCCACTGGGCCGCGAGGATTGGCCCGATTAAAGGCCCCGCCGCCGAGATGCTGGAGAAGTGGAAACCAAAGAGGTACATCTTCTCGGTGGGGACATAATCATGGTCATCGTTGACCGAGCAGGCCGGAGTGACCCGGGCGGCGTCCAAACGCAAAACCCGCCGGGCTATCCACAGCCCGTAAAAACGGTACCCTATGGCGAAAACGCAGAGGGAAGTGAAAACTAATGTCAAAGCGTTCATGCGATCCCCCTCCCATAACGCGTCTTCGCGGAAATCAGTAAAGGATTAGAAACGTCCAACCGCTTTCAATAAACGTTATTTCTTCATGAAGAAACCTTGGCGGCGCCTATTTATTTTAGGCGATCCTCTTTGAAAATAAAAGCGGAGAATTGATGATTATTGGCCTTTGGGGCTTGGTCTTCCTTGGTTTTGGAGCTTTTGGCCTAATTTATTGGTAAACCTAACCAACGACATGAGTTCCAAAAGCGGGAAATAGACCCAAGTTTTAGCGCCTTATGAAGTCCTTTAAGCCCCTAACAGATCCACTTATAGTTAGCGAAAAATGAGCGGTCCTATGGGATAATTTAGTCTATCCAAAAAGTTTACCGTAAAATTATTCAAAAACTATTTAAAACTTCCGAAAAACTATATAAATACTTTATTATTCAACAAAAAACTATTTATTATCATTTAAATATTATATAACACTTTAATTTTAAAAGTAACGCTTTTTTAAAATTTAATTTGTAAAAAAACGAACCGCGTTATATAGTTAAATCATCATCTTGGCGTCACGCTTTGGCTAATAAGAAATTTTCCTGAAAAGACGATCCTTGCCTTATTTTTTGGCCTGACCTAACAGTCTGACCTAACAGTCTGACCTAACTTAGGCCAGCCATTTGACTAGCGTCAAATATACAAAAAACCTCTTAAACGATTATTTTTGACCCGAAGCTTATGGAACCGCCGTGGACAAAAAGCCGCCTTGGGGGACCAAAAAAAGCGACTTTCTGACTTTCTAAGCCTATTTTTCCCTAGCCACTTAAAACCCCTACTGTCCGATCCAGGGGCTTTTTCCAGCATCCCAACCATACTTATAGTATAGTCAACCTGGCCGCCTGGGGAACGAAATCGATCGCCGCCAGCGGGATAGTCATTATCTGGTTATGAACAAAACTGACAATTCCTGGATTTATCGCCGTATACCTTGGCTAATAGAGGCGATCCCCGAAAAAACGTTTAAAAATTGTTCAAAACTCGTTCATAACTTGAAAAACGCCTTGATGTTCGAAAAATGGCTCATCATTATTTAAAAACAAGGGGTCATACTCAGATTTGGGGGGTAGTTACCGCGATTTTAGGGCTTCTTACTTTTTTCCCCACCCCTCCACCTTCGTTTTTTAGGGTCAATCGCGACCCTCTTTGCGCAAAAGTCCGGTTTAATCGCCCCCATACATGGCGCTTTAATTAAGATCCAACCCGAGGCTAGAGCCAAGATAAGCTTGGTTACCAGTTTCCCCAGGGAAACTAGGAGTCCATCTGGTGGGTTAAAACGTTTCCCCGGGGAATCTTTGAGCCTTTTCGCTAAGGTTCATTGGTCTAAGGAAGATAGGCCACTTTGACCGTAGGTTAAAGGGTAGCCTTTAAGCGCCCTAAGGCGCCGGGGCCATCTTAATAGGTATCGGCTTTATTGGTCGCTGGCGCGAATTCATATTTGAACAAACTGGCGGCTTATTGCGTTATGACCCCATTTTAAACCGCTTCCCTTGGCGAGCGGCCACGATCCGCTGGCGGTTGTCGATAAATTGTTTAAAACATGTTCATAACTCTTAGTAACCTTCGATGTTCTAAAAACAGGCCTCCATTCTGTAAAATAGGGGGGCCATACTCTTATTTTGGGGGTATTCACTCCGTTTTTGGGCTTACTTAATTTTTTGTTTTGCCCTGGAACCCTCTTTTTTTAGCGGTTTCGCGCCTACCATTGTTCAGAATAATGTCTAAAACTTATATTTTAGTCGCTCTAGATCTTGCGTTCTTAGAACGGTAGATCCACTAACTAGTTCTTTAAGCTCGGGCGGTGACGTTCCAGCCAAAAGCTAGAAGAGGCTAGACCTTTCGCGAGTTTCCCCGGGGAAACTTTTCAGGTCCACCTGGTCTGTCAACCTGGTCTGTCCATGAAGTTTCCCCTGAGGAAACAGTTATCATTAATAAAAACATTTAGTGAACGGCCCTGGAGGCGTTTTACAGGAATTTAAGCGCTTTTTCGCTCAGAGGGAAGCTTTTGAGACTGTAAATTTCCTCTATGACGTAATCAAGGCCTCAAACAAGTTCGATTTGACGCGGTTCGATAGCTCTGGGCTCGCGTTGGAAGACATGTTCGATGAGAACTGGCTCCGCATGGGCGTTAAAACGGGCGTGGGCGAAACGATAGCCATGTGCTTGGCCTGGAGATTTTCACAAAATTTATGAGCGAGAGTCCCAACTAGCCCACAACTTTTTATCCAGGCCCCTAACATAATCGTTTAGGATCGAATTTTAAAGATTTCGTAGGATTAAAAATCTATTACGATAATCCCGTTATACCTCTAAACGGAAATAATGGCCATAATTGGCGGGACGATTTAGCCTTGTGGTCCAGTCCATAAGCGAGACGAAGTTCAGGCCACAAAGGCCACATGAGGAGCATGGTGAGGCCGAGTTCAGAAGGGGCCTGAAGGTGAATTTCCAAGATTGGCGGTGTATACTATATTTCTCTAGTCGAGTCGTATAGAGAAAATGGCCAGCGCTCAAAAGCCTAGACAAGTAGCCAGCCTCGGTCGTTTAGATAAGGCTGTGGAATCAGGCCTTCTAGTGAGATTATTATTCTCGGGAGAACGACTCATTGATAAATTGGTCACTCGATCAGAAGCGAGCCAAAAAGATCTATCAAGAGCTGAACAAAACGATCTCAACTTCATTTGTTTTTGACAAGATATAGATAAATTTAGGTTTAAAATGATTAATTCCACCTCTCTGCGGTGGAAATAATTTGTTTTTTCGATGGAGCGTGTGTCGCTCGCCGCCGATCTTCAACGGTTAGTCAAGCCAGACAGCGATAGGGCTGGAATTAGATGGCTGGAATCAATCCAATTTGCTAGTGAGGATATACATACAGCCATATCACTTTTATAGGGTCATGAAATGGCTTGGTGATCATCTAGACAAGTGATATATAATAACTTTATAATATAAAAGAATCATTTATCTGATGAATATAGGGAGAAAAATGCGTTTAGACTGTTGTTGTAATTATACATCACATAGAAAATGGTTTACAAGCGTCCTTAAAGGCTTGGACGTTGTTCTTTGCCTTACTTCCGCGCTTGAATTATTGGATTTATTCAATGGCTACGTTCACGAAGATGAAATTGATGTTTACTCTAAGGCGCTTTTACCTTTCGAGAACGTTAACTGCTTTGTGGTTGATGATTTCGACAGCCTTGAAATTGTTGAAATCGGAGGTTTGCGCTGTACTTCGGTCAATCAGACTTTCAACGATTTATTCCGCCATTTCGATGACATAGACGAACAATCGCTAATTGAAGGACTTTCAGACTACTATTTCTCCCATGGTAAGAGCTTTGATGAGCTAAAAATAGATCCACAGTATACTGATAATTTTGAAAAAATAAAAGAATGGGCAAAAGAATATTACTCTTATGGATAGTTTTTCTGATTTAGAAAGATTTTGTCCATGATCTACAGGACCTTTGTCCAGAGAGGTGTCGTCCAGGTCATCTTAACGTACTCGGCCCGGACCCTGACCAGCCTGGTCCTTTTTTCCCTACTAGTCTTCTTCAGAAGTATCGCTTTCCTCACCTGAAACGCTTCATCTGGACAGCCTGATTATCAAATCGAGGTCAAAAATCGCTATCCGCCACATCACTCAGGTCATTCAAGCCATCGGGAACATTTTCCTAACTAACATCCAGCGATAATGGACATTTCATTTCTGACATGAATCAAAACTGATTTGTCACGCACGTTCATAAATCAAGACTTTATTATTTATTGTGATGAGTGATTCGGTAGGTATTGGCGCGTGAATAAGATCGACGCTCAAAAATAATTGTTCTTCTAATCTTTGTTTTAACCCGGAAAGCATAATTAAAGAAACACTTGGAGTCAAAAATTCAACTAAAAAATCTATATCGCTGTTTTCCGTCTGAACACCATCAGCATACGAACCAAAACAGGTTAAATTTTTAATCGGATATTCCTCTGCCAATTGAGAAACCACCTTTTTTACTATACTAAGGTTGATCATTTTTATATTCCTATCAATATTAAAAAACTTAATAATAATTTGAATAATAGTTTATGCAATAATTAATTTTCTTAAAAATTATTTAAATAAACACAAAAAATTAATACAATAATAAGGATTAACAGAGAGTCAAAAAAACCCTGTGGTTAAATAGCCGTTCTCAAATAATATCACAATTTCCGCGTTGTTAAAATGTAAGCGTTCACACGCATTATAGCCAAGACCAGCTACGAGACAAACTGGAGTCTAGGTGAAATTGTGTTGAAGCCATGGTAAGCGTTCACCCAACGTAATATGGGCGGACATCTCTAGGTCTCAAGGTTTGAGGCCAGATGGCCTTCCTTCCTTGGCCTCGATGGCTTGTCGGGGTCTTTATAAGTCCTTTTTAGTCACTATCAGAGGGGACTCTTATGGAGTAAGCGTAGCCGTCCCCTCTTTAGAGGAGCTTCGCGTTCTTGGCCGAAAAATAGATTATTTTCCTACCCGGCCTTTTACTGTTTTCGGGTCGCTGGCCGAGGCTATTGTTCAGAAAATAGTCCATATACGCCTGAAACTCCCAAGATCCGCCCCAAGGTTGGTCAACCAAAAACCCTAATCATTCAGCCGATGCTCAAAAATGTTTAGTTTTAGTCGATAACTTGTTCAAAACTCCAAAAAGCCCGCGATGTTTCAAAAACAGCCCTTTATTCCTTAAAAACGGGGTGTCATACTCTGATTATGGGGCTATTTACCGCGATTTTGGCCTTCTATGATTTTTCCAACCGCTCTATAACCCTCTATTTTAGGCTTTTTCCCGGCTATCATTGTTCAGAAGGATGTCCATTACTCTGATTTTAGTCGACCTAGATTTTGGGCGCCAGTAGAAGTGTCGCCAAAAGCCGTTTTTTAAGCCTGGGCCGCGACTTTCCGAAAAATCTTGATATATGATTGAAATAAAATATAATTTATCTATCCCCACCAATTGATGTCTGCCCTTCGAGGTTACGGTCACTCCGCCCCCCCGTCCTTCAGTGTGTCGTTTTTTTTGCGATAATACTCCTAAGTCCCCCACCAACCCAGACAACTTTGAACTCATTAATAACCTCTGAACCAGTCATGACCCAAAAAGTTTCCTTGGGGAAACAGTTACCCTTCCCCCTGATCTCAATATAGTTTCCCCGGGGAAACAGTACCCATTCTTTGTCCGTCAAGAAAAGTTTCCCCAGGGAAACAACTACTCTTTCCCCTGGTCTGTCAATGAAGTTTCCCCAGGGAAACTGTGGTCCACAACTTCGCTTAAGCGGCTGATAACCCCCGGCTCGCTAGTTTTGAACAAAACCCCTTAAGCTCATAGTTTCAAAATACTGATTGCGGATTTGTCCTTTGGGTCCGCCTGGGATTTCCCAAAAAATGTGGATAAAATGTTCAAAACGCGCTCAGAACTCCAAAAAATCCACGATGTTCTCAAAACGGCCATTCATTCCTGAAAAACGAGGGTTCATACTCCGTTTTTGGGGGTATTTACCGCGATTTTGGGCCTTCATAATTTTTTCTTGGTCTTAGGATCTCGCCTTTTTCGGCTCGCTCACTCTGGCCATTGTTCAAAAAACAGCCCCTAAGCGTCTAAAACGCCCCAAGACGCGCCCCAAGGCTGGTCGTCCCCAAACCCTTAACTCTTGGACCTATGTTCAAAGATGTTTACTTTTAGTTGATAACTTGTTCAAAACTCCAAAAAGCCCGCGATGTTTCAAAAACAGCCCTTTATTCTCTTAAAAACGGGGGCGATACTCTGATTTTTGGGGTAGTTACCGCGATTTTAAGCCTTCTCGATTTTTGCGCCACCTCTATAAAAAGTTTTTTTTCGCTAGTTTTCGACCATCGATTGTTCAAAACCGATCTTACCCCACGGCTCTTAGATGGCTGGCCGTCTAGGACCTTTAGTCCGGGGCCAATCGCCCCAGCTCCCTAAGAGCCCTAAACGCCTGAGCGCTAGGGCCGTAAAAACTTAACCATCTAATTTATCTAATCTTTTTAAACTACGAGGGGGGCTTTATCCGGGTCTTTTTCTTAGCGATGTTAGCCAAGGTCAAACGCGTCTTAATATAGGGTCTTTAGCCAGTCAAAACCCTTAACCTAGTGGATTGGCGCTTCTAAGCCCCAAATCTTCCGGCCATTCCCCTAAAAACCCATTTTTCCTTAAATACCTGATTTTTATGATTATTACGCTTAAGAATCCCATTGGTCGCGCCTTAATCTAGACAATTTTGGTTACAGTTTCGTCTTTAAGGTTCTTCAGTTGTCGCCGCCGCGTCGCTAGGCCAAACTTGGCCCCAACAATCTTAATATCGTGGTTAACCCGTTCGCGGCCCACTAGCGGGGGTTTTACAAGTTATTATAGATAAACATACTTAAGTCGCCTTAATTAAAGGGTTTTCTGGCGTTTTATCGTAGCGCCTAACAAATTGAAAGCGAGCGCGTTTTTAACTCGACTTTTTACACCTTCTCGCCCAAAAAGAGAGAAAAAATAACCAGAACTTTTTTTGGCTTGACAATTCCCTTCTCTGGAATTATTGTTAGAATAGAAAAGTCAGGAAAAGCCAAAAGCGCCAGGGTGGGAACTTAAAATCCTTTCAGCGAGTCGCTGATGGATGGAAGGTTGGATTGTAACGATTTCCCCAGTTTAATTAGCGGCGCGCTTCCAATGAAACCAATGTTGGAGTCTTTCTTTCTAAATAGTAATATTAGCCTTATACATGGTGTTTAATGGGTCATATAATCAGTAAAAAAATAGATGGTTCTACTTATTACTATTATGTTGAATCTAAAAGTATTAATGGAAAGCCAAGAAATGTCAATCAGACATATCTTGGTACGGCCGCCAAAATACTTGAAAAGGCTAATAAAAGGGCTAATGGCCCTAATAATTCTTTGCAAAACCTCGCTCTTTACTCGGTCGAATATGATTATGGAATGGTCACTCTTCTCCATGATTTGGCCAAAAGGCTCAATTTGGTTGGCCTCATTGATTCCTTTGTCCCTCAACGTCGCCAAGGCGCGTCCGTTGGAACGTATATACTTACCGCGGCCATCAACATGGTAGTCGCGCCAACCTCGACCAGTGAACTCGAGGATTGGTGTCAGAAAACGTATCTTCCATGTCTGACCGACCTTAAAGCCACCGATTTTACCGCGCAAAACTTTTGGAACAAGGCCAAAAAAATTGATGAGGAAACCTTAGAGGCCATCGAGGACGAGATCACCTCCAAAATTCTTAGATTTTATAATAATATTGATGTTTCTAACATAATTTATGACGCTACCAACCTTTTTACCTATATTGACCCCAAACCAGAAAGCGACCTTACGAAGCGCGGCCCTTACAAGTCAAAACGAAACGATCTTCGCCTTGATGGGTTATCCCTCATGGTCAGCCCGGATTATTCGATACCGCTTATCCATGAAAACTACCCAGGAAATATGAATGACGCGAAGGGATTCGTTTATATGGTGGAAAGGCTCAAATATCGCTTTAAGGCGCTAACGGGTGGCAAGGATACCAGCGTCACTATGGTATTTGACCCTGGAAGCGACTCTGAGGAAAACATAAAGACACTCATATCGGGCGATAATCCCTTCCACTATGTCGGAGGGCTCAAGAAAGGTCAAGCCCCAGAGTTGTGGGCGATCCCCAAAGAAGATTACCTTCCGCTTCAAGGCGCTGGTTTCGCTGGCCAGAGCGCTTATCGCCTTATGATTGAGGTTTTTGGTCATCGCGCGACTGGCCTAATAGTCCACAACCCTAAATTGGAGGCGGGGCAATTACAAGGCATACGACATAATATTAATAAAACAAGAATAAAACTTACGGAACTACATGAAAGATTGATGAAACGCGCCAGAGGCGAAACCGTCAAAGGTAAAAAACCTACAATTGATAGCCTTAATAAATCTGTCGATGATATCTTGAAGATAAAATACATGAAAGATATCTTTGAATGCGATATTTTTGAAAAAGACAATAATATCTATCTGAATTTTTGCGCTTCCGACTCCGCGTTAGAGCGGATACGTCACGATATTTTAGGGAAAACAGTTTTTTTCACCGACCGAGCCGATTTCTCCAATGAGGAAATTATTGGCGTCTACCGGAGCGCGCGGCCTATCGAACGGGCCTTCAGACAGATGAAAGATACAAAGCGCCTAACTACCGGACCAATGTTTCATTGGACCGATCAAATGGTAAAAATACATCTTTTTACGTGTGTCTTAGCCTACCGGATGGGTTGTCTTTTGGTAAAAGAGCTGACCGAACAGGGGCTCCCAATCAGTATAAACGAACTGATCGAAAAAATGTCCGAAGTGAAAAAAATCGAAACTTTTTTCGGTGACCCTGATAATCCGAAAAAAGTACAAACATACACCCTGGGTAGCGAGTTCGCTCAACAAGCGTTATCGTTGTATCAGCTCCCCCAAAAATACTTTTAAGTTGTCAGAGACTCGGTTATCATGGGACATTCACAATAAAACAGTAAGACTTAACTATCTGAAATAACTATGAAAATCCTTAATACTTCATTCACACGCGGGCGAGTTATGACTCATAAACGTTTTCAGTGAACGCTTACAGGATAATCAAGCGAAGCGTCATATTAAAATTATGTAAAGTTTCTTCCGCCGGGTCGTAGCCCAACATGTCGCCGCCCAACCATGAGATTTTCTTCACTAATGGGCCTATATTAAGACCACAGTAATCGGAGAGCCGCTTTAGGCCAAGCGTCGACACTGAAAGGAAAATACAATCTAATGAATGGATTACTCCATCCTTAGCGTTCTGGAAGTAGTTGAACGATCCCCTAACTATCCGGTTAATGTTCTCAATCATGAGTTCTAAACTTTAGGGTCGCCCAGTCCACCGAGTAAGTTTCCCCGGGTAAACAACTACCCTTCCCCCTGGTTTATTGTTCAATAAAGTTTCCCCAGGGAAACTGTGGTCCACACCTTCGCTTAAGCGGCTGATACCCCCTGGCTCGCTAGTTTTGAACAAAACCCCCTAGCTCATAGTTTCAAAATACTGATTGCGGATTTGTCCTTTGGTCCGCCTGGGATTTCCCAAAAAATGTGGATAAAATGTTCAAAACGCGTTCAGAACTCCAAAAAATCCAAGATATTCCTAAAACGGCCATTTATTCCTGAAAAACGGGGGTTCATACTCGGTTTTTGGGGGTATTTACCACGATTTTGGGCCTTCTTAATTTTTTCTTGGTCTTAGGATCTCGCCTTTTTCGGCTCCCTCACTCTGGCCATTGTTCAAAAAACAGCCCCTAAGCGTCTAAAACGCCCCAAGACGCGCCCCAAGGCAGGTCGTCCCCAAACCCCTAACCCTTGGACCTATGTTCAAAAATGTTTAGTTTTAGTCGATAACTTGTTCAAAACTCCAAAAAGCCCGCGATGTTTCAAAAATAGCCCTTTATTCTCTTAAAAACGGGGGCGATAGTCTGATTTTTGGGGTAGTTACCGCGATTTTGGGCTTTCTCATTTTTTTAACCACCCCTTGAAGAAGGTTTTTTTTCGCTAGTTTTCGACCATCGATTGTTCAAAACCGATCTGACCCCACGGCTCTAAGTGGCTAGCCGCCTAGTCCTTACGGTCCGGGGCCAATCGCCCCAGCCCTCTAAAGGCTTAAAACGCCAGGCCCTTAAGGCCGTAAAAACCTAACCATCTAATTTATCTATTCTTTTTAAACTAGTCGGGGCTTTATCGGGTCTTTTTCTTAGCGATGTTAGCCAAGGTCAAGCGCGTCTTAATATAGGGCTTTTAGCCAGTCAAACCCCTTAACCTAGTGGATTGACGCTTCTAAGCCCCTAAACTTCCGGCCATTCCCCTAAAAACCCATTTTCCTTAACTACCTGATTTTTATGATTATTCCGCTTAAGAACCCCATTGGTCGCGCCTTAATCTAGATAATTTTGGTGACAGTTTCGTCTTTAAGGTTCTTCAGTTGTCGCCAGCCGCGTAGCTAAGCTAAACCTAGCCCCCACGATCTTAAGATCGGGGTTGACCCGCTCGCTAGGCCGCCGTCTGACTCCATAAACCCGGCTACTCTAACAAGAAGGTTGGAAAGTCCCTTGGCTAGGAAAAACCCGCCTAAGGCTAATTGGCTGCCCTTTAACTACCACCGCTCTTTTCGTGAGCTTAGAGGCCCAGCGGGTTTTCCTTATATTTGGCCAGAAGATCTAGGGCCTCGGCCACGGGCCGATAGGTTAGATACCCTCCGTAAGCGTTTAGCCCCCGGGCTAAGGGCGGGCTTTCGGCTAAGGCCTTTGCCAAACCCTTATTGGCCAACTCTAAACCATAGGGCAAGGTGACTTTATTTAAGGCCAAGACCGAGGTCCGGGCGTAAGCCCCGGGCATGTTGCCCACGCAATAGTGGCAAACTCCCTCCTCGGTGTAGACCGGGTGACTGTGGCTGGTCATTTTGGAGCTCTCAAAGCAACCGCCCTGATCAATGGCCACGTCCACTATGACGCTTCCTGGTTTAATGAGCTTTAACTGGGCTCGGCTAACTAGCCTCGGGGTCCGAGCCCCGGGGATTAGAACCGCCCCCACGATGAGGTCGGCGGTGGTGAGTTTTTTTTCTAGGAGGTCAATCTGGCTTAAGCCATAGTCAATTTCTGGCGGCAAGATCCCTTGGAGATACTTCAACTTGTCCGGGTAAATGTCCAAAATAGTCACTTTTAGCCCCAAACCCACGGCCACGAGGGCCGCGTTCTGACCAACCACCCCGCCGCCCAAGATCAAAGCTTCCGCCGGGGCGACGCCTTCCACGCCGGTGGGTAACACCCCGGAGCCGCCGTAGGGGCTAGCTAAATGATAAGCCCCCACTAGAATGGCCATCCGCCCGGCCACGGCGCTCATGGGTTTTAAGAGCGGTAAAGCTCCGTTTTCCTCGACCGTCTCATAGGCCACCGCCGTGATCTGGCTTTCTAAAGCGGCTAAGGTCAATTCTTCGCTCGCCGCCAGGTGAAAGTAGGTGAAAACGATTTGCCCGGGGTTAGCCAACTGGTATTCCGGGATAAGCGGCTCTTTGACCTTCACGATCAGGTCCGCCTCGGCCCAGATGTCAGCCGCTTGGGCCACTATGGTGGCCCCAGCGGCCAGATACTCCGCGTCGCTAAAGCCCGAGCCTAGGCCAGCCCCGCGTTCCACGAGCGTCCTATGACCCGCGGCCACGTAGGCTTTGACCGCTTCTGGGGTCAAACCCACTCGCCTTTCATGGTCTTTAATTTCTTTCGGCGCCCCAACTATCATGGAGCTTCTCCTTCAATAGCCCTAACTCCCCAAGGGTGTTGAGGTCATCGGCTATTTTAGCCTTGGGGCTTCGCCCGTTTACCCCCCAGCCGTAACTAGCCTAACCGGTTAGGGGCCTCATTATGGCTGAATTATAAAATATTCGCGTCTTTATTTTATTTTTAAATAATTATTCTTAATTTCATTAACGTTATTTTTATTAATAGAGGCTCTTAACTTTAAATCAGCCTATAAGATCGACAATCTAAGATTACGGGTAAGGAGCGATTAGGCTTGGGCGATTTTTGGCGGTTTATCGATTGGGGTTCCATAGGGGGCCAAAATGGCCCCCCTAAAAGTTTCGGCCCCTAGCCCTAGTCTAGAGCGGAAAAGAGGCTAGACGGGCGGATTAAAGCCCATCTTAAAGCCTTAAGGTAACGCGAATAGGTTGGTTTAAAGCGCGAAAATACGCTAAAAACTAAACTTTACCGCTTTTTTTGGGCTCTTTGGCTTTCATTTCCAGCCAGATATGGTCTAAGACGGTTAAGGCCTCAAAGGTCTTATTGGCCAGGATCTGGACAATATCTTTTTCCATCTTGACGTAATCTGTGAACCCCTCGTCCAAGCCTTCAGCCACGACCTTAACTTGGGCCCACGGTATGTTCCCTAACCGTTTGGCGGTCATAGCCACGGCCCCCGCCTCCATCTCGCAGACCCGGCAGCCAAAAGTCGCGCCCATATCCAGCTTCTTTTTCCGGTCACAGATGAAGGTGTCGGAGGAAAGAATCCGGCCCTTTTGAAACGAGTCCCCCAAGGTCTCCAGGAGTTTTAAGACCAAAGGGCTAGAGCAGGATAAGACCATTTGGCTGACCTTAGCCGTTGGCTCCCCATAATCAATAGCCCCATAAGGGGCGTAATGGACAAAATCATCGCCCGCTTGGAGCCAATCCGCGATTATAACCTCGTTGGTGGCCAAAACATCGCCGGTTTTTAGCGTTAAATCCAAACAACCCGTGGTGCCAGCCCCAATAACAATGTCCGGTTTAGGGCCAGTGGACAGTATTTGGGCTAACCACAGGGCCGCGTTGATCTTGCCCATCCCCGACTCTTCCAAACGGAGGGTGAAATTGCGCGATCTAAACTCGCTTAACTTGGACTTTAACCCCCGAAACTCCCCAGGGGTGGCCGTGACAATGAGGACATAAGACATAATTGGCCTTTATTGACTAATTCTAAGGGGCCAAAGGGCCCCGGATCTCTTCCAAGGCTAAAACCACCGGTAAGGTGGGCCGTAAGTCCTGGGCCCGATAATTGCCCCAGGACGCGTGGGAGTACTGGCCAAAAACTGGCTCTTCCCCCGATAAAGCCACTTGGGTCCATAAACCGCCATCTAAACCCAAAGCGGCCTTTAAACCTAAAGTTTGGGCTAAAACCGCGAGATCGGCTAAGGTGATGGCCCCGGGAACCAAGACCACCCACATAAAGCCCTTAGAGTCTTCCCCTAAAAACGCCCGGCTAGCTAAGCGATAACTTTGGCGAGCCCGAATCTTCTTAGCCCGATCTAAGATCATAAAGGACTGTAAGACAGTCCCATAAGCCCCCAAGGTTGTTTCCCCTAGCCCCGATGAATTTAAATCCGATGAATCTAAATCCGCGGAGTCATAGATCCCCGGGTTAGGCCCATCCTGGGCCAAAAAGCCCTGGTAACTCGGATGGGCTTTAGTCTCTAAGTTTAACCCTAAGCGCTTTAAAAGGCCCATGGGTTTCCGGTCCGGGTAATGTTGCGCCCCGTTTAAAACCAAGACCGCTTGGGGCAACCTTTTAACCCAACCTCTAATGTCCACGGCCGGCTTAGCCTTATAAGGCTCCTCCGCCTCATAGTAAGGCCGTAAAGCCCAAACCTTCGGGTCATACCGATAAATCAGGAAGACCGATTCCCCTAACCGGACCCCGTAGTTGACTTTAACCCGGGCCCCATCCAGACCGGACCTTATGGTTATAAACCGCGGTTGGTCGCTTTTGGGCCGAGCCGCTAGCTCGGCCCAAAAGGTCGCTAGTTTTTGGGATAACTTGAGGTAACTTATGTCCCTAACGGCCCCTTTTTCCCCTAAGGGAAAGGGGCCCAAAGTAACCTTAGTCGAACCCGGCTCATTTTGGGTCGAATCCAGGGTTAACCGGGCTGGCCAGCCCGAGCCATCCGTAAACTCGAAGGTTAAGGCGGTTTGGCCTAACTTTAGGCT
Source organism: Deltaproteobacteria bacterium (assembly GCA_031273455.1). Lineage (GTDB taxonomy): Bacteria > Desulfobacterota > Desulfarculia > Adiutricales > Adiutricaceae > JAIROO01. The sequence continues at coordinate 26,378 of JAISRZ010000017.1, read as the reverse complement.
AAGGCTCTTGGCCTCGTCCGGGCCGCGAAGAAAATAGGCCCCTAAGGACCAAACGAGCTGATTAAGCTCATTGGCCTCTTTTTGGCTTAGAACCGACTCGATTGGTTGACCCGTCTTAGAAGAGCTGACCGAATCTTTCGGGTCTGGGGCCCCCAAAACCCAGGCTGGGCTGAAGATTAGAAAGGCCAAAGAAAATATTTGGCAAAAGCCCTTATTCGTGATAAGGTTCTGGAAAATTATTTTTACCCCATTATTATAGCCGTTTTAACGGGAATTCGGCTCGATGGTTCCTTACGCTTCAGGTTTTTTGACCTATATGGCTAGGGAAGGCGTTTTAACCCGGCTCACTTAAATTCTAGCATATTTTTTTTAGGCCCGGGGCCTTACTGGTTGGCTCATTCGACCAGAGACGGACATTCGCGGCCGATTACCCATTTAAAAGGAGACGATCCCACAATGGCAGCTAAAGTTGTCAAAGGCCTCGAAGTGGCCAAACCCAAACGCGAAGAGCTAGCCGGAAAGGTTAAAGCTCTCGTGGCCAAAGGCGTGACCCCCAAACTGGCCGTTATCCTGGCTGGCTCCAGCGAGGCTTCCAAAGTTTACGCCCAGTCCAAGCAAAAAGTGGCTGAGCCCTTAGGCATTCAGTTCGAGCTCCACATTAAGCCGGACAATGTCTCCACCGATGAGCTGACCGCTCTTATTGATCAGCTGAACGCTGACCCCAAGGTCCATGGCATCCTCGTGGAGCTGCCCTTACCCAAAGGCATTTCCAAAGAGCAGGTCATGAATCGCCTGGATCCCAAAAAAGACGTGGACGGGGTTCATCCGTTCAACCGCGGCTACCTTTTGGGCGGCCAGGAAGACCTGGCCCTCGTTCCGGCCACCCCCAAGTCCTGCTTAGAGCTCATTAAGAGCACGGGCGTGACCATTGAGGGAGCCAACGTGGCCGTTTTAGGCCGCGGCGACACCGTGGGTCGGCCTTTAACCAGCCTTTTGATCAACCGGGGGGCCACGGTTACGGTTTGCCACTCCAAGACCAAAAACATCGACGCCATCATCAAGAACTCCGACATCGTTGTGGCCGCCATTGGCAAGGCCGGTTATGTCAAGCCCGAGTGGCTGACCGCCAAGCAGGTCATCATTGACGTGGGCATCAACGCTCTCCCGGATGGCGGCATCACGGGCGATGTGGATCCTAAGGCCGTGGACATCGTGGCTTTCGTCACCCCAGTGCCCGGCGGCGTGGGCTCTTTAACCACCACCATTATCATGGACAACCTCCTGGACGCCATTAGGCTGCAGGGTCTTTGATTTTCCTAACTTAGCCGGCTGATTTAGGGCGGCCCTCGCCATTTTGGGGGGCCGCCTTTTTATTAGCCTTAAGCTGGTTTCTAGTTTAAGGAGAAAGCATGTCCAGCCAACTGCCGGTCTATGACATGACCATTGGCGAATTTTTAAAAGTGGCCGGGTCCAACTCCCATGTCCCGGGCGGCGGCAACGTCTCGGCGGTGGTGGCCACTTTAGGGGCCTCCATGGGGGCCATGGTGGCCTCTTTAACCAAGGGCAAAAAGGGCTACGAGGATTTTCAGGCCGAAAACGATGGTATCTTAAAGGCTTTCTTGGATGGCATTGAGGAGCTAAAAGCCGAAACTTTGGGCGATATCCAAGCCTTTGACGAGTACATGGAGGTCTTTCGGCTACCTAAGGACACGGAAGAGCAAAAAGCCGCCCGGGCCAAGGCCATCCAAGCCGCGGGCCAAAAAGCCACTTTAGCCCCCTTAAACGTCTGTCGGACTTGTTTGAAGCTTTTAAAGGTCGCGGCCCAGTTAGCCCCTAAAGGGAACAAAGGGGCCATTAGCGACTGTGGGGTGGCGGCCATCGTTTTAGAGGCGGCCATCCGGGCGGCCATGCTCTCGGTGGACATTAACCTCCCCGGGCTTAAAGACGCCGCCTTTGTGGAGAAGGTCAAAAACGAAAGGGCCTCCATCTTTGTCGAGGCGGAGGAGCTCAAAATCGATATCCTCCACCATATGCGGGCTCGCTGGTAGAAAAAAAACTTTCCCCTCTTATTTTTAGCCCCCATTTGGCTCTTGACAAATGGGGGTTTTTTAGGCTAAAGTTCCCATTTATCCCGTTTAACGGGGGCTTAGCTATTTTTTATTTCTGGTATTTATCATGAAAAAAGATATTCATCCGGCCTACAAGATCATCACCGCCTCCTGCGCTTGCGGTCAGGAGTTTCAGACTGGCTCGACTTTAGACTCCATTCGGGTGGAGATCTGCTCGGCTTGCCACCCTTTCTTCACTGGTAAACAGAAACTGGTGGACACCGCCGGGCGGGTGGAAAGGTTCCAGCGTAAATACGCCAAAGCCCCCCAGCCCACGGCCAAGAAAAAGAAAGAAGTTAAATAGCTCCCGAGCGATAGTAGCGATAATAATCATAGCCAAGATCGCGCCACCTTGGGTCGGCCCCTATTATGGGGCTCTTTCCCTATTCCCGCCGAGCCCAGCCGACCATGCTTTACAATGACCACGACCTGGCTGACCTGGAAAAGGCCCGCCTGACCTTAGAAGAGGAGCTGAAAAACCCAGCCCTTTTCAAGGACCAAAAACTCTACACGGCCACCGCTCGCCGCCATAGCGAGTTGACCCGCCTAGTGGGGGTTTGGCGCAAGTTTTTAAAAGCCAGCGAGGATATCGAGGGAACGAGACTTCTTTTGGAGGACTCCAACCCGGGTATCCGGGAGCTGGCCGAAATGGAGTTGCCCGAGCTGGAGCGCCTCAAAAAGGACTTGGACGCCGAGCTTAAACTCCTTCTTTTGCCCAAAGACCCCAATGACGCCAAGAACACGGTGGTGGAAATCCGGGCCGGGGCTGGCGGCGACGAGGCGGCTTTGTTCGCCAACGATCTCTACCGTATGTACCTAAGGTACGCCGAGGGTCGCGGCTGGAAAGCCGACCTTTTGTCCTTAAGCCCCTCGGACGCTGGCGGATTTAAGGAAGTCATCTTTTTAGTGGAAGGCGATGGGGTTTACAGTCACTTAAAGCACGAAAGCGGGGTCCATCGGGTCCAAAGGGTGCCGGCCACTGAGACCCAAGGCCGCATCCACACCTCCACGGTCACCGTGGCTGTTTTGCCCGAGGCCGAGGAAGTCGAGGTGGACATCCGGGCCGAGGACATTAAAGTGGACGTTTACCGCTCTTCCGGGCCGGGGGGCCAATCCGTCAACACCACCGACTCTGCGGTCCGGGTCACTCACCTGCCCACGGGTTTAGTGGTCACTTGTCAGGATGAGAAATCTCAGATTAAAAACAAACAAAAAGCTTTAACCGTCCTTCGGGCTCGCTTACTAGACCGCCAAATCGCCGAGCGGGACCAAAAGATTAGCTCTGAGCGGCGGGAGCAAGTGGGCTCTGGGGACCGGAGCGAGCGCATCCGCACCTATAACTTCCCCCAAGGCCGCTTAACCGACCATCGGGTGGGGTTAACCCTTTATAAACTGCCGGAAATCATTAACGGGGATTTAGCTGAGGTCATTGGGGCGGTGGGCTCCTTTTTCGAGGCTAAACGGTTGGCTAGCTGGGACAATGACTGAAAAAGAATGGAACGCGGCTGACCTTTTAACCACCACGGCTAATTTTTTGGGGGAAAAAGGTTTATCCTCCCCTAGGCTGGAGGCGGAACTCCTTTTATCCGCGGTTTTAGGGTTAACTAGGGTCCAACTGTACGTTAATTACGAGCGGATCTTAAGCCCCGCTGAGCTGGAGGCCTATCGGGTCTTAATTAGACGGCGGATCGCCCATGAGCCAGCGGCTTATATCTTAGGTCGAAAAGAATTTTACTTACTAAACCTAAAGGTGACCCCTCAGACTTTGATCCCCCGGCCCGAGACCGAGCTATTAGTGGACGAGGCCTTAAGCTTGGTTAAAGGGCTCGCGGATCCCTTGATTGTGGACATTGGTTGCGGATCCGGGGCCATCGCCTTAGCTTTAGCCAAAAACCTCCCCCAGGCTCAAATAGTGGCCACGGACATTTCCGCCGAGGCTTTGGCCGTGGCCCAGGAAAACGCCCGTAATTTGGGCTTAGAGCGGGTGGAGTTTTTATTGGGCGATCTCACTGAACCCCTTAACGGACGGGCCTTTTCTTTAGTTTGCGCTAACCTGCCCTATGTCCCGACCGGGGATTTTCCAAGCTTGGACCCCGGGGTGACCCGTTTTGAGCCCCGGTTGGCTTTGGACGGCGGGCCGGACGGCCTAGCGGTCTACCAACGGCTCTTAAGTCAGGTCAAAAACGTCTTAAAACCCCAAGGATATCTTCTAATGGAGATCCATCCGCCCACTTTAGAGGCCTTGGAACAGATAATTAGGGCCTCTGGGTTAAATTTTATTCGGCCCATCGCCGATTTTAATCGGACCAATCGTTTGGTTTTAGCCCAGCGCCCGGAATAGCTAGAACCCTTATAGAATATAGACTTTATGAGGTTTAGGCCCCCTTTGGGCTCGGGTTAGGCGGCCGAAAACGGAACCTTCTCTAGAAATAGTTTAAAAAAACACCAACAAAATGGGTTGACAACAAACAAAACAACCAGTTATACTTATTGATATGAAACAACCACCCAACACCCCCGATACCCCGTCTAGCGAGATCCCTAAGTCCCCCAAGATACGGGATCAAGTTATCAATGGCGTCCGCTATGTTTACGAAGACCTTTCTTATTGGGACAAATCCAAGAAGCAAACGGTCCAAAAACGTATATATATCGGACATTACACTGATAAAGGCAAGTTCGTAAAGTCCAAAAGCTTCCTTTTGGCTGAAAAGAACAAGGCTGAGGCCAAAAGCCTTATCAGTAACCATAAATTTTTCGGCGCGACCCATCTCTTGGACACCATCGCCCGGAAAATTGGCCTTTTTGAGGATTTAAAGAAGGCCTTTCCTTCGGAGTATGGGTTAATCCTGTCTTTAGCTTTCTATTTCGTCTTGGAGAGCGAAGACACCATCGCCCGCTTCAAAAAGTGGGAAAAGTTTCATTACACCCCCCTGACCAAGGCCTTCACCTCGGCCCAGATCAATGATTTGCTCTTTAACTTGTCCCCGGAAAAAAAGAGCAAGTTCTTTAGCCGTCAGGCGGCCCGGCATTCCTCGCCCGACTATTTGGCTTATGACATTAACTGCGTCCCTTCTTACCCGGAGTTAATCTCGCAGGTCAAGTTGGGTCTTTTCTTAGACGATAATTCGTTTTCTAACTTGAATATATCGTTTGTATTGGGTGAAAAATCCCTTTCTCCGGTGTATTACGACCTTTTAACCACGAAAACAGACGACATAACTGTCTTTTTGGATCAAGTTTTAGATTCAACCCCCTTGTTGTCCCCTCGTTTTGTTTTTGTCACCAAACAAAAGAACCAAGATTTTCAACATTTACAGTCTTTGTTCGTCAACAAATTTAATTTTATCGCGGAAGTTTATGAGGACTCCCCGTTTTATCCGCGTAATCTCGTCAACCTCTCGGCTGACCCCAGCGACTGGCCTAATTATTTAGAAGACTTTAATCTATATAATTCGTCCTCTGAGGTTGAGTTGACTTTGCCGCTGAAGGGCAAGGGTTCCCGCACTCGCGGGGCCAATAAGGTTGATTGTTTCTTACACGTTTTTTCCGACCCCAATTGGGACGCCAGCGACGCCCCGGCTAAAGGGAAGATTGGCGCGGCCAATTACAAAAAGGGGAAACTAGGCCCCATGCGGGTTCCCCACCGCCTTAGCGGCTATTCCACGTCCTTACCCACCATCAATATGAACGGCGTGGTTTTGGATAGTGGCTTTATTGACTCCGTGTCCTCGGCCAATGGGACTTTCGCCTTACTGTCCAACTACATCTCGGATCCAGTTGAGGCCATCACCATTTACAAGAATAAGTATTTAATAGAAAAGTCTTTTTCTAACTTATTGACCAGGTTTAACCTAGGGCTGTCCAGCGAAAGGGCTGAGGGTAAATTAGACGGGGCCCTGTTTATCCAGTATATCGCCTTTATTTTGACTTTTTACGTTCAAAACGTGATGTGGGAGAACAAAATTCATAACGATTTGTCAATAGATGAGTTGTTAGATGAATTGGATTCCATAGAACGGTTTGAATATGAACCGTCAAAATATCGTTACAATGAGATTACCAAATCTCAACACGATCTGTTTTCTTTGTTTGATATTGATATTGAAAGCGAAACTAAAGGCTCTTAAGACTTATCTTTTGGTTTTTAGCGCTCTAAATATCTATTTTAATAGCTACCCGCTTATTCGCTAGTCCTAAGGTCTTATTCCCTTAGGGCCTTCTATGCGTTTCCCTTTTTTATTCCCCTATGTTTTAGGCTAGGCCTGGCCTTTGCCCGCCCCTTTAGAGCCTTTTTCGGGCTTAACGCTAAATTTCCGCTTTCTCTAGCCCGATATCCGGTCCTCGGGGCCCTTCCGGGGCTTTCAGCCGCGAAAGCCCCTTCTATCCCTTCGCCGGGGCCGAACGAGGCCATTTTTCGACCGAGTCGCCCTCGCTTTTCGGGCGGTTTACCGGGGCGCTTATCGCTAAGATAAGGTAGTTTCTAAAGTCCGTGGCGGTCAGTCCAAAAAACTCGAAAATCGCTGTCTGGTCCTTGGGCAAGGGGGCGTAGTGGCCCAGATTGGTCGGATAAACGAAGGCGCCTATCTTTTCCAACTCATTGATGATCCGCTCCTTGACCCAGTTCCGCTTCCACCAAAAGACCTTACCTACGCGCTGGTCTATTTCCGCTCGAACGCTGAGGGCCAGAAAGACGCCAAATAACTAGCCCTCGGACGTAACCTTGGGGGACTCGCTGAGCCCAAGCTAGGTCAACCGGGTTATTGACCGCCAGCGGATCTTTTTCCATCTGGCTTTTCAGCCTCATCTTGGCCCAAGTCGCCAAGTCTTGATTATTAGTTTTAATAGCGCTATTGTTTTTTATAGAGGATTCGTAGATGGGTAAAGATTTTCTTCCGCCAACCACCGATTTTTTGTTCAAAAAATTGTTTATTATTCATCCAGAGCTTTTAGCTGATTTCCTTCAAGCGATACTGGGTAGGCCCGCTACGGATTTCCAGGGTCTGAAAATTTTGAACCCAGAATTATTGCCAGATTTTTCAAATGATAAACATGGTAGATTGGATCTCAAAATTCAATTGAAATCAAAGGAACTTATTGACTTTGAAGTTCAAGTCAAATCGCAAAAATCTATTTGGAAAAGATTGTATTACTATCAGTCTAAAATGTATTCTCAACAATTAACAAAAGGCGATAAATATGATAACCTTAAACCTGTAACTAGTATTTTAGTGATGCGTTATCCAATAATAAAAACAAACAACCATTATCACCATAATTTTCATCATTATGATAATGTAAATGATGTTTTTCCTCCTAGGTTGCTTGAAATACATACCATAGAGTTTTCGAAAACAAGAGTTCCCGATGGAACTCAAAGGGGAAACTGGACGCTTTTTTTTAACATAAGGAATATGGTGGATTTGATGAAAGTGGCTAAATTAAGTCCCTCGCTGGAATTGGCCTGTAAGGTTGTCAAAGACCTAAACGCTGATAACGAGACCAGAGCCAGCGTTGAATTAATCGAGGGCATACGAAGGGGCATTATCCCCATGCTTTCCGATGCGGAACTGAATGGAAGACTGAAAGGACTGAAGGAAGGACTGAAGGAAGGACTGGAGAAAGGACTGGAGAAAGGACTGGAGAAAGGACGGAAGGAAGGACTGGAGAAAGGACTGGAGAAAGGACGGAAGGAATTAGCGTCTAGACTCATCACCAAGGGATATCCTGACGCGGAAATTATAGAAATTATGGGAACCACCAAAAAATGGTTATCTAATTTTAAAAAGAGCTTAAATCAAAATTGAGCTCTCCCCTGAACGTTAAAGACGCCAAAAGGCTCTAGCGGGGGTTTACAAGTTATTCTAGATACACACACTTAAGTTGCCATAATTATAAGGTTTTCTGGCGCAGTGGGCATCCAGTGGCTGACCGGAGTCATGTTTTTTACAAAAAATATTTCAACCTGCGCAATTGGTCGCCCCAGACCTTAGGCTTTTAGTGGCCCCCTCGAAGTTGAGGTCATAGGCGTTATACGGGCCAGGCTCTGACCGCTGGACCCACTTTTTAAAGAAGGCGGTCCGCTTAGCGGCGGCAATCGAGGCGAAGCGCTTCTTAGCCGATTGTTCGGTTAAAGGAGTCGTATCTAAGGTGTGATCTCGACCAAAAGCCACAAGGTTATTTAGCGTCGCCCTTGGAGACCAAGAAAGCGACTACGGTCTTAATTCGCGCTCCCTTCTGGCCCTAAGGTTTGGCTCAGCGTGTCCGTAACCCCCAAATAGTCTAAGATCGACCCAATCAGAAAGGTGGCCCCAATCCAGTAGTAGGAGCCGGTCGCTGGATTGATCTCCTCATTGCGGTCATCGTAGTATTTTCTATAGTTATCGTTGGGGATGAACGTTTCCGTGACCGGGTCTAACCGCCCGATACACACCCATTCACAGATAGATTAATTACGGACCGCTAAAACCGCTCGATTGGAAATTGGGCCAGAAGAAGACCAAAAAAAACGACCCCCTAAGGGCCGCGCAACTGTTCTCTAAATATAGGGCGTAAACAATATGCGCCCACAACTTAGAGCGCTATAAACTTCCTTAACTATACACCCCAATATATCGTGGTCCGCTTTCCCCTTAAACCCCAGAAGAATTTTTGGCCAAACGACTTGGATCTAAATATAGGGCCTAATTTTTTAACGGCCACATCATAGCCCTATATAAACTTATATAACTATATAATCTAACTTACCGCGATCCGCTGGACCTTCTACCCCAGCGGAAAAATTAGGGCTTACCAACTGTCGTCTAAATATAGGACTTAAACTTTAATAACCCACAACATAGCCCTGTATAACCTTATATAAGTATATACCACTATAAATCGCGGTCCGCTTTCCCCTTAAACCCCAGAGAAATTAAGGGCCAAACGACTTTGGTCTAAATATGGGGTCTAATCTTGCGCCAACCACATCATAGCTCATTATAAACTTGTATAACTATACACCACAACTAATCGCGGTCCGCTTGACCTACATACACAAGAGAATTTTGGGCTAACTAGCTATAGTCTAAATATAGGGCCTATACTTTACTAAGCCACGACATAGCCCTGTATAAACTTGTATAACTATATATTCCTATTGTCCGATGAAGAGCTTAGATCTAAAGTCTGAGCTGATCTATAAAAGCCACTATCTTCTCATTTTTTAAGTCCGTCTGGGACCTCCTTGGTCCAGGGAGAGCCAAGAGTCCCCCGGGATCTTACGGCCAACTTGTAAGACAACAACTTCTTTTCCAGCGGTTTGAGCGAAAGAGCTAAAGGGGCCAAGAGGGAACTGACCTCAAGGTTAGGGTAACCGAGGATATATTCCTCAACTCCTTTGTCGGGGTTATGTTGAATTTCCTTAACCATCGGGTAACCGGTTTGGAACAGCGAAACGGCTGGATCCAAGTGGGCGATATCGTGGATAACCATCCGCCTTAGGTCGAATTTTGGCGGAGATTTTGGGAGTTCTAAGTTGAAATTAACTAAGCCATCTGTCGCCTAGATCGCGCCAAAAAGAAGGCGAACCCGACTCGATCCAGTGACTAAAGACTTTGGCCTCTACAAAGAAATTAAGGATCGCCCAAGGGTTGTAGACCCTAGTCTCGCCGTCCCAGGAGTAGCCATCGCGCCAGACGCCAATCAAGTTCCTTAAATCGTGGCCACCGCTCCCTGGGAACAAGATGCCTTTCTCAATAAGATCCGCGAGAATCGCGCCTTCGCGATCGCTAAGGAGAGCCTCTAGATCCGCCGCGGCCAGACCACAAATGGCGGCGTAGGCGCTATCAAAAGTGATATCGTTGAGATTGTTCGGCTCGGAAAAAATAGAGGTCTGGGTAAACCGGCTCACTCCGGTCACGAAGACGTGGCCGAATGAGCCCAGTTAATCAAGAAAGGTCCCCGGAGGACACATCTTGTTAATGATAATGACTTAGACTTTAAGGTAGCTTAATGTCTAAATATTAACCCGATCGCCATAGTTACCATAAATATAAGTAATATATATATTGTGTATTGAATTAAATCTCCATTTTCAATTTTATTTTTTACCTCATATTTAACCGTGTCGATCTCACCCTTCAGCCCATATTTAACCTTGTCGATCTCACCATTCAGCCCATATTTAACCGTGTCGATCTCACCCTTCAGCTCAGATTTAACCGAGTCAATCTTAGCGCTAAGGCTTTTGATGTCGCCACTTAAACGGGCCAGGGCCGCGGCCAGGTCAGTATTTTCCATTTGAGTCTCCCTTATGGATTTAATCATTCCCTCAACTTGAAGCTCCGCCTGGAAAACCCATCCAGCCGGACTGTCGTCTTTCCCATACCCAACGCTGTTCGTTATTGACGCGCCCTATTGAGTCTGCTAAGTCCATTAGGGTCAGCCCCTTAAAGGAAGTAGGCGAGGCGTTAGGCTAAGCCAAAAAATTGTCCTCGCGCGTCACAAGTATAGTATATATTAATTTGGTTGGCGAAGCAAGTAGTCTCAACCAAGCGCCTAGCTGTTCAAAAAAGCGCAAAAGCTTTGAGACGATTAAAGCGCCCGCTTCGGACTGACTGGCTCAGGCTATTTCCATTAATGGAAGACCTTTTAGCCAGACAATCTTTCTGACGGTCGAATCGCCGCCACCAGAGACCTTAAGTCAAACCAAGGCTAAGCCAGCCCCCCTTTTGGGTTTTAAAGCTAGGCCGCTAGTTTTGACTCCAACGTTTATACTCCTATAGATTATACTTTAAATTGGCTTCCAAGGAAAGACTTAACCTTTAAACTTAGGTGGCGGTCAACCACCATAGCTCTTAGACGCTTAGAGTCGAGGCCACCAACGCGGCCCAAGCGCCATGCTACGAAAGAGCCACAGCGAAAGAGCCAACCTAACGCCCCCGGGCCAAAATCCTCCTAATTAATTGAGAAATTTTTGGGGCCAACTTCTTAATAATTAGCCCCGCGATTCGACTGGTAAATCGCGTAAATAATCGATAATTATGGATATATAATCTATTTATACTTTTTCATATCTTTTTTTATAATGTAAATAATTTTTTAACCACGTTATATATACCTCTTTAAATCGGCTCAGCCTAACCAGTCTAGATCAGCTTGTCTAAACCTTAAAATTGACGGCTAAACCTTAGAGCGCCTTAAAATTTATTCTCTTTTTCTCTCCTTAACCCGCCGTTTTTCCGCTATAATATCTATTAGCTAAATTCTTCCTTAAGGCGCTATACTTTAGGGGTCTTGATTTTCTTTTGGAGGGGTCTATGGTCTTTTCGCGACTTTCGCTTGGCCTTTTGGCCCTTTTATGGTGGGTGGCCCCGTTAATGGCCGCCAGCGACCCCAATTTTTCCGTGGAGCTTGAGGCCCGGTTGGCCGAGGCTCGCTCGGTTCTTTTATCGGCCAATTCCACGGATTTAAGCCATAGTTATCGGTTCCAGTTGGAAAAAGCGGTGGTTCTGTGTTATCAGGCCAGCCAGTTCCAGCCCGATTCCCCTTTAGTTTGGCTAAGATTGGGCCGCTTAGCCGAGATCCGCAGTCTGTGGGCTGAGGATCCCCAGAGCCAAGAGGATCTCTTGGAGGAAGCGCGGGCCCACTTTTTACGGGCCGCCCGCTTAGGTTACGACCAAGCCCACGCCAGCCCACCCCCGGTTACCCCGCCGCTTAACGACCCAGCCGATCCCTTTGTGGCCGAGCTTATCTGGGCTGGCCGCTTACGCCGGGGCGAGATTGACTCCGCCGAATTAACCCGACGTTACGCCTTTAATGATTTAAACCCCCTTTTTCAACCCGAGTTATGGGCTAACCGGCGGTATATCCTTTTAGCCATTAAAGATCCCCTAGCCAGGTCCCAAGAGTTTAGTCTTTTTCAAAAAGAGTTTGACCAAGTTTGGGGCGCCATGCCAACTTTAGTACCCAACCCCCGGCCCGATCCCCCCACCTTAAGAAAAATCGATGTCCTATTGGCCTATACGGAAACGGTTTTAGCCCTAGCCGAGCCTGGGGCCAACCCCCCGGTGGCCACCCCGAGCCCGATCGGGGCGAGCGATCCGAACGATCCAAGCGCTCCCGCGCCCCAAGCGTCCACGACCGCGTCCGCGCCGACCGCCCCCGCGCCTAATCCCGGGGGGGCCAACGTTAAGACCCAGAACCCCAAAGACGTTGATAACCCCCCACCCTTAATGACCCCGGCCCACTACTTTCGGGAGGCCTTGGCTCTTTACGGGCGGGCCTTTAGTTTGCCTTTGGACCCCAGGGATCAAGAAAGGTTATTAACTAGCCTAAAAAGGGCCGAGTATTTGGCCCCGGACCCGGGGTTACGGGAGGCTTTATGGGCCTTACGGGATCAGCTTTTTAACTTTCGCTTAAAGACCCAAGGCCGGGACCCTGCCCTCTGGGCCGCTTTGGGCGAGGATTACTACGGTCGGGCCGAGGTCCAGGCCGATGACCGCTTGTGGGCCGTTAACCGGACCGAGGCCGCGAAAAAGTTCCAGAAATTTCTGGAGTTTAGCCCCCAAAAGGATCGCGCCCACCGCCACTGGGGCCAAGTTTTAGAGGCTAAAGCCCGTCTTTTGGCCCCGGGGCCTGGGGCCGTCGAGCTCGGCGATCGGGCGGCTCGTTATAGCCAATCTTTAACCCAAGCCCAAGAGCAATACCAAAAGGCCTGGGACCTTGGCCAAAATATCGACGATCTCCAAAGCTTAGCCCGGGTGACCGCCCTTTTGGCCTTTGAGGCTAAAACTTTCCCGGAGTTTTTAGCCCTCTTCCAAAAAGCCGTCAACTTTAGCCATTTAGCCGTCCGCTCGGCGGAAAACCCAGCCCGGGCGTGGTTGGCTTGGACCGAGGTCTGCTTAGCCTTCACCAAGCGCTCTTTGCCCTTAGAATACACTGAGCGGGTGGTGGCCGAGATCTTCGCTTCGTACAACCACTTTTTAAGCGCTGGATCCTTGGCTATCCCGGAGCTGATTGAGATCGCCGATGGGATTTGGGCCATCGCGGCCCAATACCCAGCGGGTCAAGACCAAGCCTTAAGCTTAATCACCGATATCTGTCGCCGGTTAAAGCGGTTAGCCCCTTTAGAGCCTGGTTATGGCTTCGCGTTGGGTTTAACCGTTTACGCCGAGCTGGCCAACCGCCCGGCCTGGCCCGACGATCCAGCGGTGACTTCGGATCTGGCGGCTAAAAGGGCTTTTAATGAGGTCTTAAGCTCCTTTCTGGAAGGCTTGGAGGGTTTATCCTTATGGCGCCCCTCCATGGACTTAGCCCCACCCGCCGGGACGGGGCAAGCTTATGAGCCTTTACGCTTTTTAGCCCCGGAAGTGGGCCAAGCTTGGGTCTACGCCCCTTTAGCCACCTTCCAAGAGCGTTTGGCCTCGGCCTTAAATCGCCCGGTCAGTCGGTTGTTGGCCATGGCCCAGCCCCAGACCTTACCCCCTTGGTATCAACTAAAGCTGGCCTCCTTTTTGCGGTTAGCCGCGGCCACGGGTTACCCACCCGAAGAGGAGCAGATGGCTTACTGGCGCCTGGCCTTGGATCTTCTACGCCAAGCCGAGTCCAAAGAGCCGGCGGGGCTGGATTTAGGCCTTATTTTGGCCGAGGAGGGCTTGGTTTTAGCCGAGCTGAACCTTCTAAACCCCACCCCGGATCCGGCCCTTTTAAAAGAGGCCTTAAGCCTCTGGGACCAGGCCGAAAAGCTGGCCCCAGGCTCCAGCCACTACGCCCGGGCCCGCTGGGCCGCCTGGCGGGGGGATTTAGCGGAAATGAAAAAATCCTTAGCCCACCCGCCGGCTTTAGAGGATAACTTCACTTGGCCCAGTTTTCGGGAAGCCATAAGCGATCCCGCCTTTCGGGCCTATCGCGAGGAACCCTGGCTCAAAGCCGCTTGGTTTGGCTATAGCCGTTGACAATAAACCGTTTCTTTTGCCATAATCTTTCGGGCTTATCGCGGCCCCAATTATCCGGTTTTTTTTCGTTATTTATCGCGATTAGGCCCCTTTTTTAACCTTAAGCTCGTAAAAGGGCCTTTTCTAACCGTCCATATTCCCTAAAACTAGTTTTCGCTCTTTTAGGCTAGGGTTTATCGACCTATATAAGTTTTCATGATAGACCACTATTACCCTTGGCGCGCCCTATTAAGCCCTGGCCCCCATGCCAACCAATAGCCACCCAGTTTTAATCACCGGGGGGGCTGGTTTTATTGGCTCCCATTTGGCCGAGGCCTTGGTGGGCTTAGGCCAAAAGGTCCGCATCTTTGACAACCTGGCCACGGGTCGGAAGGAAAACCTCATCCGGGTCTGGAACCGGATTGAGTTCGTTAAGGGCGATATCTTAGAGCCTAAGGCTCTAAATAAGGCTTTAAAAGGCGTTCAAATAGTCTATCATCTGGCGGCTTTAACCAGCGTTTTGGAAAGTTTGGCCAAACCGGCTTTGTACTTGGAAGTCGATGGTTTAGGGACCTTAAACGTTTTAGAGGGCGCGGCCAAGATTAAGGCCAAAAGGGTCATCATCGCCTCCAGCTCGGCGGTCTATGGGGAAGGCCCCTCCCCCCAGATTGAGACCCAAACCTTGTCCGTGGACTCGCCCTACGCCGCGGCCAAGCTTTTAAGCGAAAACTTGGGCCTTTATTTCCAAAGGTCCAGAGACTTGGAGGTCATCTCCTTAAGGCTCTTTAACGTTTATGGGCCCCGCTTAAGCTCTAGCTTAGGGGAGGCCCCGGTCATTGGGCTTTTTTTAAAAGCCGCCAGTCAAGGGCAAAGCCCCATTATCTATGGCGACGGCGAGCAGACCCGGGACTTTATTGAGGTTCGGGACGTGGTGCGGGCCATGGTCTTAGCTGGCCAAGCCCCTTTAACCAGCGGCGGGGTCTTTAACGTGGGCACCGGCCAAGGGGTGTCCATTAACTTTTTGTACCGCTTACTGAAGGAGCTGAAACCCAGTTTCCCCCCCCCAGTCCACCAGCCAGCCCGTTTAGGCGATGTCCTCCAGTCCATGGCTAGCGTCGCCAAAGCCAGTCGTTTCTTAAAATTCACCGCCCATATTGACTTAAGAGAGGGTCTAGCCTACCTTTTAGCCAGCCCAGGTCAAGAAAATAAATAATTTTTACGCTTTTTTTACCTTAGTCCTGGCCCGCCCTTAATCACGGTTAATTTTTGAACAAAAAATTCGACCCTTAGTTTTTCCGCTATTTTTCATTAATATTTAAAAAATATTAATCATTTTTTATTACTAATATAACATTTTTTATTTTCTATTATCGCCAAGGTTCCCTAAAAATAGGTTCCTAAAAGACCTATTTTCGGGTTTCCCAGTTCTTTATTTTGGTCAGAGGGGCCTTTCGCGCGGTTTATTAGCTTAAATACGCTGTTGACAGGGTTTTTTAAGGGCATTATACTTAATGGAATTTTCCGACCTTGCCTTTTGACCGTTCCAGGCCTCAAGTGGCGGGGGTTTTTTTTTCTTTTTTGGATTTTTTTTTCTATTTTAAGTATGCTTAAGTATAGACGCCTGAGAGACTCAGGGTCGCTTTTAGAAAAATATACCGGCTGGCGCTAATGGGCTGGGATAGCTCTGGCTCGAAATTTCGCGGGCCAAATAGGTTTTTTTGATTTATACGGAGGATTGGAAGATGAGGAAACTGTTTTTTCTGGCGGTCCTAGCCATGATACTGGCCCCGCTCAGTCTGGGCTGCCAAAAACCCCCCCAGGGCGGTGGGGACACCGGTGGCTTAACTGAGGCTGACCGTCAATTTCTTAATGATCATGTTTATTTTGACTTTGATCGGTACAACATTCGGTCCGATCAGATCCCCACTTTGCAAGCTAAGGTCTCCTACCTGAACCAGAATTCTTCGGCTCAGGCGGAAATCCAAGGCCACTGCGACGAGCGGGGCACTGAGGCTTACAACTTGGCCTTAGGCGATCGCCGGGCTAAGGCCGCTTACAACTACGTGGTGGGCCAAGGCATCTCGGGCGGTCGTTTAACCACCATTTCCTATGGTAAGGATCGTCCTTTGTCCCCGGGTGACGATGAAGCCTCTTGGGCTCTCAACCGTCGGGCTCAGTTCGTTTTACTAGGCCGTTAATCTTACTGGCCTTATGATTACGCCGGGATCCCTATTTAGGGACCCCGGCTTTTTTTGGCTCCAATTTGACCCTGGCTCCGGCGGGGCCAAATCCAATTTTTAGCTCTTTTTCCAATTATTTCACTTCCTTTTTTAAACTTTTTTGGTTATATTAATATTTTAGGATCATCACCCGACCCAAAGGCTTTTTCCCGTCCCGGCTATGGCCAGACGCCCCTTGCGGGCGGTTCTAGTTTTTCCTAATATTGTGATATGATTAGATTTGTTATAAAATCAAATAAGGCTTTGACTGGATTATCCCTTACGGGATTATTGGTCTTAAGCCGGTTTTTCGCTCGCGGTCTTATGGGCTAAGGTGGCCTTGGCTCAATCTGACCTCATAGGCCCTAAAGCCGAAAATCAGCCCTTATTGTTCGGGAGTATCGCCCATGTCCGGGCCCCAAGAGCCAACTCAGCCTAAAGTTCTGGTGATTGACGATGACGCTTTAACGCACCGGGTCTTAGAGGCGGTTTTAAAAAAAGGCGGGTATAAGTGCGTCTCCGCTTACCGCGGGGAGGAGGGCTTGGAACTCGCCCGGGCTCATAAACCCCATCTCATTATCTTGGACATCATGATGCCCGGGTTAAATGGCTTTGAGGTCATGAAGTACCTGAAGGCCAGCCCCTCCACCTCGGCTATCCCGGTCATCTTCTTAACCGGCCAAGTCCATCAAGAGGGGAAAACCCACGCGAAAGACTTAGGGGCCGTGGATTACTTGGAAAAACCCTTTGAGCGCCAAGAGTTATTGAACCGGGTCGATTCTTACGTTAACGCTCGAAGGCGCGAAAAAAGCCTGGCTTACTACAATGACCGCTTAACCCAAGTGGCCATGGAAGCTTTGGCCCTTTTGACCAACAATAGCGGCGAGCCCTCCTTGGAGCCGGATCCGCCGCCCGATGAGTCCTTAACCCAGCTCTTGGCCAAGATCAACGACGCCCGGGACAAACTGGAAATTTTGATCCGCAAGTGGCCAGATTTGGAGAAAAACTTTCGGGCCCAGTCCCAGGACCTGGGCTTTCCCCTGACCCTTTCGGATCTGCGCGACAACCTTGGCGAGATCCGCGACCTGGCTGACCATCTTAAAGATCTTTCCGGATGGCCTCCCAGTTAATCAACTTGGAAGCGAACGCTTATGTCGGACATGGAGCTTGACGCCAATCTGCTTCAGGATTTCATCACGGAATCCAAGGAACTCCTGGAGGATTACACTTCCTCCATGTCCGCCTTTGAGGCTGACCCCAAGAATCTGGACACCATTAACCCGGTCTTCCGGGCCGCCCACACTTTAAAAGGCTCCAGCGCCTTTTTCGGCTTAAACCACATCAAAGACTTCGCCCACAAACTGGAAAACCTCTTGGACGAGATCCGCCACGGGACCCGAGCCGCGGATCAAAAAGCCATTGAGTACCTCTTTTTAGCCGGTAACCACTTAAAAGCCATGTTTGACCGCTTATCCGAGGGGGACACCAAAACCGTCCTTTTACCCGAGGAAGAGGCTTTTCAAACCGAGCTGGTGGAATGGATGGGCCATCCGGTGGGGAGCGGCGGCGAAACCTCTAGTGGCTCGGGGCAACCGGATTTTGAGGGGGCTTGCCACAAAATAAAGACTCTTTTGGCCGAAGCCTTGGAGGAAGGGACCGATCCGGACCGGTTGATCCAGTCGGTCTCCGATCTGATTAACGCTTTACCCTTAGCCGAGCCCCAAAAAGAGGAAAAACCCTACGAAAGGCCCCAGACCGTGGCCTACCAAGGCGTGGATCTCACTGAGCCCATGATCGCGGCCTTAGACAATATCCAAGGCCCCACCTTTGACCCCAAAGCCTTTAACCAAGAGCTCCAAAAGGTGGCCGCTCTCATTAAGGAACATAATTGGACGGATTTAGAGCCGACCTTCCAGGTGGCCTTAGAGGATTTTACGGCCATCTTTGAAAGCGGCTTGGACTTTGACCCCATCTTGGTTGGTTTGATCCGGGGCAAAATTTTAGACTTTTTAGCTAGCCTAGAAGTGACCCACGCCTCGGACCCCCCCGAGCCCGCGGCCGCTACCCCGGATGAGCGTAAGGGCCCCGCCGATAAACCGGAAAAAGACGATAAAGAGCCGGTGGCCAAACAAGAGCGGAAAACCATGCGCATCTCCGAGGAGAAGGTCGATGGTTTTATGAGCTACGTGGGCGAGCTCATCGTCACGGCCGAGACCTTTAACTACCTCCAAAAGACCATTGAGCAAGAAAAGGTCAACCCCAACACCATTCGGGCCTTTAAAAACGCCAACCAGGCCTTCCGGGAGCTGTCCGACGAGTTGCAAGAGAGCTTAATGGAGATCCGGCGGGTGCCCATTAAGGGGATCCTCCAAAAGGTCAACATGATGGCCCGGGAGCTTTCCCACCAGTTGGGGAAAAAGGTCAAGGTCCAGCTCATCGGCGAGGACGTCCAACTGGATAAAAGCATCGCCGAAAGTTTAGAGGGCCCCTTGGTCCACGTGGTCAGAAACTCCATGGACCACGGTTTAGAGCCCCCCGAGGAGCGGACCAACGCCGGGAAATCGGCGGAAGGGTTATTAAAGGTCACGGCCTCTTCGGATAAGGAGTTTTTTTATCTCATCGCCGAGGACGATGGCCGGGGCATTGACCCGGAAAAAATGCGCCAGGTGGCCATCAATAAGGCCCTGATGAGTGAAAGCCAAGCTTTGGCCTTATCCGATAAAGAGGCCATTGGGCTCATCTTTGGGGCGGGTTTTTCCACGGCTAAGCAAATTACCGACGTTAGCGGTCGGGGCGTGGGCATGGACGTGGTCCGGACCAATATTAACGCCTTAAATGGCTCCATTAACGTGGACTCCAAAGTGGGCCACGGGACCACCATCACTTTAAAAATCCCCCTCTCCGTGACCCTCCAGGTGATTAAGGCCTTACACGTTAGGGTGGGGCATTCCAACTTTATTATTTCCTTAGAGGAAATCTTGGAGTCGCTCCGGCCCAGCCCCGGGGAATTGTCCACCGTGGAGGGCCGAGGTTTAATCTTAAACCGGCGGGGTCAGATCACCCCCCTTATCAAACTGTACGAGATCTTTAACTTAGAACCCGAGCACCAAGATCCCGCTGATGGGCTATTAGTCATGGTTGAGACCTCTTCCGGTCGTTACGCCCTTTTAGTGGACGAGGTCATGGGTCAACAACAAGTGGTGGTCAAAGAACTGGGCGAGCAGTTTAAAAGGCTCAACTTTTTAGCTGGCAGCGCCCTATTAGGCGACGGAGGCTTAGGTCTGGTCTTAGCCGCCGATGGCATCGCCAGACTGGCTTTTGGTCTAGACTAAGGAATATATAATGGCTTCCTCTGATATAAATCGCGTCTTTATCCTGCCCGGCGAGTACTTTATCTCCAAGCAGCCCACTTTAATCTCCACTCTTTTAGGCTCTTGCGTGGCCGTCTGTCTTTTCCACCCGGCCCATAAGTTTGGCGGCATGAACCATTACATGCTCCCAACTTCGCCCAATAAGGAAAGGTCAGGGAAATACGGCGATTACGCCATCGCGGTTTTGTTGCAATTTATGGAGCGGACTTTAGGTAACTTAAATGGCCTCCAGGCTATCATTAGCGGCGGGGCTAAGGTTATTGACTCCATTTCCAGCGGGCCCCAGATTGGCCAAAGGAATATTGAGATCGCCCGGGAGATCTTACGGAAAAAAGGCGTTCCCATCATCAAGGAAAACGTTGGCGGGGTGGTCGGCTTAAAGCTCCATTACCAAAACTGGGATAACCACCTGGTCATTGAGGAAATGGATAAATCCGTCATGAGCGGCTCTTTAATCAACCGCGAGGAGCGGAATCGGCCCTTCACCCCCAGCTCCTTAGGAGCTTCCACCGCCAAGCCCGCGCCCGCCCCGGCTCCCAGCCCAGGGCCCAAAGCCCATAGCGGGCGCATCAAAGTGTTGGTGGTGGATGACTCGGCCATTGTCCGGAACTTACTAATTAAGGCCATGGCCGATGAGCCGGACATCGCCGTGGTCGGGGCGGCCAAGGACGCTTACGAGGCCCGGGAAATGCTCCTGGAGCTAGGGCCAGATGTGGTGACCTTGGACATTGTCATGCCCAAGATGGATGGGGTGACCTTTTTAAAAAAACTGATGGTCTATTTTCCGGTGCCGGTCATTATTTGCTCGACCATCGCTAAAGCCGGTAGCCAAGCCGAGCTTCGGAGCGATAAAATCGGGGCCGTGGACGTCATTGACAAAGAAAGCTTAAACCTTTACCACGGTCTGGACACGGTTAAAAAGATTCTTATCCCCAAAATCCGGGCCGCGGCCAAGACCACGGTGAGCAAAAAATCCAAAGAAGAGGTCGCGGGTTTGTGATCTTTAAGGCCTCGATGTGGGGTTTTTGGGCCTTAGTTTTGATTTTATGGGGGCTCTTGGCCCCCAAGGCGGCGGGGGCCAAAACCCCAGTTTATAAGGCCCAGATCCTCGAGGAATACGCCCACGACCCCACCCTCTTCACCCAAGGGCTTTTTTTTCTGGAAGGCGATTTAGTGGAGTCCGCCGGGCTTTACGGCCACTCTTTAGTCCGCCGCTATGAGCCGGGAGGCCAGATTAAAGCCGAGCTTAAATTTAAGGACAATGTCTTCGCGGAAGGGGCGGTTTTCGCTAACGGCTCCATCATAGTCTTAACCTGGCGGGAAGGGCTGGTCTTTTATTTAGACCCCCAAACCTTAGCCATTAAAGAGACCCGATTTCTCCCCAAAGAAGGCTGGGGTTTAACCTTTGATGGGTCTAAACTTTGGCGCTCGGATGGCTCGGCTCGGTTGTCTCCGCTGACCCCGTTTTTGGAGCCAGCTGGCCCAGCCTTAGTGGTGACCGATAATGGTTTACCCGTGAGGTTACTTAATGAGCTGGAAATGGACCCCCAATCCGGGCTCATTTTGGCCAATATCTGGGGCCAACCGTTGGTGGCTTTTATTGATCCCGTAACCGGGGAAGTTAAGTTTTACTTAGACTGCCGGCTCCTTAAACAAAAGGCCAACGTCAAAAACCCGGAAGCCGTTTTAAACGGCCTAGCCTTGGACTCTAAAGGGCGACTCCACTTAACCGGTAAACTGTGGCCAAAAACTTTTGTGGTTGATTGGAATGAGTGATTTATGTCAATTTATAAGCAAAAGTACGATGATATTCTTTTAAGCTCGGTCCAAAAGGTCCTGGAAAAGCGCTATTTCGCGGTCACCAGGCGCCCAACTCTCGCCGAGGCCGTGGACTTTATCCTAGAGGAGCTCGTCACCCCGGAAGTGAAAAGCGTGGGTTTTGGCGGCTCAGCCTCGGTGGGCGGCTCCGACCTTTTAGCCCGCTTAAAGAGCGTGGACGGGCTAAACGTCATTGACCGGAACGACCCGAGCTTAAGCCCGAGCGAGCGGAGCGAACTTAGCCGAAAATCCTTACTCGTGGATCTCTTTATCGCCTCGGCCAACGCCTTAACCTTGGACGGGGAAGTGGTTAACCTGGATAAGTTCGGCAACCGGGTGGCGGCCATCACCTTTGGGCCCTTAAAGGTGGCCTTAATAATTGGCCGCAATAAGATCGTCCGGAACTTAGAGGCCGCCAAATCCCGGGTGAAAAACCAGGCCGCCCCCATGAACGCCATGCGCTTGGAGATCCCCACCCCCTGCGCCCAAACCGGCCATTGCCAGGATTGTCAAGGACCGTCCCGGATTTGCGGAGTCTGGTCCATTGTGGAAAGATCCTTTCCCCAAGGCCGGATCCACATTATCCTGGTCAATGAAGAGCTGGGCTTCTAACCCCGGGAACCCGTTGGGCGGATCGAACCCGCCCCAAGTTTTTGGGCCGGAGCATTTGCCCCAGTTGGACCAGGCCGTCCATTTGGCCCAAGATCTGGTGTCCGAGGCCTTTAACCTCGATCTGGCCAACTTTAAGCAATGGCCCGTGGACACCCGGCGCTGGGTGGATTTAGCCCCTTCGGAGCTTATGACCGGGGTCTTGGCCCAGGTCCTTTGTTACCGGAAACCCGGAGTCTTATCCAGCCAAAAACCTGATTTTTATCGGGTTTGCTTATACGATCCCTTTATCTTAGCCGCGTCCTTCCGGGAAGATCTGCCCTTACTGACCCTTCTAACCTACGTTTTAACCCACGAGTATATCCATGTGGCCCGGTTTATCCGCTTTTTGGAGCTAGTGAGCTTGGCCCCCCATCTGAAAGTCAAAGAGGAAATATTGGTCCACGCCCAAACCAAAGAGCTTTTGGCGGGCCGGAACTTAATTGGCCTTCCCAAATTGCTGGAGCTTTTCGCGGAAAACAGACTATCGTTAGATAGTTTAGAAACGTTAAACCGCTTAACCGATGACCTTTAAGCGCCGATCTCGAGGGGCCTCTTTCGCCTTTTCCCCAAATTCCTTTCTCAACCCGGATATCTTGACATATTAAGGCTTTTCTGCCAAAATGCTTCCAGGGAACGCTCGGGCGATCCTATTATATTCGGGATAATTTCGCTTAAATTATACTTAAAGTTTGGCCTCTTCTTTTTGGTTAGGATTGGTTCTTTATGAATTATCATTCGTTCTTTTTACTGACCAAATCGCCTTTTTTTAACCGTTCTTCTGGATCCTTTAGGTTTCTCGCCTTTTTGGGTTAAAGAATTGCGCTAGTTTTTAGCTTACCTCGCCCTATTTCATCTGGGCTCCCTTTAGTTTAAGCCGTTAGTCGCGCGGCCCGCCGCGAAACCTTAGAGGCTATTTTGGGGATCCTACCTTAAAGGTCTAATTTAGACCTATTATCCAGTTTCCATAGGCCACTAATGCGCTAAAATATTGCGCTTATGGCGTAATTTTAGTTCTAAAACGTTGTTTAGAATTTTTTCTTCCGTTTTAGTTTTAAAATATCGATTTTTAATCTAAGCGCCTTTCGGCTTATTAGATATAAATCTAATTAGAAGGTTACTAGACTCTTAAAATTAGCCTATCTTGGCTTAAAAGAAGAGCTCCTAAGATTAAAAACCGCTTATTTTTTAGCGGTTTAACCTATCACCCCTAGCGATTAGGCTAAAGGCCCTTGCCGCTAGACCCTTTCGCTCTGACCCGCCCATTTTAGGATCGTCCGGCGCGGTTATGAGCTCTTTTGACCGAAGGATATCAATATGAAACTAGGAGCGAAAATAGTCTTAGGTTTCGCGCTAATCTGCGTAATCTTTGTCATAATAATTAGTGTTGTCATCTATTCTCTCCAGGGCGTGGATGAAGAGTCCAGTGACCTCCAAAACCTCATCCAGCCTGGCAACGATGAGGCCGCCAACGTCATGGCCTTGGTGGCCCGGGCCGACATTAACATCCTGGATTATAGCTATTCCAACTCGGATAACTCCTTTAAGCGGTATCAGACCTATGACGCCTCCATCTTAAAATCCTTGGATAGCTTAAAAGACATGACCCAACATGGTTTAGCCACCAACCGGCCCGCGGTCTTAGAGCTTTTAGCCAACGCCACTCGGCAGTACCAGGCTTACCGCGATGAATCCAACTCTCTGCCGCAAACCGTCAAAAGTTTATTGGACAACCGGACCGCGGCCCTAAAATCTTTCACCATCTTATCCGAGAAAATCACCGCATACCGGGAGACCCAGTTCGCCGATCTGGATAGCCTCATCCATGGCAACTCGGACATTGACCAGATTCAGAAACGGTTTGTGCGTTTAAGGTCGGGCATGAGCTTAATGGATAAATCCGCGACCTTTTACATTGAGATCTTAAGGGGCCTTTATTACCAACAGCCCGATTACTTTGTGAAAGCCATGGAAATTATCCTGGTCATCCAAAAGGAGACGGACGCTCTTTTGGCCCAGTCCACGGCCCAATCCAACCGGGAAATGCTGGGGGAAATCAGCACCCAAGCCAAAGCCTCGCACGAAGCTTGCGCCAACTTAAAATCCATTATGGAGGAGTTCTTAGCCGATCGCGATCAGCGCTTTAAAGTCCGGGATCAGACCTTGGATATCGCCACCGCCTTGTCCGGGTCCTTAACCGAGGTCACGAACGACTTTACCCAGGCCACTAAATCCTCCATTAGATCCTTGCGGATCCTCATGATCGCCGGGGGTCTTACGGCCATTATCCTCAGCGCTATTTTGGGCTTCTTTTTAACGCGGAGCATCACCGGGCCCATTAACGCGGTCATTGACTCGCTTTCGGCTGAGGCCTTGGAAGTGGACCGGACCGCCGAGGAATTGTCCTCCTCCTCCGGCTCTTTAGCCGAAGGGGCCACGGAAAACGCCGCCTCCCTAGAGGAAACGAGCGCCGCTTTGGAGCAGCTAACCTCCATGACCAAAAGAAACTCGGATAACGCCATGGAGGCCAACGCTCTGATGAGCCAAGCCACCGAGGCCGTGGCCAAAGCCGAGCACTCCATGACCGGGGTCATTAGCGCCATGGGCCATATCGCCACTTCCGGGAACGAAATCGGCAAGATTATTAAGACCATCGACGAGATCGCTTTCCAAACTAACCTTTTAGCCCTAAACGCCGCCGTGGAGGCCGCTCGGGCCGGGGAAGCCGGGGCCGGGTTCGCGGTCGTGGCCGATGAGGTGCGGAACTTAGCCATCCGGAGCGCCGACGCGGCCAAGAATACGGCGGATCTGATCGCGGCCACCATTTCCAATATCACCTCGGGCTCCGAGATGGTCAACTCCACCTCCGAGACCTTTCAGACGGTGAGCGCCCACGCGGCTAAAGTGGCCCAGTTAGTCTCCGAGGTGGCCGAGGCCTCCAAGGAGCAGTCCTTAGGCATTACCCAGATCGCGACCGCCATGAATCAGATGGATAAAGTCACCCAAACCAACGCCGCCAGCGCCGAGGAATCGGCCGGGGCCGCCAGTAAACTATCTGAGGAAGCCAGCGCTCTCATGGACGCGGTGGCTCAGATGTCCGAGGCCGTTTATGGGCCGAAAGGCGCGGTCCATTTAAAAAACCGGACCAATAAAAGGGATAACCACCCGAAGGCCCCGAGCCCCATGCCCAAAAAAGGGCCCGCTAAAGCCCCCCAGGCTCTGCCCATGGATGACGATGATTTTTAAACCCTAACCTACTAGCTATTTCAGCTCCTACCCCCTTGGCCTTTAGGGCCAAGGGGGATTTTAGCCGCGTCCAATTGGCTAAGCCGACCCTTTTTAGGTTTAAAATCGCCTTTCTTGATTTTTTAACTGGCCCGAAAAACTATATTGTTTAATTTTAATTAATTTATTCGTTATTTATTTGTCTAAATCTTTATTTTTTATCTTTCCCAGCCATATAACTTCCACATTAAATTTTTAAGATTCGTTTTTCCCCGACTATCCTTGATTTTTTCGGCGTTTCCTGTCAAGATAGGCTCTAGGAGCTTATTGGTTATTTTAATATCTTTTATCTTTTTAGATTGCGAAAAATATCTTTTATTTAGTTTAAATAAATATTTTCGCTGTCTTTAAATTTATATAACCATTTAATAATTTTCGTTAATAATTTTTTATGGCTTGGTTAAGGCTACCGCCTAATTCCTTTCTGGCCTAGCGCTAAAACCGCTTTTTGACCATTGAGCCGTTTACCTAGAGCTTTATATCCGTTCACGGATTTCGTAAGGCCTAAACGCTTTTGACTTTGGAACGCGCCGTAAAGACGCGACAAGGAAAGGGCCTTACGCTCGGACCCTTAAAAACGTAGCCAATGATCTTAGGCTAAAAGGGCGCGAAACTTGCCTGGCCCTTTTTGGCCTTTACTCGATATAAGTTGTCAAAATACCAATAGTATGGCCTAGTTAACCAAAAGAGATCGAACTAAGTTTTTTGGCTTTTTTCTTAAACTAAAAGCTTTACCCCCCTTTTTCGTCCATTCGTAGATCTTAAGGGGGATTTACCAAGGTCCTATGGCTTAATAGTGAAGTAAAGATGACCCTAAAAAGATTACCATTAGGCCTTAGGTCTTTCCCGCAAATAATAGACAATAACCTTTTATACGCTGATAAAACTAGATTTGTCCGCGAGACGCTTAAAAGTTCCAAGGGATGTTATTTTTTGTCCCGGCCCCGGCGTTTCGGCAAAACCCTTCTTTTAAGCGTTTTTAAAGAGCTGTTCTCCGGTCGCCGCGAGCGTTTT
>JAISRZ010000095.1 GCA_031273455.1 Deltaproteobacteria bacterium | reverse complement strand
GGCGAAAAAGCGGCGGAGGACAATTCTGTTAGCTTCGGCTACCTTAAAGTTAGCTAAATTGTCAGTCACTGGGGCGTCAGACTCGTCTATGAGGACCGCTACTTTAGACTTAAATTCCGCGTGAAGAGCCTTTATGAGGTTCCCAAAGTACGTAGCTGGGGTTTTTCCCAAAACCTTAAGGCCTTTTGGAGTGGCATCCTGAAGCTTCGTTAGGATTTCGTCTTTAAGGACGGAAGGACTGTCCGAGTCTATTGTTGAAAGAGTCAGAAACAGGGTGGGATACGCTTTAAAGTCGTAATCGGACTGGCCAATCCAAAGACCTTCGAAACGCTGGCGGTTACCGGTGAAAAGCTCACGCAAGGTGTCAAGCAAAAGGGATTTGCCAAAACGCCGGGGCCGGGATAAAAAAAATTGACCTTTCTGGCGTAACAAGAGCTGATATATGTATCTGGTCTTATCCGCGTATAAATAGTTATGGTCAATTATTTCGGTAAAAGGTAAATCTTCCGTAGGCAAATCTTTTAAGGCCATTGGTTAGCTCCATTATACCCCCGTATTTGTTGGGGCGTGTAACCTTAATTGGTAACAAAACTAAGGTCCTATAGACTTTTGGCCTTTTGGCGTGACAAAAGGGGACCTTTACTTTAAGGACTTTATATAACTATACCATATTCGGCTCAAAATTACGAACGCGTTAAATCGCTAAAACACGCTAGCTAAAACAGCTAGCTAAAGGCTCTTTTGGGCTCTAAAAAGTGTCCAAAACAGCTCACAGTCCAAAACAGCTCATTTTACAGCTCATTTTACCGCGGGTCAAAATTTATCGTGAACGGATACCGCTAATTTATCTATTCCTATAGCTTTATCAACTGATAGTAAAGTTTTTTGGGCTAAATAAGACTCCCTTTAAATCATCCAGCCTCTTCCACGACTAAAACTTTTCTTTTTTTTCGTTTTTTCCCCTCCTATAACTTTCTAGGCTCTATCACCCTAAGCGACCAAAAACGCGACCAAACTTAGCCGCGCTAAGGGTCATCTCCAGCTTAAGCTAATAAAAATCGAAAAATTTTTAGGTGTTTTAATCTAGAAGAGATTGTGATATTATATTAAAGCTAAAAAAGCGTCTTAGCTCGGAATTCGGTTTAGGTATCTTTAATGGGGCTTTTAAAGGGCTGGTTTTTAAGTCCTTAAGCCGCGGTTAGCTGGGGGCCTAAGGCGGCTCCGGTTAATAGGCCGCTTGAATAGGTAGCTTGAATAGGCCCGAGAATGGTCCCATCCTAGTTAGACGTAAATAGCCTTTTTTAAGCTAATCGTTTTTTTACTTACTTTTTATAGCCGTTTATCGGACATATTATGAATCTTCGCGACCAACATAATATGAAAAACGTCAACTTTGGGACTGGGTTCCCGGAGGTGGCGGTCTATTTTGGTCGCGGTTTGGGGTCGCCTTTTGGTCCAGATTTGGTCCAGGGGGCGCTTTTAGTCGACATTGGTCCAAAAATTTCCCGCTAAAAAGTCGTTGGCCCAAGTTTAAGTCAATTTTTAGCCTCGATAGGCCCCGCCAATAGGGTCTGTATATAGGGGTTAAATTCTGAAAAAACACTTAGGTTAGAGGTCGTGGGTTTTAGTGGTGAATAATCCCAAAAATTTGGAAAAAATATCGAGATTTCGTTTGACAAATGGGGAACGGTCCCGTATTAATAATGTATCCACCCGCCAGGGTGAGGGGGTCCAAATTTGGACCTTTAGAAGGGGTCGAAGTTAAAGGCGTAAACGGAATGAGCCAAAAAGGATCGCCAATTTTTAAGGGTAATTACCCTTACGCGCTGGATGAGAAGGGTCGCTTGACTCTCCCTAGTTCCTTGCGCGAGGAGATTACGCGGTCCACGGACATCCCGGAGCGTCTGTACCTAAGTTATTTCCCGGCCAACAGCTACTTGGCTATCTACACCTATGAGGTGTGGAATGAGGTCGTGGCCGACTTTAGCCAGGCTGAGCGGTACCCGAGCACGGCGGTGAAAACCGCGGCCCAAAGGCTCCTTTTCGCCAACGTGGAGACCGTTAGTATGGACAAAGCCAGCCGAATCTTAATCCCAGCCAATTACCGGGAAAAGATCGGGGTGGATTTAGGCCAAAAAGTGATCGTCAATGGGGCGGGCCCGCGGATCGAGATCTGGTCGCCGGAAATCTACGCGGCCAATGAGCTTAAAGATATTGAGTTGTGGCGGGCGGCCCAGGAGCTTGAGGAAAAACGGGCGTTAACTTTAGGCCCGGAGACGGCTCGACTGCCGGAATGTTAAAAGAGGGCCATAAGACCGCCAAAAAGCCGCTACGGTCCCGCTTAAGGGGCCCGGCTATCCCGGACTTTTTGGGTCAGCCCTTTAAACCGGACGAATGGTCCCAAAATTTTGGCCACATCCCGGTTCTCCCCAATGAGGTCCTGTGGGGTTTAGACGTTCGGTCGGACGGCTTTTACGTGGATTTAACCTTAGGCGGGGGCGGCCATAGTCGTTTGATCCTTTCTAAACTGGGGCCTAGAGGGAAACTTTTAGCCGTAGATCGCGATCCTGAGTCTTTAAGGTGGGCCACCATCTGGGGCCAAGGGGATCGCCGGTTGATCTTAAAAAAAGCCAACTTCGCCGACTTAGAGACGATCTTAGCGGAACTGAAGTTGGGTCAACCGCAGGGGATTTTGGCTGACCTAGGGTTATCCAGTCGGCAACTATTCGGCGAGGGACGCGGTTTTTCTTGGTTGAGAGACGAGCCTTTGGATATGCGAATGGATCCAGAGAGCGAGATATCAGCTTTTGACATAATCAATAATTGGTCAGAAAAACAACTAATTGAGCTTATCCGCTACCAAGCGGAAGAAAGGAGTAGCCTTAGGTTAACTAAAACAATCATCGCTGAAAGAGCCAAAAGCCCTGTTAAAACCACCGGCGAGCTAGCCGGCTTGGTTAGCCGAGTTCTAAGGCGTTCTGGACATCACGCCCGCACGAACCCGGCCACCAAAGTTTTTATGGGGATTAGGCTGGCCGTAAACCAAGAGATGGAAGCTTTGGCCACGCTTCTAAAAACGGCCCCCGGCAGCCTGAAACCGGGCGGTCGTTTAGTGGTCATAAGCTTCCATTCATTGGAAGACCGTCAAGTCAAACATTGTTTCGCCTCCGTGGAAGGCCAAAAAATCTGGGACAACCTGTGCAAAAAACCCCTTACCCCCACGCCTAGAGAACTAGAGGCTAATCCCCGTTCTCGGTCGGCTAAGCTGCGGGTCGGGCGTCTCATACCACAAATAAAAAACGCTGTTATTATTTAATTGAAAAATACTTATTTTTCTTTATAGAATTCTTGTCTAAAAAATTTAAATCTCAGTTAAAAGTTCAATTATAGTTAAATATTGATTAGTGATTAGAAGTTAATTAGCCGTTAAACAATTAACCTTTAGAGGCCGGAAAAATGGGATTATTCAGCTTTTTCAGTAAACCAGGGCCCATCGCGTCTTCGGGATCCCTCGCCATCATCCAGCCCAAGTGGAAAAAGGCTTTAAAAGCCGGCTCCAAAAATCGGACCCAAATGGTGGAGCGGCAGCGGCTGGAACGGTCACGTCTCCCGGAAAACCAGCTTTTGGCCCGGCTCCCGGACATGGATTTGGGGTTTTTGTCGGCCAAGAACTTCTTTTTGGTCTCTTTAATGGTGGTGGCCTTTTTTATTGGGTTTTTAATCATTATCCGGGCCTCGCACAGCAAAAACGAGCTGGGCATGGAGGTTTCGCGGTTAACGAATTATCAAGTCCAACTGCGGGAGGAGAATAGGCGCTTAAAAGTGGAGCTGGCTCGTTTGGCCTCCTTGGATGATTTGGAGACGGTGGCTCGGCGGGACTTGGGTTTGGTCAGCCCCAGCCAAGGCCAGATAGTGGTTATTGATTAGGGCGCTAAGGGGCCGTAAGTCTTAGGGCTCCTTTAAGGCGGGTGATATTATGCGACAACTGCCCCAAGACAAACAAGATCGCCTCAAATGGCTTTTACTCGTCTTTGTCCTCGTTTTTTTCGCCCAGATAGTTCGGGCCTTTGAGATCCAAGTGGTGAAGCGCGATATCCTGGTGGAGGAGTCCCGCAAGACCTCCGAGCGGTTCTATGATTTGGACTCGGTTCGCGGCGAAATCTATGACCGCAATGGGGAAAAGCTGGCCTCCTCGGTGGCCACCAACTCGGTTTACGTGGATGGGGCCACGGTCAAAGAGCGCGGAGAAGCGGTCTTGGCCCTGTCCAAAGCCTTAAACATGGACTATGAGACCTTAGCCCAAAAGTTTGAGGATTTAAAATCCCTGCCCGGGACCAGCGCCACGGCCCCCAACCGTCAGCCCAAAGAGCGCACCTTTTCTTGGATTAAAAGGCACATCTCCGATGAGGAGGCCGAGGCCATGCGCCAGGTCAAAATTCGGGGAGTTCGGCTAAAAAAAGAGTATCGCCGGGAATACCCCAATGGCGTCCTCGCGGCCCATTTACTCGGTTTTGTCGGTAAAGACGGGGGGGGTTTAGAAGGTCTGGAACTGGCCTTGGATAAGTATTTACGGGTTAACCCCAAAGGCGTGGTGGTCCGGCAAGACCGTTTAGGCCGGATCATTATGGATCTCCCGGACCAAGCCTTAAGCCAACCCAAAGGGGCCTCGGTCATGCTGACCTTGGACCGGCAGATCCAAAGGATTACGGAAAAGGCCTTAGAAAAAGCCGTGATTGACCGTAACGCGGTCAGCGGCCAGGCCTTAGTGGTGCGGGTGCGCACCGGGGAAATCTTGGCCTCCGCGGTTTACCCCACCTTTGACCCCAATCGCTACCAAGAAAGCGCCGAGGCCGATCGCCGGAATAAAGTCCTCTCTGACCCCTTTGAGCCTGGCTCCACCTTTAAAGTGCTGGTCACGGCCGCGGCTTTAGAGGAAAAACTCATCACCCCGGAATCCGTTTTCTTTTGTGAAAATGGGTTGTACAAAATCGAGGGCGGCACCAACACCATTAAAGACTCGGGTAGCTATGGCGATTTAACGGTCAGCCGCATTATCCAAGTCTCCTCCAATATTGGGGCCATTAAAATCGGGGAGACGCTTGGGCAATACAAGCTTTATAACTATTTAAAGCGTTTCGCCTTTGGGGAAAAGACGGGTTTAGCCTACCCCTCGGGCGAATCCGCCGGTCGCTTGCGGCCCCCCAAGGAGTGGTATCCAGCTGACGCCGCATCCATTAGTTTTGGGCAAGGTTTGTCCGTGACCTCTCTCCAAATGACCATGGCCGTGGCCTCTTTGGCCAATGACGGGGTTTTGATGCGCCCCACCTTGGTTTCCAGGGTTATTGACGATGAGGGCCGGATCATTGAGCAAATGACGCCGCAAATCGTCCGGCAAGTGGTCTCGCCGCTTACGGCTCGGCAAGTATTGGCCATGATGCGCATGGCCACCATGAAGAAGGGCACGGGCCGCTTAGCCGATATCCCCGGGTATCCAGTGGCCGGTAAGACCGGGACCGCGCAAAGCGTTTCACCAGGCAAAAACACCTACTCCAAAGACAAATACGTGGCCTCCTTTGTGGGGGTGGCCCCTTATCAAAACCCAGAACTGTGCGTTTTTGTGGCCTTAATGGAGCCTTGGCCAGCCTATTATGGCGGGGAGGTGGCGGCACCGGTGGCTAAAGTGATTTTGGAGCAAGCTTTGCCCATTTTGGACATTCCCATGATCGAAGAGACGGTGGAGCCGGCTTGGCCAGTGGAGGCCAAGGACAATTCCGCTGGTCGGGCCCCCGGGGTGGTGACCGATAAAGGCGCGGCCAACTTTTTAATGGTCAAGATTAAAAAAGGCGATCGCGGCCAACCTGGGCCCATCCCCTCTTTAGGTCAAGACTACAAAGGTTACGTGACCGAAAGCTTGGACTTTGAAAGTTTAGCCCCGACCGAGGATTTAATCGCTCCCCCCAAAGAGGATGGGGAACCCGGGATTATGCCCAGCTTAAAGGGTTTGTCCATGCGGGAAGTCATGAATCTATTAAGCCAGTTTCGCTTAAACGTGGAGTACGCCGGGAGCGGCTTGGCCGTGGAGCAGTGGCCCTTACCGGGGGCCAAGGTGGCGGCGGGCGAAATCGCTAGGATCAGCTTTGGCCGACCTTAAGCCCCACCCTGGCCTAACTTTAACCGAGCTGGCCAAGCGTTTAGGCCTTAAAGCTTTAGGAAGCGAGCCAGCTTTAGACGGCGAGCCAGCTTTAGGCGGCGAGCCAGCTTTAGGCGGCGAGCCTGCTTTAGGCGGCGAGCCAGCTTTAGAAAGCGAGCCAGCTTTAAAAGGCGAACCAGCTTTAGGCGGCGATCTAGCTTTAGAAGGCGAGCCAGCTTTAGGAAGCGATCTTTGGCTCAGCGGCTTAACCGAGGACAGTCGGTTAGTTACCCCTGGGGATCTCTTCGCGGCCATAGAGGGCTTAGGGGTTAATGGCCGCGATTATATCGAAAAAGCTCTTAAAGCTGGGGCCAAGGCGGTTATCTTAACCGAGCCGGATATCCCCTGTGGGCCGCGGATCGTGGCTCCCCAGAAGGAGGGGTTTCGGGCCATCGTCAATCAAGCGGCCCAAGAGATTTACCAGCCATTAGCGCAAAACTTAGAGCTGATTGGTTTAACTGGCACCAACGGTAAAAGCACCATCTCTTACTTGTTGGAGGCTATCTTAAAAGCTCATAATCTAAAAACCGGGGTCATGGGGACCATTGAGTACCGTTGGCCCGGGGCGGTTAGAGAAGCCCCTAACACGACGCCCGAAGGGCCCTTACTGTGGCGGACCTTAGCCGAGATGGCTAAAGATAATTGCCAAACGGTGATTATGGAGGTCTCCAGTCACGCTTTAGAGTTGGGTCGGGTTAAAGGTCTAACCTTCGCTTATGGCCTTTTCACCAATTTAACCCAAGATCACTTGGATTTTCATGGGGATTTAGCGAGTTACTTTAAAGCCAAAAAAAAACTTTTTTTCGAGTTTTTAAAGGATGATAAGGCCGTTCGAGCGGTGATTGGGGTTAATGACCCCAAAGGCCAAGAACTCCTAAAGGAACTAGGGGATCGGGCTCTAGGCTATGGGTTCACTTCTTCGGCTAAAGTTAGAGGAACCAATATCCAAAAGAGCTTAACCGGCCTTAAGCTCACGATAGAGACCCCGTGGGGCTCTTGGGACCAAGAGTCCCCCTTAATCGGCGATTACAACGCGGAAAACCTTTTAGGGGCCGCGGCTTTAGCCGGTTTAAAGGGGGTTCCCGTCAGCGCCATTAAAGAAGCTTTAAGTAAGGCCATTGGAGCCCCCGGTCGCTTGGAAAAAGTGCCTAGCCCTAAAGGGACCTTAGTTTTAGTCGATTACGCCCATTCCCCGGGGGCCTTAAAAACGGTTCTTATGGCTTTAAAAGAATTAAAGCCAGTAAGGCTCATGGCCCTTTTTGGCTGCGGCGGGGATCGGGATCGCTTAAAAAGGCCCTTAATGGGGAAGGCCGTTAAAGATTACGCCCAGATCGGCATCTTAACCTCGGATAACCCTAGAACCGAGGATCCTTTAGCCATTATCCAAGAAACCGAAGGTGGGCTCGTGGGTTGGCCCCGGCTAAAGGCTAAGGACCTAAAAACGGCGTCTTACGGTTACGCGGTGGAGCCAGATCGTAAGACGGCTATAAATCTGGCCATAAATAGTTTAAACACTGGGGATATCCTTTTGATCGCCGGTAAAGGCCATGAGGATTACCAAATAATAGGCCGGGAAAAGTTTCCCTTTGACGACCGGAAAGTGGCTTTAGCCGCCCTTAAAGCCCTTGGAGGCTTCTAATGACTAGCCTGGACCCCCCGAAAACCCGGGGGTTAAAACTGACCAATGTTCTAACGGACGTTAAAGGCGAGTGGCAAGGGCCTTTCGTGGGGGATCTAACCTTTCCCGGGGTCTCGGTGGATAGCCGGACTATTAAACCGGGTGAGCTCTTTGTGGCCATTAAAGGGCCGAACTTTGACGGGAACGATTTTGTTATCCCGGCCTTAAAAGCCGGGGCCGGGGCGGTTATCGCCGAGCGCGGGGATCTGGCTTTAAAGCCGGCCATTTTGGTTAAAGACGGTTTAAAGGCCTTAGGCGATCTGGCTTTAGGCGTTCGGCGGCGGGCTAGTTTTAAGGTCTTGGCCATCACTGGTTCCTTAGGCAAAACCACGGTCAAAGAGATGGTTAAAAATATCTTAGCCGCCCCAGGGGGCCCCGCCCCTTATCGGGAGATTTTAGCCACCCAAGGGAACCTTAATAACGAAGTGGGGTTGCCTTTAACCATCCTTTCCATAGTCAATAACCCTTTACCCCCTTTGGAGGCGGTTTTGGAAATGGGGGCCGCCGCCCCGGGGGATATTAGTTACTTAACGAAGATCGCTTTACCGGATGTGGGTTTAATCACCGCCCTAGGCCCAGCCCACTTGGAGTTTTTTGGGGATATTAAAACCATCGCTAAAACCAAAGCCGAGCTTATCCACGGTTTGGCCCCGGGGGCCATCGCTGTGGTTAACAAAGGCGATCCTTTAATTGTGGCTGAGCTCAAAGAAAAAGCCGCCCGGGCTTTTTATTATGGCCAAAAGGGGGAAGTTTGGCTAAAGGCCCGGAAAGATCTTGGAATAGAGGGCCAAAAAATAATTTTTGGCGGCCCAGCTTTGGCTAACCTCGAAGTTAAATTAAAGCTCTTAGGCGAAGGTAACGCCTTAAACGCCGTGGCCGCGGCCGCCGGGGCTTTGGCTTTTGGTCGGGGCCGAGCGGAAATTAAAGCCGGTTTAAGCCAAATGGAACCGGTTACGGGGCGTTTAAAACCCACTAAAAGCCGCTGGGGTTACGTGGTCCTGGACGATAGCTATAACGCCAGCCCCAATTCGGTGAAAGCGGCTTTAAAAGTTTTAGCCTCTTTACCTGGCCCCGGGGTTAAAGGGGCCATTTTAGGCGACATGCTGGAACTAGGGCCCCAAGGAAAAGAGTATCACCGGGAGGTGGGCCACATTGTCGCCTCCATGGGTTTGGATTTTTTGGGGGTAGTGGGGAAATTTTCTCGCTATATGGAGTCCGGGGCTCGGGCGGCCATTAAACCCCGTTTCGCTTTACGGGTTTTTCCCAATCCTGAAGAAGCGGCGGCTTGGGCCAAGGGTCTAATGGGGGATAAGGGCTACGTGTTAGTTAAAGGGTCCAGGGCCGTGGGCTTAGAGCGGGCCGTGGCTAAGCTTCTTAGTTAAACGAGCGTTTCCGGCTTCGAGCGTCTCCGGCTTCGAGCGTCTACGGATTATTGATAAGGACGAGCATGCTTTACAAACTATCCTTAAGCTTAATCGAGGAGCTGTCAGTTTTAAATGTCTTTAGGTATATCACCTTTCGCATCATCCTGGCCTCTTTGACCTCGATGCTTTTATGGTTCATTTTTGGGCCCAAATTTATCGCTTTGATCAAATCCTTCCAGGTCAAGCAATATATCCGCGAGGAAGGCCCGGCTAGCCATCAGAAAAAAGCCGGAACCCCGACCATGGGCGGGATCATGGTTTTAACCACCGCTTTGGTGTCCTGCTTTTTATGGGCCGATCCGGCGGCCCGCTCGGTCTGGCTCATTTGGATTGTCACTATTCTCTTCGCTTTAATCGGCTTTCAAGACGATTTTTTAAAGGTTTTACGGAAAAAAAACTTTGGCCTATCCGGTAAACAGAAGATCTTGGCCCAAGGGCTCATTGGCCTCGGGGCGGGCTTGTACCTTTACCTAGACCCAGGCTTTGATCCAACTTTAACCATTCCGGGTTTGAAGTCTTTAGCCATTAACCTAGGGCCTTTTTACGTGGTCTTCGCGGCTTTGGTCCTCGTTGGGACCTCCTCAGCGGTCAATTTAACCGATGGTTTGGATGGACTAGCCATTGGGCCTTTAATCATGGCCGCGGGCACTTATATGGTCTTCGCCTATTGCGCCGGGAACTCGGTTATCGCCAATTACCTCCAGATTACCGGGGTGCCCGGGGCCTCGGAATTGGCCGTGGTCTTGGCCTCGTTAATCGGGGCGGGTTTAGGGTTTTTGTGGTTTAACACGTATCCGGCCGATATTTTTCTTGGGGACGTGGGCTCACTTTCCTTAGGGGCCGCTTTGGGTTTAGCGGCTTTAATCGTTAAGCAAGAATTGGTCCTCATTTTAGTGGGCGGGCTCTTTGTCATTGAGGCCTTATCGGTCATCTTTCAAGTGGCCTTTTTTAAAACCTCCGGGGGACGCCGGTTGTTTCGGATGTCTCCCTTGCACCATCATTTTGAGCTTAAGGGCTGGCCGGAGCCGAAAATCATTATCCGGTTTTGGATTATCGCCATTATCTTGGGTTTAGCCGGTTTATCCACCTTAAAGCTCCGGTAGAAGAAACCAATGGAATTTAACTTAGAAAATAAAAAAGTTTTAGTGGTGGGGGCCGGAAAATCTGGTTTAGCCGCGGCCCAATTGTTGGTGGCTAAAGGGGCGGACGTCCAAATAACCGATCTTAAGACTTTAGAAGATCTAAATATAGACGAAAAAATATTTTCCGAAAAAGTCACTTGCTTATTTGGTCAAGAGTACCTAGAATATTACAAGAACGCTGAGCTCATAGTCGTATCCCCAGGGGTCCCTTTTAACCAGAAGGGCTTAAGCGCCGCTCGAGCTTTAAACCGGGAAATAATCGGGGAAATGGAGCTAGCTTCTCGGTTTATAAATCGACCGATTTTAGCCGTGACGGGTTCCAATGGCAAAACCACCACCACTTCTTTAACTGGGGAAATATTAACCCAAAACTTGGGGGCGGCCCCTTTTGTGGGCGGCAACATTGGGAACCCTTTAGCTAATCTGGCTTTATTAGAGGTTAAGGGTGAGCCTGTCCCCGCTTGGGCGGTTATAGAGGTTTCATCTTTCCAGTTGGAGACGGTTAAAGATTTTAAAGCGTTAGGAGCGGCCTTTTTAAACTTATCCCCGGATCATTTAGATCGCCATGGGGATCTGGACGAGTACTTTAAGGTTAAGTTTCGGATCTTTAATAACCAGAATTCTTGCGACTGGGGGATAGTTAACGAGGATGACCCGTATTTAGCCGCGGCCAAAGTCAAAGGCGTAAGGTTCGGTTTTTCGCGGGTTAAAAAACCCGAATTTGGCGGTTTTATCCAGAAGGTCGGGTCAGACGAAATTTTAAGCGTGGTCGAGGGGGCTAAGGTCTTAGCCGAAGCTAAGTGGTCCAGTTTTTTATTGACCGGGGCCCATAACCAAGAAAACGTTTTAGCCGCCGTGGGTTTAGCCCTGGCCGCTGGGGTTAAGCCTGAAGCGGCCTTACTTGTGGCCCAAAAATTCGCCCCCGGGGACCATCGTTTACAGTTAGTGAAGGAAATTAAGGGGGTTAGGTTCTTTGACGACTCCAAGGGCACCAATGTCGGGGCCGTGGCTCGGGCCTTAGAGAGCTTTTCCTCTCCAGTGGTCTTAATCGCGGGGGGTCGGGATAAGGGTTTGGATTTTAGTTATTTACGACCCTTTGTCCAAAACCGGGTTAAAGATTTGGTTTTAATCGGCGAAAGTCGCCATAAAATGGGGGCGGCTTTAAAGGGCGCGGCCCCGATCCATTTAGCCGACTCTCTGGACGAGGCGGTTAAGGTCGCGGCCACCCTGGCCAGCCCCGGGGAAATAGTCTTATTATCCCCAGCTTGCGCAAGTTTTGACCAGTTTAAGGACTATAAGGACCGGGGCGACTCTTTCGCCCGGGCGGTTCATAACCTTTAGATAAGGGTACATCATTTCCCAAGTGGGTTAGGAGGTGGGCCATGAGCCTTTTTCGGCGCAGTAAAGTCCCCTTGGACACGGTTTTAGCGACTTTAATCCTCTTTTTATTGGCCATTGGTTTGGTCATGCTCCAATCGGCCAGTTACACCCCGGGGGCCATCGACCATGGGGATCCTTACTATTATATCCAGCGTCAGTTACGGCACGCTGTTTTGGGGTTCTTGGCCATCTTAGCTCTCTGGAAGATCCCTTACCAGTTTTGGCTCAAGCTGGCCCCGGCCATTCTGGCCGTGAGCGTGGTCTCCTTAATCGCCGTCCTCATCCCGGGCGTGGGGGTGACCGCCGGCGGGGCCACTCGGTGGTTGCCCTTCGCCTCGATCCAACCCTCGGAACTGGCCAAACTAGCGGTGGTGATTTACACGGCCCGCTCCTTAAGCCAAAAAGGCGATCTGGTCAATAGCTTTAGCCACGGTTTTTTGCCCCAGTTATTAACCATGGTCATCTTTGTCATCTTGATTCTTTTGGAAAAGGATTTAGGCGGGGCCATGATTATTATGGCCCTCATCTTCACCATGCTCTTTGTGGCCGGGTTAAGGTATATCTATTTTATCATCTTAGGCGTGGTGGCCATCCCGACCATTTGGATCATGATTGGCGTCTTTAGTTACCGGGTCTCCCGCATCTCCGGTTGGTTTGACCCCTGGAGCGATCCCCAAAATAGCGGTTACCCCATTATCCACTCCTTTTTCGCCTTCGCTAACGGCGGTTTAACCGGAACCGGGCCCGGGGCCAGTATCCAGAAGCTCTCCTTTTTGCCCGAGGTCCATACGGATTACATCTTTTCGGTGGTGGGCGAGGAACTGGGCTTTATTGGGGTCTTTATCGTGGCCTTCTTGTTCTTATGCCTCTGCTGTCGGGGGCTAAAGATTGGGCTCATGGCCAAAGACTTGGGCGGTTTTTACTTAGCCCCGGGGTTAACCATGGTGGTGGTCATTCCGGCCTTTTTAAACATGGGCGTGGCCTTGTCCTTATGGCCCTCCAAAGGACTCCCCTTACCCTTCTTTAGCTACGGCGGGTCGAGTCTAATTGTGACCTGCGCGGCCATGGGGATTTTACTCAATATCGCCGGTCAAGGTGGGTTAGAGGGAGCCAAGTCCCGTCAGCCCGTGGACCCTGGCGGATCGTACGTGAGCCCGTGAAAACCCCGAAAATTTTAATCGGGGCCGGGGGCACGGGGGGCCACTTATTTCCGGCCATGGCCGTGGCCACGGCCATTAAAAAGCTATGCCCCGAAGCTCAGATTCTCTTCGCCGGGGTCGGTCGCCCGGCCGAGGGGAACCTCCTCGACGCCGCTGGTTGGGACCGGGTGGTCTTAGCCGGGAAAGGGTTTAAAGGCGTCTCGAAGTTGGCGAAGGTCAAAGCCCTAATTATGGCGGTCTGGGGTTTTTTCCAAGCTATCTTAGTTATTTGGCGCTTTAAGCCCACGGTCTTCTTTGGGGCCGGGTCGTATGTGGCGGGCCCGGTGGGTTTAGCCGCTTACTTAAATTTTAAGCCCCTGGCCCTCCATGAGCAAAACTCGCGTCCTGGTTTAACCAACCGCTTATTGGCTAAGCTGGCGAAAATTGTCTTTGTGGGGTTCCCTAAAGGAGTCGAGGCATTTCCGAAAGGGAAAGCCGTTTTAACCGGGAACCCCATTCGCCCGGAAATCGCCGCCCTTTATGGGCAAAAGAAAAACTATAATCCGCATGGGCCCTTGTACCTTCTGTTTTTAGGCGGTAGCCAAGGGTCCAATCGGGTCAACACCGTGGCCATGGAAGTGGTGGCCGCTTTAGCTAAAGCCCATGTGGATTTTGAGGTCTTTCACCAGACCGGGGTTAAGGGGGAAGGGTTGATTAAAACCTTTTATAACCGCTTAGGCGTCCGGCACGAGACCAAAGCTTTTTTTAGCGACCCGGAACGGCTGTACGCGAAAGCCCATTTAGGGGTCACCCGGGCTGGGGCTTTAACGGTCACCGAACTGGCCGCGGTCGGGTTACCGGCCATTTTAATCCCCTTACCCTCGGCCGCTGACGATCACCAGACTATTAACGCCCAAGGTTTAGCCGCTTTGGGCGCGGCCTTGGTTAAACCCGAGACCGAGCTTTATGACATTGTGACCGTGGTTAAAAGATTAGTGGAGGACCCCCATAAGTTGAACTCCATGTCCGGCTTAGGCCGCTCCTTAGTTAACTTAGAGGCCGCCACAGTCATGGCCACCCATTTATTGAGACTAAGCGGCTGGGCCCCGCCCGCGGGTCAGCCCTTGGCCAGTAACCCCTTGGCCAGTGACCCATCGGCAGGTAACCCCTCGGCCAGTGATCCCTTGGCCAGTAACCCGTTGGCCAGTAACCCATTGGCCAGTAACCCCTCGGTCAGTAACCCGTTGGAAAGTAAGCCGTCGGCCAGTAAGCCGACGGAAAGTAACCCATCGGAAAGTAAACCATCAGCCAGTAACCCGTTGGAAAGTAAGCCGGTTAACTTAAGTAAGGACGACTATGTATCATAAGCGGCGCCAGGTCCACTTCGTGGGGGTGGGCGGCATCGGCATGAGCGGTCTCGCGGAGATCCTTTTTAACCTGGGCCACCGCGTCTCCGGTTCGGATCTCCAGAAAGGCCCGCAAACGGAACGGTTAGCCGAGATGGGGGTTCGCGTCACTTACGGCCACGCCCCGGAAAATATCCAAGGGGCCGAGGCCGTGGTCATCTCCTCGGCCGTCCGCGAGGATAACCCGGAAGTGACGGCGGCCCGGAAAATTGGCGTTCCGGTGATCCCCCGGGCCGAGATGCTAGCCGAGATCATGCGTCTTAAAAACTCCATCGCCGTGGCCGGCTCGCACGGTAAAACGAGTGTCTGCTCGTTACTAAGCATGGTTTTAACCACCGGCGGTCTGGACCCCACTTTGGTGGTTGGCGGGAAGATCGTCAACTTAGGGTCCAACGCCCGCTTAGGTCAAAGCGAGTTTTTAGTGGCTGAGGCTGACGAGTCGGATGGGTCCTTTTTACTCTTATCCCCCATTATTAGCGTTGTCACCAATATTGACCAAGAGCACATGAATTACTACCGGGACATGAGCCACTTAGAGGAAACTTTTTTAACCTTTATTAACCGGGTCCCCTTTTACGGGGCCGCGGTCATTTGCTTGGACGACCCCAGGGTCCAGTCCTTAATCCCCAAGATTAAAAAGCGGTACATAACTTACGGTTTATCGGCCGTGGCCGAGGCCACGGCCAAAGACATTGTCCAAGAAAAGTGGGGCCATACCTTTACCTTAAACTTTCGGAACGAGAATTTGGCCCGGGTCACCGTGACTTTACCGGGTCGGCACAATGTTTTAAACGCTTTGGCCGCGGCCACGGTGGGTTTGGAGTTGGGCTTGGACCCGGAGGTTATCGCCAGCGGGATTAGCTCTTTAAAGGGCGTGGGCCGACGGTTTGAGAAAAAGGGCGAAATTAAGGGCGTTTTGGTTTTCGACGATTATGGGCATCACCCCTCGGAAATCAAAGCCACCCTAGCCACTTTGGCCGAGTGTTTTCCGGATCGCCGGAAGCTGGTTCTGTTCCAACCGCATAGGTACTCGCGGACCGTGGATCTCTTTGAGGAGTTCTCGCGCTCCTTTAACCAGGCTGACGCTTTACTCTTAGCCGACATCTACGGGGCCGGGGAACCGGCTATTGAGGGGGTTAATAGCCAAAAACTGGCCGGGGCCATTAGCTCCAAAGGCCATCGGAACGTGGAGTATATTGGGTCGGTTAAGAATTTAGTGGAAAGGGCCCTGGACCTAATTAAACCCGGGGACGTGGTTTTAACCTTAGGCGCCGGTAACGTTAACCAAGCGGGCGAGGAAATAGTTTTACGCTTAGCCAAAGACGATAAAAATTGCTAACCCCCAAAAGATAGATATAGGTTAGCTTTTTAAACCTTAGAAGGAATCGCCAAAAAGCTGTCTCATGAGATTCGATCCCGATAAATGGGCTAAGACCCATCCTTTTAGCCCCATTAAACAAAACGTCCCTTTGGCCGGTTTAACCACCTTAGGCGTGGGCGGTAAGGCCCCCTATTTGGCTAAAGTTTTTGACGAGGACGATCTTTTGGACGTTTTGGAGCTCTGCCAGGCCGGTAATTTACCCGTCTTTGTCTTAGGCGGCGGCAGTAACACCCTTTTTGAGGACCACGGGTTTCGGGGGTTGGTTCTGACCTTGGGGGAGGGGTTTAAAGGGGTCTTTGTGGCTGGCCGCAAGATCATCGCCGGGGCTGGGGCCACGGCTAGATCCATTGTGAGCTTAGCCCAAAAGTTTGGTTTGAGCGGCTTGGAGCCGCTAGTCGGTTTACCCGGGACCTTAGGCGGGGCTATCCGGCAAAACGCGGGCGGTCGCTTAGGCTCCATTGGCGAACTAGTCGATCGCATCCGGGTTTTAGGGGCCGATGGGGTGACGAGAGACATTTTTCGGCCCGCTTTAGACTTTACTTACCGGAACTTGGACTTAGGGCCTTTCGGCGGGATCGTCTTGGAGGTGGAACTGGCCTTAACCCGCGAGGATCCTTTGGAAATCCTAAGAAAGACCGAAGACTGTTTAACTTTAAGATCCAATCAACCCAAAGGAAAATCCCTAGGCTGCGTTTTCCAGAACCCTTTGACCCCGCCAGCCGGGGGGAGCGAACTGGATGACGTCAGCGGCGAAAAAAGGGAGCGGGAGATCTTATCGGCTGGGCAATTAATCGATATCTGCGGTTTTCGGGGGCGACGGATCGGTGGGGCTAAGGTCAGTGAGGAGCACGCCAACTTTATCTTAAACGTTGGGGGGGCCACGGCCGCGGATTTTATGGCTTTGGTGGAGGCCATCCAACAAGAGGTCTTTCAGCGGTTTGGCTTAAGTTTAAAACTGGAAATCTCCAGACCGCGAGCGGGGGACAGGTTTTATGGTTAGAAACAATAATAGCGTTCGGAAAAGTTTGGCCAAACGGAACCGGGCGGTTAATAACTCCCGGGAAGGCTATCCAAGCTCTCGGCCCTCCATTAGGCCCTTAATGCGCCTTAATAAAAACAATAAAGTCAAAGGAGGCTTTAAAAGTCTCTTTGTCAAAAAGGCCCCCCGGGTTCGGCCAGCGGTTAACGCTAAGGTCAGCCCCAAAGAGCTGAACCCCTCGGTCACGGCTTGGGCCAAACGGGGCGCGAAACTTTTGGCCGCCGGGCTCATTGGCTTTGTGGTCTTGGGCTTGGTCTCAGTTTTGTTAGTGGCTGGGTACTTGTACTTTTCCAAGTCCGACTACTTCGCGGTGCGCCACTTAAAGATAACGGGCTTAGGCCACTTGACCATGGATGAGGTTCTAAAGGCCTCGGGCCTAGATCGCCCGGTCAATAACTTAACCTTTGACGCCAAAGCCGCGGTTAGCGGTTTATCCGGTTTACCCTGGGTGGAAGAGGCCAGCGTGAGCCGGGTTCTCCCGGACGGTTTGTTAGTGACCGTTAAAGAGTATCAACCTAAGGCCTTAGTGAGTTTGGATCAGCTCTACTACTTAGACGAAAAGGGCCGAGCCTTTAAAAAGCTCGACCCCGGGGAAAACCCGGATCTGCCCATTATTAGCGGTTTTTCTTTAGATGAGTTAGTGAGCGGCGGGCCTTTGGTCATGGAAGGGTTAAAAGAGGCTTTTTCTCTCATGGACATCTTAGAGGCGCGGACCGATGACTTTCGCTTGGATAGCGTCTCGGAAATCAATTACGACCATGATATCGGTTTAACGGTCTTCACTCGGCGCTCTGGCTTAAAGTTGCGGGTTGGCTTTGGGTCGTACTTGGAAAAATTCCGGCGCTTAGGTCGGGTCATGGCCCACTTAAAGGTCAACGGCCAGGCCGCGGGGTTAGCTTTTATCCACTTAGAGACCCCGCCCCGGGTGGTTCTCCGCTACAACAACGAGATCTAGGGGAGAGCTAGGGAAGAGCTAGAGGTAATTCAACGGAAGATTAACGGAAAATTAAAGTGCCGTTAAAGGGCCGTTAAAGGGTCGTTAAAGGGTCGTTTAAGGGTTGTTAAAGGGTAGTTAAAGGGTCGCTAAAGGGTCGTTAAAGGGTAGTTAAAGTGTCGTTAAAGGGTTATTAAATTGTTATT
The DNA here is from genome assembly GCA_031273455.1 of Deltaproteobacteria bacterium. Taxonomy (GTDB): domain Bacteria; phylum Desulfobacterota; class Desulfarculia; order Adiutricales; family Adiutricaceae; genus JAIROO01. Next base: position 4,970 of record JAISRZ010000095.1, on the reverse strand, counting down.
AAGCGCTTAAAAAAGTATTTAAAGTCCATTTAGTTGTGTTTAAGTAGTTTTTTAGGGGGCTAGACCAGAAGTTGGCGGGAAGCTAGTGGGAAAGCTAGTGGGAAATTAATGGGAAGTTAACGCTGACATTAGCCGGAAGTTAGCCAGAAGTTGACGGGAAGTTAGCCGGAAGTTAGCCGGAAGTTAGCCGGAAGCTAGCCGGAAGTTAGCGGGAAGCTAGCCGGAAGCTAGCCGGAAGCTAGCCGGAAGTTAGCGGGAAGTTAGCCGGGAAGCTAGCCAGGAAGCTAGTCGGAAGTTAGCCGGAAGTTAGCGGGAAGTTGGCCGGAAGTTGGCGGGAAGTTAGACGGAAGCTAGCGGGAAGTTGACGGGAAGCTAGCTGGAAGTTGGCCGGAAGTTAGACGGAAGTTAGCGGGAAGTTAGCCGGGAAGCTAGCCAGGAAGCTAGCCGGAAGTTAGCCGGAAGTTGGCCGGAAGTTAGACTGAAGTTAGACGGAAGCTAGCGGGAAGTTAGACGGAAGTTAGCGGGAAGTTAGCCGGAAGTTGGCCGGAAGTTGGAAAGCCTACAGGCTGGGATAGACGATTTCCCTTTGATTATGAAAAAAGCGTTGTTAAATTTCTAATTTAATGATAAAATAAGAAAGTAAAAGGAAAGCCAGCTTTATTTTCGGCCTAAATACTGATTCAGAGCCGTAAATTAAAAAAAATCTGGCTCGCCTTTCTCGCTTTGGCGCTGAAGGTCTTAACTTAAGGATCGGAAATCGCCTGGGTCAAACTATTATTGAGGGTAATAGGACAGCTATTAGCGGCTGGTAGGTCGCTAGGTTGGCTGGCTGGCTGGTAGGTAGGTCGCTAGGTTGGCTGGCTGGTAGGCTGGCAGGTAGGCTGGCAGGTAGGCTGGTAGGTCGCTAGGTTGGCTGGTTGGCAGGTAGGCTGGCTGGCGGGTAGGCTGGTTGGAGCGTTTTTAGGTAAAAAAACAATAATTTTAGGTGGTTGGTAGGTTTTGCTGTTAACTTTTAACAAGAATATTCGCCTGGGTTTAAGGGTTAAGAACCTAATTATCCCAGAGCTTTAAAGGGGTTAAAAAGGGTCAAACCTGGCTAACCCTAGGGACATAAGGAGTCAAAGGGTTATGTCAAACGAAATCCTAGTCGGATTAGACCTTGGTTCCACCAAAATCCGCTGCTTAGTGGCCGAGCCCAACGCGGAAGGCGGCCTCAACCTTATGGGCGTGGGCTCGGCCCCGGCGACTGGCGTTCAAAATGGTCTCGTGACCGATCTGGCGGGGACCGCGGAGGCCATCCAGAAGGCCGTTAAAGAGGCTGAAATAATGTCCGGCCAGAGCGTTAGCTCGGTTATCCTAAGCCTGGCCGGGGGAACCGTTAAGAGCTTTATGGCTGAAGGCGCTATCGCGGTTTCCGGCTCAACCATCACTAAAAAAGATGTTGACCTGGCCATTAAGGCCGCTAATACCGCTCTGGTCGCCAACGTTCCCCAAGGTCGCGAGGTTTTAAGCGCCAAACCCTTAGAATACCAGGTCGATGACGCGCCTTTCTCCTCCGCTCAACCTTTGGGCCTTAAAGGGGCCCGCTTGGCGGTTAAAGTCCTGGCTCTCACCGGATCAAACGAGGCGATTAGTAATCTCGTTAACTGCGTTTTACAAGCGGGTTTAAATGTTATCGCGGTGGTCTTGGATTCTATGGCCACGGCGGAAGCGGTTTTAACCCCGGAGGAAAAGCTCTCGGGCGTGGCCCTTTTGGACATTGGCCAGAATTTTACGGACGTCACGGTTTATTCGGAGGATCAGCTCCGCCACACCGCGGTTTTGTCCTTAGGCGGTAAGAACTTAACTTACGACTTGGCTCAAGGTTTAGGCCTATCCTCGGAGTTGGCGGAAAAACTCAAAGTCGGGAGCGATATTAGCGATCCCGATCTTTCACCTCTGGACCGTTATGTCAGCCTTCCCCCGGAAGAGGCCGCTCCCCCGGAAAAGAATAACTTAAGTCTGGTTCGCCAGATCCTAGCGGATCGGGTCGAAGAGATTTTTATGGTCATTAATCAAGAGCTCACCCAAAGGGGTTTAGACGAGCGGATTAACGGGGTAGTGGTGACCGGCGGGTCGTCCCTTTTATCGGACGTCCCGGAAATCAGTCAGAAGGTTCTGGCCAAACCGGTTCGTCGGGGGGAAGCAACGCGCGTTAGCGGTTTACCCGAAATCGCCCTAGATCCTGGGTACGCCACCGCCGTGGGGCTGTGCTTATTGGCCCTTAACCAAGGCCAAAGCCTTAGCTCCTAAAAATTCTTCGCCTTAAGAGTCGATTAAAGGTCCGAATAGCTCGCTAAAGGCCTCGCTTAGGGGCGATGCTTAAAAAAACTTGGCCACTAAAGGTCCGAGTAGGGCGCTAAAGGAAGGGCTTAGGGGGCGAGGCTTAAAAAACTTGGCCATTAAAAAAATATGGCCCCAAAAAACTTGGCCCCCAAAAAACTTTAGCCCCTAAGGTTTTTTTGACCCTCACAATTTAAATCATTCGCCCTTAAGCGGCCCTTTTGGGGCCGCTTAAAGGCGTTTTAAAGGCTCTAAAAGAGTTTTTAAGGAACTTTAAGGGGCTTTAGAAGGAAATTTTAAGGCGTTCGATAGGGATTTAGGACTGGCCCTTTGATTATAAAAAAACTATTGTTAAATTTCAAATTATAGGTTAAAATAGGAAAGTAATTCGTAAGCCAGCTTTATTATCGGCTTAAATAATGATTCAGAGCCGAAAATTAAGGAAATCTGGGCCGCCTTTCGCGCTTTGGCCATGAAGGTCTTAAATGAGGGCCAGAAATTGATTGGCCAAAGCTATTATTGAGGATAATTTGGCGGAAATTTTAGGCGGATGGTCTAAGGTAAATTAGCTAAAAATGTAATAATTTTAAGCGGTTATGTGGCTTTTGGACTATCTGGGAACAAGAATATTCGCCTGGGATCAAGGGGTTAGGGCCCGATTATCACAGCGGTTTAAATGGGTTAAAAAGGCTTAAACCTGGCTAACCCTAGGGATAAAAGGAGTCGAAGGGTCATGGCGTCGTCAAACGATCTCCTGGTCGGATTGGATATAGGAACCACCAAAATCTGCTGCCTGGTGGCCGAGCCCAATGAGGAAGGCGGCGTCAACATCAAGGGTATGGGCACGGCTCCCTCCACGGGCATGCGGAAAGGCATGGTGACCAATATCGAGCGGACCGTGACCTCCATCCGTCAAGCCGTGGAAGAGGCCCAAGTCATGGCCGGTTGCCGCATCGCCTCGGTTTATTTGGGCGTGGCCGGAGGGCATGTCAATAGCTTTAACACTTCCGGCATGATCGCGGTGGAAAATAAGACCATCACCCAAAAAGACATTAACCGCGTCAAAGAAACCGCTCTGGCTCTAAGCATCCCCATGGACCGCGAAGTTTTGCACACCATCACCCAAGAATACAAGGTCGATGATCAACCGGGCATTATCGATCCCCCTTTAGGCATGAACGGGGTCCGCTTGGAAGTCCAAGTCCATGTCATCACCGGGGCCATTAGCGCGGTCAATAACGTGGTTAATTGCGCTTTGCAAGCTGGTTTAGAGGTTAATGACATCATCTTGGAGTCGGTGGCCTCGGCGGAAGCGGTTTTAACCCCGGAGGAAAAGCAATTGGGAGTGGCCCTCTTGGATTGTGGCGGTGGGACCACGGACATAGCGCTGTACTCAGCTAACAGGATTAGGCACACCGCGGTTTTGTCCATGGGCGGCGGGAACTTAACCGGCGATTTGGCCCTAAGTTTGCATATCTCCAAGGATTCCGCGGAACAACTCAAAATTGAGAACGGCGTCTGCGATCCCGCTCAATTAACTGAGGAGCGTTATTTAAACGTTCCGGCCTTAGGCGAGACTCGCCCGGAACAGGTCAGTTTAAGCATGGTTTGCGGCCTTTTAAAAGATCGGGTCGATGAGATCATGGAGTTTATCAATAACGAGTTCATCCGGAGCGGCTTTGACGATCAGATCCACACCGTGGTGGTGACTGGCGGGTCCTCGCTTTTAAAGGGCGTCCCGGAAATTAGCCGACTGATTTTGGAAAGGCCGGTCCGCCGCGGGGTCCCCGGGCGCATTGGCGGTTTAACCGAAATCGTGCGGGATCCTAGATACGCCACCGCCGTGGGTCTGTGCCTTTTTAGCCTCAACCAAAGCGGGGGCGACTTTAAAGGTGGCTCAAAATCCATTTTCGCGAGGATTAGAGACCGGTTAACCTCTTTTTTTAGGAACTAGGTTCTTTTTCCCTAACTAGCCTTTAGCTGGTTAGGGGACGTAAATAGGGGGTAGCGCAATGGCGAGCTTAACAGCTTTAGGCAATCGGGGTCGGAACATACAGAAAGCCTTTTTAGGCTTAGGCGGCTCCGGGGTTAGGGCCATTGACCGGTTATTGACCGCTTTGGCCCCGGGCCATAAGTTTATCGCCGCCGCGGCGGACCAACAATCTCTAGAGACCTCCCTGGCCCCAGTGAAGATCCTTTTGGGCCCCAACACCGCCCAAGGTTACGGTTGCGCTGGGAACCCTATGATCGGTCGCTTATGCGCTGAAGAGAGCCTTCCGGATATCTTAACCGCCTTAGAAGGGGCCGACACGGTGACCTTACTGGCCGGTTTGGGCGGAGGTTGCGGCGCCGGGGCCATCTTAACGGTGGTTAAGGCCTTATGGCGGCTTGATAACCCCCCAACGGTCAACGCGGTCGTAACTAGGCCTTGGCCTTTTGAGACCGGCGAGATGGATTTAACCGCGGAGGTTTTGGCCGATTTACCGGACTTTTGCCAGGAGGTCACGGTTATCGACCCGGGAAGAGCGAGCGGCTCGAACTTAAAGACGCCTTTATTTAGGGCTAAAGAGCTGGGTTTGGCTAAATTAGTTCAGGCCTCGGTCGCGGAGACGCGCTAGTCGCTTTTTTAGGGTCTAAAAAAATTTTGT
>JAISRZ010000062.1 GCA_031273455.1 Deltaproteobacteria bacterium | reverse complement strand
AGCGAAGCTTCAACGCCAAATACTCTTGGAACTGACCAACCACTTAAATGACTAATGTTAATCATAAATGTTCTATATATCTTTTCAACTTAAATCACATATTTTTATTGACTTTATTTCTATTAATATCTATATTATTCAATTAAGCCTATCAAAGGCAAAATTTTAGAGATATATTTTTTCGAATCCACGATGATTTTAGGTCTAGAGTTCAAAGGCGAATCTTGAGCCGTAAAATTCCTGACTCACTGGGCACGGTTAAAAACATGGGAGCCGATAATGGTTATTTTAGCGAAACCAACTCTGAGGCTTGCGAGGAAGTGTGAATCAACCCTTTTATATTTGTAGGGCGTTCCCCACACCATAAATCACTAAAAGAAATATTATCACCTCAGGCCCCCTTACCTTTGCCTGAAAACGCGACCCCTGTCGAAAAAATGGCGTATAAACTTAAAACTGACGAAGGCAAAAATGTATACGCAAAAAGGAAGCAAGTAGTTGAACCGGCATTTGGTATAATAAAATCTGTCATGAAAATCAGGAAGTTCATGTTACGAGGTATAAAACAGGTAAATAATGAGTGGAACCTCATTTGTATGTGTTATAATATAAAAAAATATTCTTGACCTGCAAAAAGTGGGCCAAAATTAAGAAAAAATAACGCTACAGCCTCCTTGAGAGTTTAGGATCAAATTTTGGCTTCAGCGGTCTGGAAATCCAATTAGGGTAGCGGATGAGTTGGCTTCACGATGACAGTCAATTGAATAGCGCTTTTAAATAAGCGAACAAACTAAAAACTAAATTATTATCTTTAATCTGAACTTAAATTCCTCCTTAAAATGAGCCAAAACTATTCATTATTCAGGCGGCGGCCATAAAATGCCATAAAAAGGACGGCCAGTCACAGCGCCGGATGAAATCAGAGACATCCTGATTTCTGGGTGGAAGTGGAAAATCCGTTTGACGCTGAGTATAGTTTAAAGGAGGTTTAAACCCCTAGCCTAAGGCCAAGTCTGAGGATCTATATTTAAAGCTTTATAAATCCTGATTAACCCGGGCTCCGGATCCGCGTTTATCCACCTTTCTAAAGGGGCGTTGGCGTTGTTGGCTAAAGAAATAAGCGTCCGCTGACGCCCTCTAATGGTCTTAACTATGATCCCCCAACGCTCAAAGACATGATTGGCCTCAAGCCTATTTTGCAGGCTCTGGGCCAACTGGTAAGCTAAGGTTGCGATAAAGAGGTGGGGGCTAAGTCGCCTAACAAAAATGGGTCGAATCTTTCTGGTCCCCAGGTCTAAGTTAAAGGCCCTAATTCCGCCCTCCAACCGAGTCCGCTTTAGATAGAGCCGCCAAATTTCCTCCGCGGTTAAGGTTAGATCGTTGGTCGCTAGGCGAAAGACGCCAGGGGTTAGACGAAAAATGGTCTGTTCGGAGCCTACTTGAGGATGATTTTTCTGCCACTCCTTACGCCGCTTATCCTCTTTTTGGGGGCCAACCGCCTGAACGCTCACTTCCGCGACTAACCGGGCGTTTTCGAGCGAAGCTCGTTGGGGCAAATAAACCCAGAGGACGTTTTCTCGGCCCTCCAGGCTCTTTTCCCGATAAACGTAAAGAGGCTCATCGATTATTAAGGGTTGGCTATCAGCCTTATTAAAAACCAGGGATTTAGCCCGATTAATCGTTAGATACCGATAACCTAAGCTCGTCAGCCAAGCCAGATGGTCGTGGGTGGCGATCCGCTCAGCCATAAACCAAAGGGCCCCGGCCGGGGGCTTAAATGAGGTCACCAAAGTTTTAAAAATGGCTGGATCCAAGATATCGCCGGTTAAGACCTGGCTTTGGCGGAGATAACCCCGCCGCCCAAACCAGAGACCGAGGGCGAAACCTGGTCGCTCGGGCGGTAAGTTAGGGATCTGGCCTTTAGCGACCTCGCCTTTAGCGGTCAAATCTGGGGGCGAGCAAAGAGACGGGCCATCTAGCGGCGAGCTTTCATAATACCGTTTAGTTAAATCATAGAGAGATATGATGGAATCGTGATGGTCCGGGCTATCATTAGCCTCAAGGTCATTATCCTCAAGGTTATCAGCCTTATCCGCTTCGAGGGCGGCGGAATACAATAAGCTTTCTATTTCCGGGCGCTTGGCCTCTAAAGCGTCCATGGCTTCTTCCAGATCTTTAACCGAGACCGCCGTAAAGTCGTGGCCTATTAAATCGCCTAAAGAGCTCTCCCGGGTCAGCCAACTTAAGATCGATTCCTCAGCGTCGTCACCAGCCATTTTAGCGATTATTAGGGCTAAAAATAACTTAATATCCTCTTCTTTAAAACCTAATGACGAAAAAATACCCGTTAGGTTAAGCTTATTAGCCGCGAATAAGCCTAAACCCTCCAGGCCCACGGTCCTTAGGCTCTTCGACTGAAGATCGTCTAAATTAAAGCCCTCCAAGGGGGTTAAAGAAAGATTATCGTTACTAGACTTAAGGCCAGGAGCGGGGTTGGGGGGATCTTGCGGGAAGGTGACCAAATCTTAACGCCTCCATATGGCCCTTTAGCGCGCCTAAAATATCTTTCGGAGCGGTTCGCGCCCCTAACGCCCCAAGGGTGACTAGACCCCCAATTTACCGAACATAAGGGGCTTTAGTCAAAGAGAGCTTGGCCCCCGAGCCAACGAGGGCTAGCGGGGGCGGCGGTGGGCCACCCGGCGGTTGGCTGGGGGGGCTCACGGGCGGATTTGGGGGCTGACTAGGCGACTGATTAGTCGGGCTCGCGGGCGGACCCATAGTGAAAAAAATGACCACATCCTCAAAATCAGCGGTTCTTGGGCTCGGCGGCAGACTATCCCGGACCTTGACCCCATAGTTTTTAATCCAGTGTCGTTTATCTAAAACGGTCAATAACCCCAAATCTGTCTCCCGCCTTAGTAAACGCCCCAAACCTTGCTTCAGGTTTAAAATGGCCACTGGCAAAGAGAATTCGTGGAAACTGTTCCCCCCCCGCCGCTTAATTTCGCGGCTCCGGGCTTTGTGAAGGGGTTTTTCCGGCGGCGGAAAAGGTAGCTTACCTATAATGACTGAGGACAGACTTTCCCCGGGGATATCCACCCCCTGCCAAAAACTGGTGGTGGCCAAGAGGACCGAGTCCACGTTATCGGTGAATTCCTTTAAAAGGGCCGAGCGGTCCGCGTCCGGGGTCTGGAGCAATAAGGGCCAGTTAGCTTCCTTACTTAAAGCCGTGTAAGTCTGGTTCATGTCTTTATTGGAGGTGAAGAGGATGAGGGTCCGGCCTTGGCTGGCGTCCAGTAACCGGCTAATCTCCGGGATCATGGCCTTTTCAAACTCATCGCTCCCATACTCGGGCGCGGGTAAATGCTTAGGTAGATAAAGGATAGTCCGCCGCTTATAGTCATAAGGGGAAGGCAGACTAAGGCCAGCGGCGTTGGCCTCAATCCCCAGGCTCTTTTTAAAGTAGGTAAAGTCCCCATTAACGCTTAAGGTGGCCGAGGTGAAGATCACGGTCCGTCTAATCTGGGTTAGATACTTCTCCAGATAAGGCCCCACATGGAGCGGTTTGGCGGAGACGGTGATTTTCTTGCCTTGCGCGTCCACTTGATAGACAAAAAAAGGGTCATTGTATTTAGCGATAAACCGGATTGACAGGGCCACGTCATCCAATTCCTTGGCTAAGGCGACCAACTCATCCGACTCGGCCAGATCAGGATTGACTTGTTTCAGTAAATTGACAATTGTATAGATTGTTTTTAGTAGTTTAGTTAAATATTTAACAAAACTTTCATTCCATTTCTTATAAAGGTCAACGAATAATTCCCTTTCACCTTGCAAATTGGGGAAAAACGTTGGCAATAGGTCACATAGCTGGGCTAATTTTTTAACCTCATCCTCAAAAGGAGTGAGCTCGGACCATTCCACAAAGGTCTTCTCTAAGCGGCGAATCAAACTCTCCAGCCGGACGTTATCGAACTCAAAGCCAAAATAGTCCGTGGCTTTACTTTCCAAAAGGTGAGCCTCGTCAATGACGGCCCCTTCCCAAACTGGCAGAAAGGCCCCGCCCCCAGCCCCTTGGATCGCGAAATCGGACAAAAGGATGTCGTGGTTAATTAAGATAATATCCGCGTTCTGGGCCGCCCGCCGGGCCCTGAGCAAAAAACAGCTGTCTTGGTAGTGGCACTTATTCCCTAAGCAGTCGTACATACCGCAAGCCAGTTTATCCCACGGCAAAACCGGGCCAATGACCTTTAAGAACTCGGTTTTATCGCCCTTTTCGGTGTTTTTGACCCAATCAGTTAAGTCATTAAAGGCTTTAGTGACAATTTTTTCATTAAATAGCGACTGATTTCTGTTCCGAAAACTCCACAGCTTAAATAAACAGATGTAATTACGCCGACCTTTTAAGAGACACGAGGTGAAATTAAGCTGAAGATACCGCCGAATAACCGGCAAATCCTTATTTAAAATCTGCTCTTGGAGGTTGACCAAACCCGTGGAGACCACGGTTTTTTTCCGCGAAACAATGGCCGGGATCAAATAGGCCAAGGTTTTGCCCACCCCGGTTCCGGCCTCAATGACCGCCAACCGACCGTCCTGAAAGGCCTGGGCCACGGCCTCGGCCATTTGGGTCTGGGCCAGACGAGGGGTAAAACCCGACCAGGCGGCTAGGGGGCCATTAGCGGTGAAGAATTTTTTTATATTATCTAGATTGCTCATAATGACTAAGAATTATAGCGCGTGTCGGAGGAATAATAAAGAAGTTTTTGAAAGTAAACTAAAAACCGACCAAAAAACCGTTAGTTTTTTGGTCGGTTAGTTGTGAGGGAGGTTATTAAAGTTTAAAAGTGACGATTATTCTGAAACTACGACTCGCTTACCCATCAGGCTCAAAACGCCTAAAACCACTAAAACCACCACCACCACGCCAATGACAATGCCCGCCCCACTGCCGGAAGGGCTCATGGCCTGGTCCAGTTCCCCAGCTAAGGCGCTAACCTCCTCCGGGGACAGCTTGGTCAAGCGCTCCGCGATCTCGGCCTGGTCGTAACCTAAAGCGGCCAGAGTGTTGGCGACTTTCTTGTTTTCCAAAGCGACCCTAATTTTATCCAGGTCTTGGGACTTTTGGCTCGTCTGCGGCAAAGTCGGCAAAAAACCAGCCACCGCGGCCCGGGGGGCGATCGCCAGCCCTAAAGTCAGAGCCAGCGTCAACAAAACCGTCAGACGACCGATCCTGGTAGTCAAAAGATTATTCATAATCACCTCCTGGGCCATCCCCAGCCCCGAATGAACGCTTACCGGCCAACCGGGAAGGTTGGCTCCTAATGTTTTTAAATTGATATCATAAAGAAAGAAAAAAAGAAAGTAAAATTTAAAGATATTGGATTACCGCCAATGAAAATCTGAAGAGTCGGATTACCTTATAAACCCCCGATTTATGGGCTAGGGTATTGATTTTATTATATTTTCGGAAATCAAAAATAAGGAGGATTTTTTTAGCCAGGATAAAAATTTTTTTGGGGAAATGAAGAATGAGCGAGATCTAACGCGTCAAAGTAGGTTTAGCGGATTCTCTGTGAGAGTTAAAGATACTTGTAATTATTAAGTTAAGATAATTAAAAACTAATTTTCATAACTAACAATAAACGTTTCTTTTTTAAAAGGTCCGGTCTTTTATTTATTCCTAGCCCCCGGGCCGCGCCTTTCACCGCCATAAAGTTAAAATTTTCTTGAAGGTCCGCGCCCCTTAGCTTTACCTTGGCCTTAGAGCCTGAGGTTTTTCGTTATTAAAGGCCCCATTCTGGTTAAAGTAGCCTTATAACGCCTTTTTTCGACCCTGGGCCATTTCTTAACCCCCCCATGCGGTCATCGCCGCTAAATCGCCGCCCAATCGCCGCCCAATCGCCCCGGGCGAAAAAGACTAACTAAAAGCTTAAAGCTTAAAGCTTAAGCCCCCGGGTTGGGTTTTCGAAGGATCCTAAACCCTAGAGTCTTAAAGATATTTAGACTTTTTTAGGCTATAAACCCCAAAATCGTTCCTTAAAGACCGCTTAATCATAGCCCTAGCTATTAAGCTAAGCTTAAGGCCCGCCACGATTTAACGGTTTTTTGATAATTGACAGAGCCCGCTCTTTTGGCTATATTGGCCGTATCAATAGAGGCGTTAAGCCTAAACGGGGAATCTCGTTGGAAGCGAGAGCGGACCCACCGCTGTAATCGGGGACTTACAGGCGAAGAGAGCCACTGGCCATAAGCTGGGAAGGCCGCCTTGAGGGATGATCCGAGAGCCAGAATACCCGACTATTGGCACTGAGGAAACTCTGGGTTTTGCGGACTAAGCCCACCTCAGGTCGCTACTAAAAGGTTAGCGATTTTTCGATCGATCGGGATAAAAAAGGGGAATCCTGGATTAAGCGTAATCTGGGATTTTTTTTTGGCCTATATTGGCTTTTTGACCCGAGATTTATCGCCTTTAGCCCGCCTATAACCATTTCCTCTTAAAAACCAGCCCTAAAGGGGTTCCCAGCCGGAGCGCTTTTCTTTTAGAAAGACGGTGGCGATGCGGGGACTTGAACCCCGGACACTATGGTAATGGCGACTTTCGATAATACGATATTACCCAACGTCAACCTGAAGGCCTTTATCGCGTCCCTGGCGGTCCATGTGGCGGTGGCTATATTTTTGCTCACCCCCAATAAACCCGTCCCGCCGATTATGGTTCTGGGGCACTTGGATTTTGAGGTCTATGACCCCTTAGGCGGCAATCCCGGCGGCGGCGGGAAACTCTTAGGCGATCCCGAACCGGCCCCTTTACCGGCCCCAGCCCCGGAGCCCATCCCCGAGCCTGAGGTTAAACCCGAGCCTACGCCCATCGTGGAGCCTGAGCCCGAGCCTGAGCCTTCCGAGGAAGAGGCCATCAAGGTGGTGGAAAGCGTTTCGCCCAAAGCCGATGAGGCCCCACCGCCGCCCCCGCCCCCGGATAAACCCAAGCCCAAACCGAAGCCGAAACCCAAGCCCAAACCGAAAGTGGAGCCGACCCCCGTGGCCCCCAGTGGGCCGGCCACGGGTTATGAGGGGACTGGGGGAACGGGCTCCGGCACTGGCCAAGAAGGGACCGGCCAAGGCGGCGTGGGCGGGGGAACCGGTCGCGGTAACCCGGACGCTTTGGCGGCTTATAAATCCATGGTCCAAAGACGCTTAAACCGGAACAAAAAATACCCACCTTACGCCCGGGCCAACAAGATGGAAGGCATAGTCTACGTCACTTTCACCATCAATAAGCAAGGCCAAGTGGTTAACAGCCACATCGTTCAAGGGTCGGGGCACGAGACTTTAGACGATGAGGCCATGGGGCTTTTACGCCGGGTCAACCCTTTGCCGGCCATTCCCGACGCCGCCGGGGTCTCGGCTTTAACCTTAACCGCGCCTCTCCAATTTAAGCTGAGGTAGCTTAATCGATCTGTCAACCAGACCGCTCTTTAAGGCTAGCTCAATCTTGAACGACTGTTGGGATAGGGCTTTCCCGGGTGAACCCACCTTTAAGCTGAAACCAGCCTTAAAGACCCGGGAAAGCCTCAGGGGGAAACCGCGATAAGGCATGCCGCCTAACCGCCCCTAAATTAGCCCCTAGCCCTAACTGGCCACTTGGCCAGAGGGTTAGCCTCATCTTAAGTTTAAGCCCTAGAGTCAAAAATTCGCCGCGATTTTGGGGCTAGGAAACCGCCCCCCCAACAAAAGGGGGGACTAGAGGGAGCCAAGGCTGATCGCCCAGATTTAAGGTCGAAAAATACCCGAGAGTTAAAGGCGGTTAAGGGGGCCAAAGCCCCCTTAACCGCTAATGGAAAAACCGTAACATACCGAAAACTAAAAAGTCGCTTACGGCTAACAAAACGAAAAAGAATAACCATTGGTGATAACCGGTCGTCAGTCGCTTAGGTTTTCGGGGGTTCCAGCCAAGCCTCCTCGCCAAAGCTTCTAATCCAGGCCATCAGCTCCGGCTCGCTCCGGGTGGTCAGCTCTAAAATAAGATCGCCTTCCGTGGTGTCCTCAAACTTTTGGTTCTCGGCCCAGATCCGCTCGCGCACATACTCAGCGGCTTTACCGGCGGTGAAGTGGATCCGAAAGGTCTTGGGCTCATGCCAAGGGAGTCCAAAGGAGTTCGGCTCTAGATCCGGCAAATCAAACTTAAACCGCCGATCTGTCACGATGACGTCCGTGACCCGATGGATCGCGAGGTTAGTGTAGTACTTAATCTTATTATAACTATCGCCTAGACTGGCCCCAGTTATGTACAAGGCGCTACCCATGCTGATGATCCGGCCAGGCGCGAAACGATGCTCTTTCTCCTCTTTAGCCCCAGGGGTCTTGTACTTAATAAGGCAGACCCGCTTACTTTCCCCAGCCCGTAGCAATTTTTCCAGGCGCTCAAAATGCTGGCTGTAATCGATCTTGCCCTTACTGAAAAAAGCCAGTTGATTCCTCTGGACTTTCTCCCGGTCAGCGAAGCCTTGATCAGCCATTAACACCGACAGGTTAAAAATCGTGTCGTCAACCCGGCGCAGGACTTGATCGGGCAAAACCGGACCGGCTAAATCCCGGCATACGCTTAAGTATCTAAGCTCCTCATAGTCCAAGCCCAAGCGGCTCCGGGAAATGGTCTTAATCTGATACCAACGGCGGCGGCTTTCAAAACCGGATTCCAAGGCCACGCCAACCACCATCTCAATGTCCCCGACCATTCGGATGATTGATTGGGGGGAGCACTCAAATTCCTCAGCCAACTCGGACTGAAAATGCCGCCGACCGTCCAGCATGAGCTTACGGAAAAGACGCAATAACTTAACCCCAGGTAGGGTATCCTGATCCTTTTTCTTAGGCAACTAAACTCCCTCTTAACGCCAAAACCTGAAAAACCGCTCATGGCGTGGCTGATTGACGCGACCCTTTAACTAGCTAAAGGACGAAAAAACCGATGGTCGCTAGGTAGCCCCTAAACTAAGCCCTAAAAGGCGAAACCCAAGGCCAAAAGTCCTAAAACGCCCCTCGCTAGCTAAACCCAAAAATGTCTTTAATAACCTTAAATAATGGCCTATAGCCTTACTATTAATGGCCCCAAGGGCTTTAAGAAGAGCTTTTAGCTAAAAAGGCCAAAAAAGCCCCTCCCCGCCCCAAAAAAACCGGGCCTTAATGGTTGACTCCCAAGACGTATCCTTTCGGTTAAGCGAAAATTGATTTAGCCAAGGCCACGAGCGACTCGTCAGTCTCGGAAATGGCTTCCGTCTCGCTAACCGACTCGGGCTCGGAGGCCAACGTCGCCAAGGACTCCTCGCTAGTCTCCGCGGCGTCGTCATAACCCCAGAAGGACCCCAGACGCCGACTCTGAAGGCGGTCGACCAATAAAGCCGTCCCAATAAGGCCAACCGTGGCCACGCCCGCTCCAGCCAAAAAATAACCTAATTTGCTCATAATAACCTCTTTTTGCTAACCACTCAATTGTTAGTAAGCGCGTCACCCCACGTAATATGGGCGGACATCTCTAGATCTTAAGGCCTTGAGGCCAGATGGCCTTCCTTCCTTGGCCCCGATGGTTGGTCGGGGTCTTTATAAGTCCTTTTTAGTCCCTATCAGAGGGGAGGCCTATGGAGTAAGCCTAGCCATCCCCTCTTGGGCGGAGCTGAGCGTTCTTGGCCGAAAAATAGATTTTTTCCCACCTACGCCTTTTAATGGGGAACCGCCCATTAGACCGCCCCGTCACTCGCCCCAACGTATGGTCCCTTGGTTAAGGCCTTTAGTAACGGTCGCTTTCCCCAAATCGCCGGTCGTAAAGTACTGGAGAGTCTGACGCTTCGAAAAGACTTTGGGCCCTTTACGGGGGAATCCGCGCTTATCTGAAAGCTTAGGCCAACGTTGTCGACCCCGTCCCATTCCCTTAGTTCCTCACTTCTGTTCTAGACGGTCTTCCAGTGGTTAGGACTGGGGTAGGTTCCTGGCCTCTTTGGTTAGGTGAGCCGGCGCTTAAAGGCGGACCTGGCGCCCTGAGGCCCAATCCCTGGTAACCCGTAAGACGCCCTAGAAGGCGTCTCATCGCCAGGCCCAAGGCCAGCGATTGGCCTTTGGTGAACGGTTACAAGTTTTATACATTATTATTTTCGCTAGTTTATTCCGCGCTTTAAAATGATAATAACCGATATACTTTCCATAATCCGGAAACTCCACGGAAAATACAAAAAAAATAAACCTATTGTTTGTTATGAAAACACTCTGAAAATTAAATTTTATTATTATTTATAAATAATTAACAAGTTTTTTATTTAATTTTAAAGATGTTTTAGCGTTTTTACCGCGGAAAAAAAATTTCCAGGGTTTTAACCCCACCCCTTTTAGCCCCACTTTAAACCCGGGCCCAAGTCCAATAGCCTTGTTTTTAAAAGTCAATAAACCAAAATGGCCCTTAAAAACTTGACCGACCGCCTTAGAGGTCAGCCCTTGGCTTGGTTAAACTTCACCTGGGCCGCGCCCCCCAATGAAAGCTTGGTTTCCTCATCCGGCTTCGTATCATCCACAAGATATGAAGACTTACATTGGTTTGGGGAGCGTATTTTGGGCGCTTTTATAAAAATCCCAAGA
This sequence comes from Deltaproteobacteria bacterium, assembly GCA_031273455.1. Classification (GTDB taxonomy): domain Bacteria; phylum Desulfobacterota; class Desulfarculia; order Adiutricales; family Adiutricaceae; genus JAIROO01. The sequence continues at coordinate 1,647 of JAISRZ010000062.1, read as the reverse complement.
AGGCTGGGTGGTCCAGGCGCGACCGCCTATATCAATTCATAAGAATTTGTGAGGGCCGATACAGAGGTTGGTATAGATGGCGTTGTCGACTAAATTTGAAGTCAGGCCATCCTCCCCGATATGAGCCGAAAATTCAAGAGCCAGGTTTCCAAAATAGGCTAACCTTACTTAACAATATAAAGTAATTTTACGAATTTAAATAATAATAAAAGATAAAACAATATAATAAAGCTGAAAAAATTATTTTAACATTAAATAATCACCAAACACGCTGAAGCGATTAAAAAACACATATAAATATGGATTTTTTAATCGCTCTATAAAGATTAATTATTTGTTTTTAAGTCAAAATTTTAGTGTTGAGGTTGTCCACAATTTGGCCGAAATTCGAAAAAAGAAAAATTATTGTCTACTTTTGCGGTGGCCATATTGAATAGTTTTTGTAAACTTTATCGTGGCCGGGACCATCTTTCCTCTAAGCTAAGCCAATTAAATTTTTGGCTGGAAAAGGCCATGACTTCTCCACATGACTTCTCCCCCAATTATTGATATAATTTTAAAGGGAGGCGCGTTAACTTATATCACCGCCTCTTAAGGTAAGAACGAATAAGTTCCTTTAACCCCGCGAAGAACCGATTTTTTACCAGGCCAAAAGGGCGGCGCTTCAGAAAAATGTTTAATTTAGTCTTGAAGGCATGTATAACAGAAAAAAAACGCTTTATTTTAGTTATTTTGTTAAAAACCACAGATTAAACTATTTTGGAGTTGAGGCGTTTTTCCAGTTGATTTTCTAAACGAATGGGGTTATGATCTTATAAATATAATTTTCGCTAGGCGCTTGACTCAGTCGTTTTCCTCTAAGACCCCGGACGCTTAAAGAGCGCCCCTTTCGCTTTAGGCCAATGGTCGACCCAAGCTTTTTGGCTCTAAAATCAGACAACGCGAGTTCTGACGGACACGTGATGACCTAAGGGTTCCTATGAACGCCAGTTTAAAAAAAATATCGACCAGCGCCACTTCTTTTAGAAAGCTAATCAATGAAGACTATGTCTATGTGGATAAAACAGGTTTATTGCGTGAACTTCTCGAAGGTTCAAGTAGAAATATGTTTCTTTCTCGTCCCAGACGTTTCGGGAAATCTTTGTTATTGGATACCATCTTGGAAATCTTCAGCGGCGACCAGGATCTATTCAAAGGCTTACAAATCGAACAATCAGGGTATGATTTCCCCAAATATCCTGTCCTAAAAATGGATATGTCTCTTTTTAGCGCCAGCCCGGAAGAGCTAAAGCTGTCGCTCATGACTATGCTAAAAGATTTGGCGAAAAAGGAAAATCTGATTTTGGATTCCCCGCTCCCTGGAAGCGCTCTTAAAGAATTGATTGAGAAAACGCGCGATGTTTACAATAAAGACGTTGTGGTTTTAATTGACGAATATGATTATCCAGTTAGCTCAAAAATTGATAATAAGTCGTTAGCCAAGGGAAATAGCGCGATTCTCGTTGATTTCTACGCTAGTCTCAAGTCCGCCAATGGTCTTCTGCGTTTCGCCCTGTTGACCGGAGCCACTCGCTACGCGATGATGGGTATATCCTCTGGTCTTAACAACCTTACTGACATTACTTTTGATAAGAAGTACGCCGCTAT
>JAISRZ010000002.1 GCA_031273455.1 Deltaproteobacteria bacterium | reverse complement strand
CTTAACCAATTCACTCACCCCTCTTTTAAAACCAACGAGAGTCAATACCAGATTTTCTTTGAGACGGCCCTATCCCTGGCCAACCAAAAGTTTAACTCCCAAGAGACTACGGCCCATGGTTTTATGGACATCAACTTCGTTAGCCCCAAAGGCCAGCGTTTTATTGTTGAGCTAAAGGTTTATAGAGAGGATGAACCCGAGTCATCCGATGCCCTAAGGACTACGCCGGCCCCCAAGCCTTCCAGCGCTCAAAAGCCTTCTAAGGCTCAAAAGTCCGCCAAAGCTCCCAAGAAAGTCGCTAAACCCAAACCTCTCCATCCGCCGATAAACAACGCGGATAAAGCCAAACTAAGGGAGTCAATGACCGATTTAGCCGATAAGGCTTTACGCCAGATCCAAAAACAATACGCCGATAAGTATAGAGGGGAAGGCAAACCGGTTATCATGGTCGCCTTGGTCATGGCCAGACGGACTTTCGTTTTAGCTAAGTTTGAGACATTAGAGTCATAAAAACAATATTTCCGCTTTAATCTTAGGACTATAACCTCTGGATGATTGGCGATTTTGGTTGGGGAGCGCGCTGGATGGAGAAATTTTTAGCCCATGGCCCTTGGTCATAACTTTAAGGCCTTTTTGAAAGGTTATCTTTTTTTTGGAAAATATTTAATTGACTTTGGCCTTAGGGCTTAGAGGCGGCTTTTCTTCCCTTAAGGCTTTTCTTTCGTTAAAACCTTAGGACCGCGCGGGCTAAACCCGGCTTTGTCGGTCGTTAGGGTGTTGGTGAAAAGTTACACTGACGATAATAAATAAAATGGTAATCATCCAATAATAAAACGTATTATATCAAAAAAAAGGCTTTACTAAAATGGGTGACTATTTTTTTTATTTATTAAACGTTTATATTTTAAATTTTGTTACTAATTTTAAATATTTTTTTATCTGTACAGTTCTTTTATATGTTATAGTTAAAACCGCCAAATACACTGGCTTAATTGATATCCCCAACTCCCGTAGCTCTCACGTTAGACCCACCCCAAGCGGTGGGGGTTTAGCTATAGCCAGTATCATCCTTATCGCCAACCATAACGCCTTCAAAACCTGCCCGGAATTCTTCATAGGCGGCCTTTTCATCTCGGTTATAGGGTTAATGGACGATATTAAATCCATGCCCGTTTTGCCGCGCCTTTTAACTCAGTTTTTAGTGGTCAGCTTAATCATTTATTTTCTCCCGGCCCAAAACCCAGTTAAAGGTATCCCGGTCACAATAGTAAAAATTCTATTAATTTTTTCTGGGGTCTGGTTTATAAATTTATATAATTTTATGGACGGAATTGATGGTTTAGCTGGGGGTTACGCCAACGCGGCCTCAGTGGGCTTTTTGTTCTGTATTACCAGCGGCTTACGAGTGGAAGAGTGGAATTTTCAGATATACACTCAAATTATATACATAACTATTCCTTTTTTAATCTTTAATTGGAGTCCGGCTAAGATATTTTTAGGCGACATCGGTAGCACTTTCCTCGGGTTCACCTTCTTCTCCTTAGGAGCTCGGGGATTACTCTATGGAAACTACATTATGTACGCCTTTATCATCATCATGTCCTTTTTCTGGATTGACGCCACCATAACCTTAGCCAGGCGGTTCTTTTTAGGTAAGCGCGTTTTCTCGGCCCATAAAGAGCACGCCTTTCAAAAAGCGGCGGCCAAATACGGTCACTGGCGGGTCAGCGCTTTTATCATCGCCGTGACCTTGTTCTGGCTTAACCCCATGGCCAATCTAACCGTTAAACATGGCCAATACGGCCCCATCTTAACCACCCTAACCATCCTCCCGGTCTTAATCATAGTTTTAAGTTTCAAGCCTGGTTTACCGGTGGAAAAAGAGGTCACTAAAGATTCCTTTCCCCTGGAGCCGGGTCAGAGCCGTTAACGAATCCAGTCTGACCAGCCCCCTAAATTTTTCTAAACAACATTCCTGACCGCCCTCTTAAATTAAAATTAATTTTTAAAGCTAGTTATGGTATTAGGGCCTGGCTCGTTTGTTTAAAACCAAAAAAAGATCAATAATTTTAATTAGTTGCCCTCAACAGGATTTGTTAGTTAAGGCGGTTTAATAGACTGGGGCTCATAGCCCTAACCTTGACGTAAGGAATTGAGCCTTCAGAATGTCCAGGAGGGTTATAACTTAATGATTAAGATGGGAGATTAAAAAAAATGGTCAAATGGATTTTCAGCGGTTTTATCCTCATCATGACCTTGTTCTGGCTTAACCCCATGGCCAATCTAACCGTTAAACATGGACAATACGGCCCCATCTTAACCACCCTAACTATCCCGCCGGTCTTGATCATAGCTTTAAGTTTCCAGTCTTATCCACTGGTGGAGAAAGAGCCTACTAAAGACTCCGCTTCCCTTAAGCGAACTTTGCCGTTACCAATCCAGTCTAGTCGGCCAGCCCCATAAATTTCTCTAAACATCATTTCCGACCGCCCTCTTAAATTAAAATTAATTTTTAAAGCTAGTTATGGTATTAGGGCCTGGCTCGTTTGTTTAAAACCTAAAAAAGATCAATAATTTTAATTAGTTGCCCTCGACAGGGCTTGTTAGTTAAGGCGGTTTAATAGACTGGGGCTCATAGCCCTAACCTTGACGTAAGGGATTGAGCCTTCAGAATGTCCAGGAGGGTTATAACTTAATGATTAAGATGGGAGATTAAAAAAATGGTCAAATGGATTTTCAGCGGTTTTATCCTCATCATGACCTTGTTCTGGCATAACCAAAAAGACTAAGGCAATGGAAATAAATAAACTTGACAATTCGTCCACCTGACGCCATAGTTTTTTTTAAAAGCGTTTTTAGGGGAGAACAATGGATATTGAGGCGGTCGCCAAAAGAATCCACAGTATATGGCCCACTCTTGATGAGCGGCAACGGCGACTGTTAGCGGCGTCTTAAGCCCGGTCACTTGGTCATGGCGGCGTTACCGCTCTGAGCGAAAACTGTGGATTATCCAGAGTCACAATTTCCAAAGGCCCGACAGGAATTGAGTTAAGAGCTTATGGTCTTAGAGGGTAATAAAATTAGGCGGCCAGAGTCAGGTAGGCCCAAGCTAGTTGACTCAGACCCAACGTTAATGACCGACTTGGCGGCTATATTAGATTCCTCAACTCGCGTCGAAAATGACCCGATCGTTCGTTGGACTTGTTTAAGCTTGAGGAAAATCGCCGCTGAGCTAGTTCAAAAAGGACATAAAATGTATTCTCGAAAAGTTAAAAGGCTTTTAATGGATTTAGGGTACAACCTTCAATCTAATCGTAAGATTGATAATGAAAAACAGCATGAAGATCGAAATGATCAATTTATGTTCATTAACGATCAACTTAAGAATGCTTTAAAAAATAATCAACCTGTTATATCCGTAAATACAATAAAGAAAGAATTAGTTGGTGATCCTGTAAAGGTTAACGTCTCTGATTCCCTAGATTTATCGGTTCCAAAAGCGATTCCTTATGGAATTTATGATATAGGGTGTCAGACAGGGTTGGTGAATGTTAGCGCCGCTCTCGATACCTCATCTTTCGCGGCGGCCTCGATCCGTGGATGGTGGAAGAATATTGGCCGAAAATCATACCCTTCACCGCATTATGTTTTAATTACAGCTGATGGTGGAGGCTCAAATGAGTATAAACTTAATTTATGGAAATATGAGTTGCAAAAGCTGGCTAATGAATTACGGGTTCCCATTCGAGTTTGCCTCTTCCCTCCCGGGGCGAGCCAATGGGATAAGAAGGTGGAGCGTAAACTTTTTTCTTTTATTTCAACTAATTGGCAAGGACAGCCTTTACAAGATTATGAGACTGTGGTCAATCTTATCAGTCATACTTACGCCGTTAAAGGTTTAAAGGCGATCTGTAAACTAGATCGAAGAAATTTTAAAGAAGGGCTGAATGTCACAAAAGAGCGGAAACAGCCAATTTGCCTAGAAAAAAGCAAATTTCACGGTGAATGGAATTATACAATATATAACTGGAATTCGTAACCTTTATTTATTTTCACCGCCTAAGCGATCCGTCAAATCTGAACAGTTCTATTCGGCCCCATCTTAACCACCCTAACTATCCCGCCGGTCTTGATCATAGTTTTAAGTTTCCAACCTGATCCACTGGTGGAGAAAGTGGTTGTTAAAGATTTCGCTTCCCTGGGGTCGGGTCAGAGCCGTTAACGATCCAGTCTGGCCAGCCACCTAAATTTTTCTAAACAACATTCCCGACCGCCCTCTTAAATTAAAATTAATTTTTAAAGCTAGTTATAGTTTTAGGGCCTGGCTCATATGTTTAAAACCCGTAAAAGCTTAATAATTTTAAATGGTTACCCTCGACAGAACTTGTTAGGCAAGGCGGTTTAATAGACCGGAACTTATAGCCCTAACCTTGACGGGGAGCCTAAGCCTCCAGAATGTCCGGGAGGGTTATAGCTTAATGGTTAAGCTGAGAGGAAAAATAAAGCCAAAAAGTGGATTTATGAAAAACCATAAAAAAACCCCGGGATTCAATCTCCGGGGTTTTAAGACACTATAATATCTAAAAGACCATTAGCCGCGGTTAAGCTCTTGATTGGCCACATTCTGCCAGAGGGGATCGGGTAAGGCGCTAATGATCTCTAAAACCGCGCGATACCGATCATCCCGGCCCATTTTCCTAAAAGCCCCAGCGATGGCGAATAAAGACTCGCCCGTGGCGTCTTGGGGCCGGTTGGCTAAGGCTAAGTCATAGTTTCTTTCAGCGTCGGCCTGACGGCCTAATTCCTGATAAACCTGAGCGACTTGGGTGTACTTGCCGTAACGGTCGGCCAGGTTAGTTGGGGCGGCTTGTTCGCGGCCTAAAAAGTCTTCCATAGCCCCAGCCCAGTCCTCCACCCGACCCTCATCCAAGTACAGTTGTAAGAGTAAATCCTGAACTTGGCGGTTTTTATCCAAGTCCGGGGTTTTCAAAATACCTTCCTCCAAAATCCCGACCGCCTGACTGGAGCGACCAGCGGCTAATAGTTGCCGGGTCTCATCCAGATAGGTCTGGGTGACTCTTTGGTGGCGGGGAAAATTATCCCTAAAGACCGCGTATAAAGTCGCGGCCTGGTCAATCTGGCCTAGGTTTACGGCCAGATCTATTTGGTCCAAGATAACCTGGGGCTCATTGGGGTGACCTGGGTAATCTCGCCGGAACCTATTAAGATCGTTAAAGGCCTCTTGCTCTAAGCCTAAACCCCTTTCCACGCCGGCTAACTCTAAGATGACGTCCGGCCGATCCGACCGTTCTGGGTATGAGTTAATAAACTCCCGGTAATGGGCTAAGCTGGGGTCTTGACGGTTTTCTTTCAGCTCCAGCCGCGCTTGTAAAAGCAAGAGATCCGCCGCCCGGCTGTCGTTGGGAAATTTTTCCAAAAAGGTGTTCCAAGCGGCCAAACCCTCGTCCACTCGGTCTAAAGTGAAGTAATCTTTAGCCTCCTCTAACAACAGATCCGCTTGCCGGGGGTCATCGGGAAAAAGTCGCTGAAAAGCGTTTAAAGTCGCGAACCCCTGGTCCGGGAGACCCGCTTGGATGGCGTCATGGTACTGGGTGACGTAGGTGTTGCGGGTTAAAGGATCGTCCGGGTAAAGATCCCGCATTTTAGCTAAAACGCCGAAAGCCCGTTGGGGGTCCTTTAGCTCCATAAGTTTTTGGTACTGGTCCACAAAGGTGGCTGGCGTCTCTGGGTCGTTTGGGTACTCGTTTTGAAAGTAAGTTAAGGTGTCTAAGGCGTTTTGGGGCTTCTTTAAATTCCATTCCTCCTCAGCCCGGGCTAACAGCAGGTTTCTGGATTTGATGTCATTAGGGTAAAGCTGTCGGTAAAGCTCCTCATACCGGTAGGCGTCCGGGTAGAGGCCCTTTTTCCGGGCGTCGTTAATGGTCTCTAAGATAGTGGAGGGAACCCTTTCGTCAGTGGGATAATCCATCCGAAAGGTGGATAAACGGTCCCAAGCCTCCCTTTGCCGACCTAAACGCCGATCGATTTTGGCTTGGGTTAAAAGATACTCCGGCGATAACTCGTCCCCAGGGAAGGTGTCGCGATAAATGTCCATCAAAGCCGAGGCTTCATCATATTGTTTGTTGTTGACCAAGATGGCGATGGCGTCGGACAAAGCCAACTGACTGACGTCCAAAAGCGGGGTCACTAAGGGATCTTTATAAAAGGTCAGTAAGTTATCCACCGCCGTTTGGTTGGCCGGCCTAGCCATGGCTCGGCCAATCTCGGCGATTTTATTGTCCCAATACTCCGCCTCCTCGGGAAACTCCTTATAGCTCTCCGTGACTTGTTGGAAGGCTTCGGTCGGGGAGTTGGCTTTTAAAGCCGCGTCAATGACCTCTTTCTGGGTGGCTAAACGCCTTTCCGGGGCTAGATCCTCAATGTCTTTCCAGACTTTTAAGGCCTCTTCCGGCCGATTCATCTTTTCCAAAGACTGGGCTAAAATTCTTAAAAACCGTTGCCGATCCAAACCCTCTAAAAATGAGTAATTGTCGTAGTTAAGCCTTTCCACCTCCTCATATTGGCCTAAACTAAAGAGCTCTTGGGCCTCGTTAACCACGGCTCGGCTCATAATGGGCTTGGCTTCGTTAATTAAGATGCCATTGGGGTATTTAGAGATTAAAGTCCGCATCCACTTAATGGCTTCCCCGTTTTCCCCGTCAGCGGCTTGGGCTTGGCCGATCTTAAGGTAAGCCAGTTGGAGTAAAGGCGATTCCGAGGCTTGGGAGATGATCTTATCGTACATCTTAACCGTGGCCTGGTTAGAGCCTCTTTCCAAAGCGTCAAAAACCTGGTCAGGGGAGAAAAAGGTCTGGATGGCCCCCATATCGGCTAATCTAATCTGACTGACCAAGCCGCCATCCCGGTCCGGGTATAAGTCTTTGGCCACGTTAAAGTAGCTAATGGCTTCTTTGTGCTCACCCATGGCCTGCAGAGCGTTGCCAATCCTGGCCAGCATGACGTCGGCTTTTGGATGGTTGGGGTTTAAGTTTAAAGCGTGATCTAAAAAGGAGACCGTTAGATCGGGTCGGTTAAGGTAAGAGTAACTATCACCCAAAGAGTAGAGCATTTCCGGGTAATATTGATAAATATTAGGATCATAATCCAAAATATCAATAAATTGTTCACAAGCTTGGCTATACAAGGTGTCCATGTAATCAGCCATGGCCAAGCGGCCCCGGGCTAATAGAGTGAACCTAGAGGAAGGATCTTTTTTGGCTAAGGGGCCCACGGTTTCCCGGGCCTTAGCGTTTAAACCCAAAGATAACTCCAAGTCCGCGGCCCTTAAAAGGGATAATGAGGCTAAAGGACTTTCCGGGTAAGTCTCAGCGCAGAGTTTAAAATACCCTTCAGCCTCGTTCCGAAAGCCATTTAACCGATTAGCCTCGGCGATCATAAAACAGGACCTAGGGGCGAAGATGCTCTGGGGGTAAGCGTCCAAGGCCTCTCGCCAGGCGGTGACGGCCTGGTTAAAGTTGTCAGCCAAACCCTTAGCCATATAGGCGTCCCCTAGGACAAAAAGGGCTGGATCCGAATAGGGGTGGTTAGGGTAAGTGGACTTAAAAAGATTAAACCTTTCAATGGCCTCGTCATAACGACCAGCCAAAAGGTTATCAAAGGCGCTTCTTAAGATATTATCCGGCGAGTTGGGGACTTTACTGGGTTGAATAAAGAGCGAAAGACTAGAGACCACGTCTTTTAAGCTGGGCGGCTCTAAAAGACTATGGTCGATATCCATTTCCTGAACCGGCCCATGGCTTTGGGGGTTATCCTCGATTTCCGCGGATTTAATGTCCACCACGCAGGAAAAACGGTCCCGGCTCAAAAAGTGTCGGACCTCATAGCGGTTGGCGTTTAAGACGACCTGGGCCGTTAAGCGGTCGTTTTGGGGGCTAATCTGGATGGAGTTAATGAGATCGTTAATGGGACCTTGGTTATAGACGCCTGGGCCCGCCTGGCCAAAGTCCAAAGACAGAACGTTAACGTCGTCCCGCCTTAAAATGACGTCTTTTAATGGCTCGGAAAAGGTGAAGACAATCCGGTTGTACTCAGCGGTGGACCCTAAAGCGATATCCCGAAGTTGGTTAGTGGCGGCGAGAAGGCTAGAAAAAGGCCACAAAAAGGCTAAGGCCAGAATGACTGACCCCCAAAAAACAGCCTTTCGTAAAGTGTCCTTGAGCGGTCTCATGATAAAATAATACAACCTCCGCCTAAAAAGGTCCAGCTATATTATCGGCATTTATTTATAAAAGTTAAATAATATAATAACATTAACTAAGTTATAAGGTTAAAGAGACAAGAATACTGAGCCAAAGGTCAACCAGCCCCTAAGGTTAAAGCCTTAGAAAATATGGGGTTAATGAGCCTTTAGTCAGTGGTTAAGGTCTTATTGCGAGCTATTTTTTCCACTAAAGTCGTCCGGTTAATGGAAAGACGCCGGGCGGCCTCGTTTTTGACCCCCCCGGCTAAGGTTAAGGCGGCCCCAATCAAGGCGTCCTCGTACTTTTCCACCAGATCTTTGAGGTTAATGGAGTCCGCGGGAAAAGACAGTAAGGGCTGGATAATTTCCTTTAAGCGCGGCTCAAAGCTTTCTAAGTCAAAACCAGGAATCGTTTTAGCCGCTGAGCTTAACTCGTTGGGCGGCGCGGATAAAGGCTCGGGGCTAACCGGATCTGGCGGTGTAATATCTTCCTTAGCTGGGGCCAGGGGGGGCGTTAGCGAGGGTATTTTAGGCGGATCGGGCTCTAAAAAGCTGGCTAACCGAGGTAAGGGTCTAGGCCCTTGGGACTTTTCTAAAAGTCGGGGCGGCAAATCCTCATTGGTTAAGATATCGCCCTCGGCCAAGATGACCATGCGCTCCAACAAATTTTCCAGTTCGCGGATATTGCCCGGCCAAGGGTAAGACATGAGGATCCGCAAAGTCTCGGGGTCCACCCCGCTAACTTTAGACGACCGGGTCTTCCGTAAACGGTCTAAAAAGTAGTCGATTAAAAGGGGGATATCCTCCGACCGCTCCCGTAAAGGCGGGATAAGCAAAGGGATAACGTTTAACCGATAAAAAAGGTCCTCGCGGAACCGGCCCCCAGCCACGGCTTTAGGTAAATCCAAGTTAGTGGCCGTAATGACCCGGATATCCACCTCAATGGACTTTTGCCCCCCAACCCGCTCAAACTCCCGTTCCTGAAGGACCCGTAAGAGCTTGACCTGGAGTTTGGGGCTCATGTCGCCAATCTCATCTAAAAAGATGGTTCCGCCCTCGGCCATCTCAAAACGACCGATCCGCTCCCGCACGGCCCCAGTGAAGGCCCCTTTTTCGTGGCCAAAGAACTCGGCCTCCAATAACTCCTCAGGGATAGCCCCACAGTTAACCGGGATTAAGGGCCGCTCTTTCCGGGGGCTAGTGTTATGGATGGCCCTAGCGATAAGCTCTTTACCGGTCCCGCTTTCCCCTTGGATCATGACCGTGGCGTCCGAGGCGGCGATTTTCTCGATTAAGCGAAAAAGTTTTAATAAAGGCTGACTTTGGCCAATGATGGACCGCCCGGGGCCCACGGTCGGCTCAGTTAAAGAGGGGTTCAAAGCCGGGGCTTTCGGTTGGTCGCTAGGGTCCAAGGAGGTTAAGAGGTTGGTTAAGGCTTTGGATAGATCCAAAGGATCCGGGGGTAAACTAAGATAATCGTATAGACCGGCCCGAAAAAAGGCCGTGACCGTCCGGAGATCAAAGTTAGAGCCTAAGCCTAAGACCCGTAAGGAGGGGGGCAGATTTTCGATAAAAGCGATGATTTTTTTATCTGAGCGGGTGGATAAATCGTCCAAGTTTAAAACGAGGACCGCGAGGTTTTCGGGAGCGGTGAAGGGTAGATTAATATCCACCGGCTCGGTTAAGCGCGTGGCCTCTTCCCCGCGGTCCTGGCAGGCTCCCATAATGGTTTGAGCCAGCTTATTGTTTTTAACCGCCACCAAAACCCTACTCATAAACCCCTTAACGCCCCTTCTTAAAGCCAATCGCCTAAAAATTACGTCCCCGCCTAACCCAAGTGATTAACGCGTAAATTATAGAAATATTAATAAATTATTAAAATAAAACAAAAAGTAAAACACATTAAGATAAGCGAGTAAGCCAAAAATTAATGAAATTTAATATCTAGCCGATAAGTGAAAATATCCTAAAATTAACCCCGGCTGGGGCCTTATATTTTTTTTGCCGACTAAAGTCCGCTAGTTCGAAGCCCCAAAAAAGTCGCGGAAAAATACAAAAATTAGGGAAAATAGTCTTTAATCGCCCTAATTAAGAATAACGCTTTAAATTTTATAAATTATTTAAAAATTAAAATAATAATTTAAAAAGTCATAGGTTAAAAACCCAAAAGAAACGGCCTAAAAACAAGCGGCCCCAAAACCCAATAAACATTTGGCGATTTTAACCATTGATTTATATGGTTTATCCTTGAATAACATCATAAAGCCAATTAGCCTAAAAAACAACCAGGGAACTTCAGGCTTAGCCTAATCGCCCTGGACTTACGGCCTAAAAATAGCCAGGAATAAAAGTTTTTCTTGACCTTATGATTAAAGCTTGAAAGACCCTAACCTTAAATGTAGAAAATTATTTGCCATATTTATGAGGAAAGAGTATCATGTAACCTTGTTTATCTCGCCCCAAGGTCTCTATGAATATGGGGATAGGGCTTTAGACGCGATTAGCCCACTACGCCGCGCGAAAGGAGTTGACCTTTAGCTGTGACCACTAATCCGGCCTTTAGACTGGTGGCTTATTTCGGGCGGACGGCTCTAGACTCAATTTTCCATTTGGGCCGCTATAGCGTTCTGTCTTTACGGGCTTTGATTTTAAGCCTGATTCCACCGTGGCGGCTTCGAACGCTTTTTCGACAGATGGAGCTCGTGGGGGTTAACTCCCTTTTTGTGGTTATACTGACTGGCTTATTCACCGGGGCGGTTTTCACCCTCCAGGTCATTTACGGGTTTCGGCGGTTTTCCGCCGAATCCATGGTCGGGCCGACCGTGGCCACGGCCATGACTCGGGAGTTAGGCCCGGTGTTGACCTCCTTAATGGTCACTGGCCGGGTGGGTAGCGCCATGGCCGCCGAGCTTTCGGCCATGAAGGTGACCGAGCAGATCGACGCTTTAACGGTCATGGGCGCGGATCCGGTTAAGTACCTCATTTCCCCGCGCATCTTAGCGGCCACCATTATGTTGCCCCTCCTTACCGCCGTGGCTGACGCCATTGGGGTTATTGGCGGCTATTTAGTGGCCATTGGCAAAGGCTTGGATCCGGGCCAGTTCGCCTCGAGGATCCAGGATATCGTGGTTTTAGGCGATGTCTACAATGGTCTCATTAAATCGGCGGTCTTTGGCTTTATCTTAGCCTCAGTGGGTTGTTACATGGGGTTTTACACCAAAGGCGGGGCCGAGGGCGTGGGCCGCTCGACCACCCACGCGGTGGTCTGTAGTTATGTGGCCATTTTGGTGGGCGATTTCGTCATGACCGCCATTATGTTCTAAAGCGGGCGATCCATGGCGGCCCCAACCATTGTGATCAAAGACATCCACAAAACCTTTGGGGACCAAGAGGTTCTGAAAGGGATGAGCTTTGTGGTCCAGCCGGGTAAGGTCAATTTTTTGATTGGCCGGTCCGGCGAGGGCAAAACCGTGGCCTTAAAGCTCTTAACCGGTTTATTGGGCCCAGACGCTGGGGAAATCTGGTACGATGACCTGGAGCTATCCCAGGCTGAGACCAAAGACTTATACGATTTACGTTTAAGAATCGGCCTTTTGTTTCAAGATGGGGCCTTATTTGACTCTTTGTCGGTGGGCGAGAACGTGGCCTTTCCTTTGTGGTTCCACCGGAAAGCCAAAGCCAAGGTCACTCGGGCTAAAGCTGAGGGGTTATTGACCGACTTGGGTTTAGCTGACGCCTACGATCGACCAGTGACCTCCCTCTCCACCGGGGAGCGGAAAAGGGTGGCTTTGGCCCGGGCTTTAATCGTGGAGCCGGAAATCTTGTTTTTCGATGAGCCCACGACCGGCCTAGACCCGCTCTTAAGCGCCCAGGTGGATGGGTTGATTAGCCAGGCCCAAGAAAGATCCGGGGCCACGGTTTTAGTTATCAGTCACGATATCGCCGCCACCTTGACCTTGGCGGACCAAGTTTCCATGCTCTATGACGGGCGGATAATCGCAAGTTCCACCCCCGACGAATTGCGAGCGAACCCGAGCCCGGAAGTCAGAAAATTCTTGGCTGGGGCAACTGATTGAGGGTTTTTTGTCTCAAGCCCTTTTAATTTAACTTTGTGGGACCCTTTTGGAAATGACCCATGTATAGCACTTCCACTGAAATCAAAGTTGGCCTTTTCGTTCTGGCGGCGCTGGGCGTGGTCGTTTGGATGGCCTTAAGACTAGGGGTTTTCTCCGGGATGGGGAAAGATTTCTACGAAATAAAGGCGGTTTTTGACGAAGCCTCGGGTTTAAAGCAGGGCGTGGGCGTGGAAGTGGCCGGCATCAACGTCGGTCGGGTGGCCAATATCTCCCTTTACGAGGCGGATCGGGCTTTGGTTATCCTGGCCATCCGGAACGATGTCCGCCTACCCGCGGACAGCCGGGCGGTCATTCGGACCCAAGGGGTTTTGGGGGACAAGTTCATTGAGATCTTCCCGGGCACTCAAGGCGGGGCGGTCTTAGCCAGCGGCTCCAGCATTGAGGAGACGGTCTCAGCCGTGGATCTGTCGGAGCTCCTGGAAAAACTGGGCTCAGTGGCCGATGATTTAAAGGTCCTAACCTCAGCTTTGGCCAAAGACGATGGGGGCCAGGATTTACGGGATATCGTGGTTAACGTTAAGGAATTGAGCAAATCCTTAAAAGATCTGACCGCCGCCAATGGGCCCCAGGTCACCCACGCCATTGAGACTTTAAGTAAAGTGGCCGATAACTTAGAGAACATCACCGACAAGGTCAGTAAAGGCCAAGGCACCTTGGGTCAGCTCATTAACGATGACTCGGCCATGCGGGAATTACGGGCCACTTTAGCCGGTTTACGGAAGATCACCGATAAGGTCTCCAGCGGCGAGGGGACTTTAGGTCGCTTAGTCAACGATGAGACCACCATTGACAAGATTGACCAGGCTTTAACCAGCGTCAATAATTACCTGGAAAAATCCGACACCATGTCCGTGACCGTGGATTATCGGGCCGACTGGATGACCCGGTATAACTACTTAAAGAGCACCTTGGGCATTCAGATTCACACTTCGCCCTATCGCTATTATTTATTAGGGGTCACCGGCGACTACTTTGGCCGGTACTCGCGGACGGATTACACCTCCGATGGCCATAGATCCCGCCGGGAAAACTACGAGCGGGGCCGCTTAAAGTTTAACGCCCAGATCGCTCAGCGTTTTTACGACATGGTCCTAAGGGGCGGCGTCTTTGAGAGCGGGGCTGGGGTGGCCGTGGACTACTACCTCTTTGACGAGGCCGTGGCTTTGACCATGGAAGCCTTTAGCGGCGACTTTGACCATAACCCCCACCTAAGGGCCATGGCCACCTGGCGCTTCTGGAAATACTTCTACTTAGGGGCTGGTTACGATGACTTTATTAGCGATCTCCACCGGTCCTCGCCCTTCTTCAGTTTCGGTTTCTCCTTCACTGACGACGATTTGAAGGAGCTCTTAGGAGGCGCTTCCTCGTTTATTTCCAAATAGTTAGCGGGCGTTTTTCCGGAGATGTGGAATTGAGCGGGAAATTAGGTTAAAATTAAAAGTAGCCGGAAGAAAGACGGCTTAAAGTATCTGACACTGTTTTTCGCCTTTTCCCTTTAGGAATGTATGGACTCTTGACTAATGACCGATACAGCGACCGCCGACAAATCCCCCTGCGTAATGGTGGTGGACGATGAAGAGCTAAATAGAAAAATCATCACCGCCATGTTAAAGCCCCAAGGATATCAGGTTGTCCAGGCCGTGGACGGGGAAGATTGTCTGGAAAAGGTCCGCCAAAATCCTCCAGATTTAATTCTTTTAGATATAATGATGCCAAAATTAAACGGATTTGAGGTGGTCACCCAACTCAAATCCGTGGAGCTTTTGTCCCTCATCCCCATTGTCATGGTCACAGCTTTAGGCGACGTCAATGACCGGGTTCAGGCCTTGGAAGTCGGGGCGGACGACTTTTTGACCAAGCCCGTGGACCGGATGGAGCTCCGGGCTCGAGTGCGCTCGTTATTAAAGGTTAAAGCCTATAACGACCATATGGTCAATTATCGGCAAGAGCTGGAGTTTGAGGTTCGACGACGGACCTTAGAGATCCAAGAGACCAATAAAAAACTGGCCAAAGCCCACGAAAAACTAAGAGGGGCCTCCTTGGAGACCATCTTCCGGTTATCTCGGGCGGCTGAGTTTAAAGACGAGGACACTGGGGCCCACATCATTAGCATGAGCCGGATCTCGGCCCGCTTGGCGGAGACCATGGGTTTAAACCCGGTGACCGTGGAAAGCATCCTTTACGCCTCGCCCATGCACGATATCGGGAAAATTGGCATCCCTGACCGGATTTTACTCAAAAATGGGCCCTTATCCGAAGAGGAATGGCCCATCATGCGCCTCCATACGGTCTATGGGGGGAAGATCCTGGAAAACTCGGATATTGGGTTCTTACGCTTAGGCGAGGTGATCGCCCGGACCCATCACGAAAAGTTCGATGGCTCGGGCTACCCAGCCGGTCTAAAGGGCCGGGAAATTCCCCTCGCCGGGCGGATCGTCTCGGTGGCTGACGTGTTTGACGCTTTAATGTCCCGGAGGCCTTATAAGCGAGCCTTTACGGTGGAGCAAGCCGTGACCATCATCCAGGAAGGCCGGGGCCGCCACTTTGATCCGGACGTAGTGGACGCTTTTATGGGCGATCTGGAAAAAATCTTGCGGATCTGGAACGCTAGCCAAGCCGAGCATAGTAGCGAGATCCATGAGACTTTAGAAGGACGGGCTTAGAATAGGTTGGGCGGATAAAAGGGGCCGGGCGCGGAGTTTTTGGCCAAATAGGGCCTTTTTTTTTACCCATAATTGGGATTTTGGAAAATGAGTTTTTTACGCCTCTATTTAATCCGCCACGGTCAAACGGCCCATTATGGGGATTACCCCTTTAACGGCTGGACGGACGTGGATCTAACCCTCGAGGGCCGGAAACAGTTAGACCAGACCGTGGCCGCCTTAAAAGGGATCCCCTTTAACGCGATTTATTCCAGCGATTTAACGAGGGCCCTTTACGGGGGCGACATTTTAGCCAAATCCCTAGGTTTAACCTTAAGGGTGGAGCCGGATTTACGGGAAATCCACTTTGGCGACTGCGAGGGTCTAACCTGGGCGGCCATCCAAGCTAAGTACCCGGATTTGGCCGCGGGGATTAGTCACCCTAAAGACGCGGTCTATTTTCCCGGGGGCGAAAGCTCCGAGGGGTTTCGGGCCCGGGTTAAAGGCGGGCTTAATAAGATTTTAGCTAACCACCCGACCGGGCTAGTGGCCCTAGTGGCCCACTCCGGGGTTAATCGGGCCATTATCGCGGACCTCTTGGGCCTAAACTTAGCCAGCATGTGGTCCATTGGCCAGGATTTCGCCTGCGTCAACGTCATTGACATCTTTCCCGAGGGCGGTTGCCAGGTGCGCTTAATCAACGGTTACGCCGGGCCTGAGGGGTATTACCAAGCGGGCCCGGGTTTTGAGCGGATCGCCTTAGTTCCTGGGGCCTAAAAAGATGAGCGTAGACGGCGACGAGCTGAAAGATTCCCACGGTCCGGATCATCCCCAATCAGTGGGCTGGACCCGGGCCCAAAAAATGACTCTGTTTACTGAGAGCCATAAACCTCTGGTTTTGGAGTCGGGGGGCGTTTTACGGTCCGTGGAAGCCGAGTATGAGACCTATGGCCGCTTAAACGATATGGCCTCCAACGCGGTTTTAGTCTGCCACGCTTTAACCGGCGACGCCCACGCGGCTGGTTGGGACGTGGATCCAGCCGGGCCTTTACGGGAATTTCGGCATAAAAAGCCGGGCTGGTGGGACAGCATGATTGGCCCGGGCAAAGCCATTGACTCCAACCGGTTCTACGTTATTTGCGTTAACGTCCTGGGTAGTTGTTACGGCTCCACGGGGCCAGCCTCCATTAACCCGGAGACCGGACTCCCTTGGGGTTTGTCCTTTCCCGTGGTCACCGTGGGCGATTGGGCCCATGTCCAGATGGAGCTACTGAGCCAATTAGGGGTTAAAAAAGTCTGCTCAGTCATTGGCGGATCCATGGGCGGGCAAATCGCTTTGGAAATGTCTTTGGCTTACCCGGAAAGGGTTAGCTCAGCGGTTATCTTGTCAGCGGGCCATCGGGTGACCACCCAAGGGTTGGCCTTTAACGCGGTGGGTCGACACGCCATCATTAATGACCCCAACTTTAATAGCGGCGACTATTATGGCGGGCCCCAACCCATCGCCGGGTTGGCCGCGGCCCGGATGTTAGCCCAGATAACTTATCTTTCCGAAGAGGGCATGGGCTATAAGTTTGGCCGGAGGTTACGCGGGAAAGCTAGCCCAGACTTTACCTTAACCGGGATAGAGTTTGAGATGGAAAGCTACTTAAGCCACCAGGCCGAAAGCTTTGTCCGCCGGTATGACGCCAATAGCTACCTCTATATGACGCGGGCCATGGATTATTACGAGGCCGCCGAAAAGTGGGGTAATGGGGATTTAACCAAGACCGCGGCCCGGATCAAAGCCCGGACCATGGTGGTCTCCTTTTCCTCGGACTGGCTCTTTCCCCCTGAACTGTGCCGGGAACTGGTTTCGGCCATGTGCCGGGCCGGTTGCCCAGTCAGTTACTTAAACATCCCCTCGCGCTACGGGCATGACGCCTTTTTGGTGGAAACCGAGGCGGTTAGGCGTTTAATCGCCATTTTCTTAAAGGACTCCACTGGTTAGGCCCCATGAGCGAGATTTTTCACTTTCCCGAGGGAACCGTCACCAAGTCCGAGCTCATGGATTTAACCATGACTCATCTTTTAGGCAAACTAAGAGAGGAGTATCAAGCCCCGGAGCCGCCCCCGTCCACCCGCTGGCAGGATAAGGTTATCTTAGGGGAAATAGTCCCCGGGTCCACGGTTTTGGACTTGGGCTGCGGCCAAGGGGAGTTATTAGGCCGCCTTATCGCCGACATGGGGGTTAAAGGCCAGGCCGTGGAAGTCGATCCCGAGGCGGCCATGGCGGCCATGGAACTGGGGGTCCCGGTTTTAAGCTTGGACGTTAATGAGATTATTGGCGACTTTCCGGATCAAAGCTTTGATTGCGTTATCCTAGAAAGCACTTTGCAAACTTTAAAAGAGCCCTTAAAGGTTATGCGGGAGATCTTAAGAGTGGGTCGGGGGGCCATTGTCTCCTTTCCTAACTTTGGCCACTGGCGGGTGCGGTTAGATCTGGCCATTCGGGGCCGGATGCCGGTGACCCCCGGGTTACCTTATAGTTGGCATGACACCCCCAACATCCATCTGTGCGCCCTAGCCGATTTTAAGGACTACTGCCACGAAAACAACGTTAATATCGTTAAAGGGTTCGCCTTGGTGGAAGGCCGAGTGAGCCCCCTTGGCGATGACAGTAACCTGTCCGCGGAGGAAGTCTTACTCTTTTTGGAAAAGGCCAAGTGATCTAACTCTCATCTAGACGCGGATCTAGCGACCCCCGCGTTTATCGACCCGTTGAGCTTAGGCCTCGATTGTTGGTTTGGGGGCCTTAAGCGGCCCCCAAGAGCTTTAGCCAACTTATCCACCAACCCTTCACCTACCCTTCTTTACCCTATTCCAGAAATTCCCGCGACTATGTTATAACTAAAAAATGACCTTATAATGGTTATTTGATATTTTTGACCTTTCCTGGCCTACCCAGTTGTAAGTCCAGTAACCATCGGAAAAATTGGTTTTACTCATGGGAATTTTTCTTCGCATAGTGGGGGCCGCTATCTAGATCGCTTTATCTTGGTTTATCGGCCACAAATTGATCGCTTGGTTGACTCCGATTTATGGCTACCGAACGGAAGGCTTACCCTTAGGGGTGATAGTCTGGTTTCTGGCGGTCCTTTTTACGGGCGCGCTTCTTTACGCTTTACTAGCGGCTATCAGCGAAGGTTTTAAGGTTTATTGGGGGTCGGTCGGGGTTATTTGCGGTTTATTAATATTTCTCCAGACCTCGCCGGGATTGTTTGGGTTATTAGGGTGTCTTTGGCTGGGGGGTTGTGGGTTATTTGGCGTTGTCACGTTCAAAAGAGTCGATAATCCAGCTCTTTATGAAAGCTAAAAATAAACATTGCAATATATAAATTACATTATTTTATGATATTTTAATTTTTTTACTCTATTTTTCGATATAAAAAATAAATATTGATGGAGCCTTAAACTATGAAAATATATTTAAATGTTATTGTCACCACTGAGCCACCGTGGTATGTAGCCAAATGCCCTGACAATAGCGTTTGTTCTCAAGGGAAAACCATAGAAGAAGCTCTAGATAATCTTGTAGAGGCGCTTGAGCTTTATTTTGCGGACGCTAGCCCAGACGACTTACTGGGTCCTCTACTTCCAGTATTTATGACAACAGTGGAAGTTTCTTTATCGTGAGTCATAAATATCCACTTTTGTCATCAAACACAATCGTAAACGTACTCCAACGCGCTGGTTTTAAGCAAATCTCTTAAAAAGTTATGACAAGCAAGTGGAACATTATGGAACATCGACTTTTTTCGGCTATAACAACTAATTTGAGAGGAAGGCCGTTAATTAGCCTGGAAGTTATTGTTAATCTAATTACATCTACAACTACTACATCCGGTTTAACCGTTAAATGTAATTTAGACACTGAAAATTATGAGAACGGCATAAAAGTATCTGACAAAGAGCTAGAGTTACTAAATATTAAAAGATATAAATTTCATGGTGATTGGAACTATACATTCAATCCTAGTTAATTAGATAAATTTATTATCATTATTTATAATATAATAAACTATATTTTATTGAATTATAACTAAATATTAAATTAGACAGCTTGTTAAGCTTCATTAAAACCATGTCCAAAATAATTTTTCTGGGTTATCTGAGTTTCGTTATCTGAGCTTTGATGGGCTAGTATTTTAGTTTATAACGTATGCGTTAGCAGTATTAAACCAAAATTATATCACTACATTTTGTGTACAGTTTTTTTTTCCCAACTCCTTAGTGGTTCCTAATGGTTGAGCTGATTCTGGTTTGGCTATCTCACTTTTGTCCAGAGTTTTGGCGATGGCTTTTAGATCTTGTCTTTTTTTCTTGGCTGGCTCAGTGAACTTTTTCTCAACTAGCTGACCTTAGTTGAGAAGCGAAGGTGGAGCTTGACCAGCCAACATGGTTTCTACGGCTTTAGTGAAGTATTCCTCTAGGTAAATGCCTATATTGTTTAAATATAAATATTCAATGAATTTCAATACCCGTTCGAAGAATTTCTTTCACAAAAGGATTGTCAGTTTCTAGGTCAGAAACTTCAAAAAAATATGGTTCAATCCATAATTCATATTTATGTGACAAATTTAAAAGTGTACACATAATGTTAATACAGTTTTCATCATACATATATGTAAGAAAAAAACATACATCAACATCACTATGTTCATTTGGGGTACCTTTTGCGTAAGAACCATACAAATAAACCTTAGAAATAGGCATAACTTGACGAACTTCGTCAGCGTAAATTTTAACCGTAGCTTTTACTGTTTCAAGGTCAAAAACCATGTGAACACCTCTTTAGTTTTAGTCAAAACAAATTTTGTTGTTTCTTTATTGAGAGTTTTAAATATTTTATCAGTATAATCTGTATATCGAGTTGGAATATAGTATGTAGTAAGCTTATGAAGAAACTTATAAGTTTCTTTTGGCACAACAACAGGCAATAGATCGTCAAATGATTTTAAAATTTATGTAATATCGTGTAGATATGGTACATTATCGTTTTTATAAAGTACATATAAGCCTTTAACAAGTTTTTCCATTGCTTGTTAACATGCAAAGGCAAAAAAAACCAATTCTTTCCATTAAACAGCGTATTTGCTGAATCTAGAGCCACATTAGCATGTTCTAGCCAATATTAAAATTTTTCTTGTTTATCCATATTTGATTTAAGTCCCTTACTTCTTATCTTGGTTATTAACTTTGTCCAATAAGCCAAGTTAGACTGACCTAGTATGATCAGAGAAATTTTTTAAATACTTATCTATATTGATGATGGATGTCTTAAGTTTTAGAGTTCGATCAAAGTAATCAAGTATTTTCTTCATGAAAAGGATGTAAAGTTCTTTCATCATAATAATTCTGGCAATGATAGAGGATAATAACAGATATCCATTCTTGATATTAGGATTGACTTGTGTGTGATATATTTTGCCACATTTTGCGCATTTATAGGCATAATTTTTTTTTTTTATTTTAATGAGTTTGGCCGGTTCCATTTCGAGTTGGCGGGTCTCCTTGTCCAAGGTGGAGTTCATTGGAGTTCGGTCCCACATTTATGACATATAGACGCGTCATTTAGCTTGAATTAGTTGATTAAGTCAGCCTCATCGTCTGAAAAAGGCTTCCGAAAATGTGGGGCGTGACCATTTATTCCCGCCACGGCTAAAACTATCGCGTCAAAAATATAGTTGGCGTTAGCCAATTGACGCTCCGGACCTTCAAAACCCTAAAACTGATGGTCCAGAGCCCGAAAAAAATAGCCCGAAAAATCGAAAAAAACTTGCTCTAGCTTAAGGCTAGCGCTACAATGCCCTTTTCCCCAAGAACGAGGGGGTAGGGAGGTCTGATCATGTCCAGAGTTTGTCAGATTTGCGGCAAATCCCCGCAGAATGGCCACAATGTTTCCCACGCCAATAACCGGACGAAAAAGGTCTGGCGGCCTAATCTGCAGACCGTGCGGAGCCAAGCCAATGGCCGGGTCAAGAAAATCCGGGTGTGCGCCAAATGCGTTAAGCATGGCCTGGTTATCAAACCCTCGCCCCGGGATTTAAGTCTCGTTAAGACGCCAACGGAAAGCTAAGCCGTTCTTGTCGGCCCTATATTGGGCGGCCCTTAAGGGCTATTATATAGAAATTTAAAGCCTTTGCCGGTTGGTCGGAAGATCTAACTGGGAAAGGCTTATTTTTTAACTTAAAGGCCCGGGTGGTAACCTCGGGCTTATGTTTTATTAGGCTAGGCTTTAACCTTAGACTATATTATGGCTTAGTAAAGCTCCCGGTCCATTAAAGGGGGTAGCATGGCGGGATCAAAGACTGGGCGGCCTAAAAAACCCAAGGAGGAGACGACTTCGGAGTTGGTTAAGTCCAATAGATTAATAGTCTTTTTGGCTTGCTCCAGCTCGACTTTCAGCTTATCCCGCTCCGTGGATAAAACGTCAACTTGGGCCTCCTGTTTAGCTAGCCGCTCCCGGTAGACGGTGGCCTCGGCTTCGGCTAAGGCGGCCCGACCCCTGGCCTCGGTCACTTTCTTGGCTTCTTCGTTTAAGCGCGAGTTATCTTGGTTTAATTGGGCGTTGGCGTCTTGTAAACTGGAGATATCGCGGGCTTGGGAGCGCGTTAAATCGTCAGCTTTACTGACTTTGGCCTCGGAATCCTTTAAGCTGGCGGTTAAACTAGAAACTTTATCCTCTAGGGTCTTATTTTGCTCAGTCAAGGAGGCGATCCGGCTATTGGCTGATTTAATCTCCTGATCCAAACCTTCGATGGTCGCTAGGGAGTTTCGCCAGAAAATAGCCAAGACAATCAGCCCGACCAAAAATAGAGGAGCGATAACAAAGGAGATTATTTTCATGGCCCTAAGTTCCTTCCCAAAAAAAAGGTTTTGCGATAATTAAGTATTTTTGCGATAATTGATCTTAACAATAGTGTTTGAGGTTGTGGTTAATTTCCTCTTTCTAATTATTATATCACAAGTGGATTTTAAATTCAAACCTAACCAGAAATTAGGGATATTCCGTGAAAATAGAGCTCTCCCGTCACCTGGGTTACTGCTTCGGGGTTCGCCGGGCCATGGATCTGGCCTTTCAGAGCTTAGCCCGGGAAGCTGGCCCAGTTTATAGCCATGGGCCTTTAATCCACAATGAGGCGGCGGGTCGGCTCTTAAGCGACAAGGGTTTACGTTTATGGCCCGGGTCCAATGGCTCGGGGGCCGAGGCGACGGTCATCATTCGGGCCCATGGGTTACCGCCTAAGGCTTTGGCCGAGTTAAAGAGCCAAAAGGTTAAGGTGGTGGACGCCACTTGCCCAAGGGTCTTATGGGTCCAACGGTTAGTCAGTCGGGAGGCCGAAAAAGGCGCGACCGTCCTTATTTGGGGGGCTAAGGGCCACCCGGAGGTGGAAGGGCTCTTAGGGTACGCCCAAGGGTTAGGGGTGGTCATTAGTGGATCTTGCGAGGTCGCGGCTTTACCGGACTATGAGGAAGTCTTTTTAGTGGCCCAAACCACCCAAGATCTGGATCTTTGGCCTGAGGTACGGGACACGGTCATTAAAAGGTTTCCTGGGGCCAGGGTCCATAACACCATCTGCGGGGCCACGGTTAACCGGCAAAAGGAAACCAAAAGGTTATGCTTAGTGGCTGGGGCTTTGGTGGTGGTGGGCGGTAAAGAGAGCGGGAACACCCAAAGGTTAGCCGATATCGGCCGAAAAAGGGGCCTACCCACCCTAGCCGTGGAAGGCCCCGAAGATATCACGGCCGACTTTTTACTGGGTCAAGAGGCGGTGGCCGTGGCCGCCGGGGCCTCGACCCCGGTCTGGCAGATCCGGGCGGTTCTCCAGAAGCTTCAGGCTTTGGAGCGCGACCGGGGCAACTCGCCGCCCGCCTTTTTTAGCCGCTTGTTTCGGGCGTTAGCTTTATCCAACATCTACGTGGGCTTAGGGGCCGGGGCTTTGGGTTTCACCATGGCCAAGTGGGCCGGGATAAAGCTCCCCAGCTTTTACTTTGGGCTCTACTTCTTCTACGTCCAAGCCATGCACCTTTTAAACGGCTTTTTGGACCGGGAGTCGGCCCGCTATAACGATCCCGATCGAGCGGCCTTTTTGGCCCAGTATCGCTTGCCCTTGGTTCTTTGCGGGGTCTTATCGCTTTTTTTGTCCTTATCGGCGGCTAATTTAGCCGGGCCGTGGGTTTTGGCCCAGCTTTTAACCCAAAGCGCCTTAGGTTTAGCTTACGCCATGCCCTGGCCGTTTCGGGTGTTTAAAGTTAGACGGTTAAGCGATCTGCCCTTATCCAAAACCTTATCCACGGCCTTAGGCTGGGCGGCCCTTTTGACTGGCCCGGCCATTTTAGCCTCCCCGCCTTTAATCCCGAGGACCGGGGCCGGTTTGGCTTTGGGGGCTCTTTTAGCGGGGGTGGTTTTTTTAAACGTTTTAACCCGCACCATGATCATGGATCTCCAAGAAGCTTTGGGGGATCAACTGTTTGGCCAAAAGAGCGTGGCCACCATCTTGGGCCGGGCTGGGGCCATTAGGTTATTGGCCATTTTATTGGTCGTCTGGGCGGTTTACTTAATGGTGGCCCTAATCTTGGGGGGACCTTTAATCATTTGGTGGTTATTGATTTTTGGGCCCATTTATAACGCCTTAATCTTACGGCGGCACTGGCGGGGCTTGGGGCTCATGGGTTTTAAACTGGATCTCCTTTTAGACGCCCAGTTTTTATATATGGGTTTAGGCTTATGGCTCCTTTAGTCTCAGTTATCATTCCCACCTATAACCGGGCCTTAACTATCTTAAGGGCCGTGGACTCGGTCTTGCGTCAAGAAAAGGTCGATTTTGAGCTTATAGTGGTGGACGATGGCTCAACTGATAATACTAAAGAGCTTTTAGATGATAAAATACAAAATAATAAGATTATTTATCTTTATGAGGACAATAAGGGGGTGTCCGCGGCCCGCAACTTGGGGATTAAAGCGGCTAAAGGGGAGTGGATCGCCTTTTTGGATAGCGATGACGAGTGGTTACCCCATAAACTTCTGGCCCAAACTCAAGATCTTAAGGCCAGACCGGAGTTTTTAGTCTCCCAAAGCCAAGAGATCTGGATCCGCCGGGGCCAACGGGTTAACCCAGGCGTCAAACACCAAAAAAAAGAAGGGGATATTTTTTTAGATTCGGTGAAGCTGTGTCTAATTAGCCCCTCCGCGGTCATTATGAAGGCCGACCTCTTCCCCCAAATAGGCCTTTTTGACGAAACCCTGGTGGCTGGCGAGGATTATGACCTCTGGTTAAGGCTAACCGTTAGATTTAAGGTGGGGCTATTGGACGAGCCTTTGGTTATCCGATACAACGGGGCCCTAGATCAATTGTCCGCCCAAAGGGGCCTAGATTTTTATAGGGTTAAAGCCCTAGAAAAGATCTTAACCTATGATCTAACCCCAGAACAGCGAAAAGCCGCTTTCGAGGAAATGGCTCGGCGAAAGCGGATTTATGAGGCCGGAGCCGCTAAAAGAAGGGCTCAAAACTAAAAAAGCCGGTGAATACCGGCTTTTTTAGTTAAAAGGCTAAGAATTTAGAACTCAAAATCATCGTCCGCGTCCATGGGGATGGCTTTACTACTGGAGATGGCTGGCTTTCTCGGGGCCGGCGGCGGCGGAGTCAAAGCTTTAGGGGCTTTCCGGGCCGCTTGGGCTAAGGCCTGAGCGTGACCATGAACGATGCGGGAGACTTGATCCACGGCGGCCATTAAGTTACCGGCCTGGACCGATAAGGAGCTCGCGGCGCTGGCCGATTCCTCGGCGCTGGCGGCGTTGTTCTGGGTGACCTTATCCATCTGGTTCATGGCGGTGGTGATCTGGTTAATGCCCTGGGACTGCTCTTTGGAAGCCTCGGCCACTTCCGAGACTAGCTGAGCCACCTTGGCCGCGTGGGCCGAGACGGTCTGGAAGTTTTCCGAAGTGGAGTTAACCATTTCCGAGCCGGAGTTGATGTTGGAGATGGTGGCCGCGATCAGATCCGCCGTATTCTTAGCCGCGTCGGCGCTCCGAATGGCCAAGTTCCGGACCTCATCGGCCACGACCGCGAACCCGGCCCCGGCTTCCCCGGCCCGAGCCGCCTCGACCGCCGCGTTTAAGGCCAGAAGGTTAGTTTGGAAGGCGATCTCGTCGATGGTCTTAATGATCTTCCCAATCTCGTTGCCCGAAGTGGCGATATGGTCCATGGCCTGGATAACGTTAGTCATGGAGTTTTCGGCTTTAGCCACGGCGTCAGTGGCCTGGCTCATCAAAGCGTTAGCCTCCATGGCGTTATCCGAGTTCCGCTTGGTCATGGAGGATAGCTCCTCTAGGGCCGCGCTCGTTTCCTCTAAGGAGGCCGCGTTTTCCGTGGCCCCTTCGGCTAGGGTGTTGGAGGCTGAGGAAAGTTCGCCGGAGGCCCCATCGACCTCTTGGGCCCCTTCAGCCAAGGAGGCGATGACCCGGTTGATGGGCAGGGTGATGTTCCGGGTGATGACAATGGACAGAACCGCGCTAATGACTACAGCCAGTAAACCGCCAATAACGATGGTCCAAAAAGACGAGTTCAAAGACGAGTTGGAGGTGACCACAAAGTCATTGGCCAATTCGGTCATGGCGTGGCCGAGCCTAAAAGAGGTGTCAATGGTCTGGGTGCGGGTTTTGGACCGGGCTTGCTTTTCCTCCAAGAAAATCTTCATGGTGTCCAAAAGGGCGGCCAAGGAGGTTTGGCAGGATTTAGCCGCGTCCAGCATGGCCGAGATCTGGGCCCGATTGTCGTTGGCCGAGTTATCCGAAAGGATGGCGTTAACCTCGGTGATGACCCGACCGTTATTGTCCAGAGCTGACTGGAAGTAGTTAGCGTCCTGGTAATAAAGGCCCCTTAAGAAGTTAACGTAGAACTCATCGGCCTCGTCTTTAATCTTGATGGCCCGGCTAACCAAGGAGGAGATCCGCCGGAACTCTTGGCTGTCCATACCCATGGAGTTGTTGGCTAAACTGGCCAGTTGGGCTAACTCCTGCTCTCTGAACTTGGAGACGGTCTCGGACAAAGACTTGTAGGAGTTTAAGGTGTTGGTCCGGTTGTCCAAAATGGTCTTGGTCAAAGGCGGCAGCTTATTGGATTGGGCTTGGAAGGACAGGTAATCCTTTTCGGTCTGGGACACCAGATCCCGCACCCCGGCGTTGTTAGCGGCTAGCCCCTGGCGAAGCATGGCTTTGATGGACTCAATGGACTCGATGGTTAGAGCGTCATACTTGTTAAAGAGATCTAGAGATTCCTGCGTACTGGAATAGCTATAATCCAGTATGTTGAGCGCGGCTCGGGTGGAATAGGCCGTGACGTTAGCCGCGGCGTCGTTGCCAGGCATGATCCGGTCACGCAAAGTCACGGTTTCGCCCTGAACCGACTTTATGGAGAACATAACCACCACGCTGATGATGGTAAAGATCAAGCAGGTGCTCACAAAGCCTAGAATTATCTTGCTACCCAGTTTCATTGACTGTTCCTCCTAAGTCGCAGCGACCGCGCCAGAACTCAGCGAAAAATATGTTCCACGGCCAAAAGGGATTAGCCGAAAGATGTATGACATCCTGAAAAGAAAAATATACCTATTTTACCCGAAAAAATCTAGAAAAAATGGGCTGAGAAAGCGGGATCATATTTCTTCTAAGTTTATAATAAAAAATGGTAGATGGCAACTAAATAATAGACGGCCTTAGGTTGGATAAAGACTAGATAAAGGGTGAGGAAGAATAAAAAATTATGTATATAGATTTTATCTATAAAAAAAAATGAATTCCGCCTGTAATAAGCTTCAGGATTAATTAAGGGCTTAAATAATGTTAAATAATTTTTTAAGAACCATACTTGTCCAGCTCTTGACTATATCTAGCCCTAATAGGCTTTAAAGCCACCCGCCGAATAAACGTTAGGTTAGGGCTTTAAAGCCTATATTGGCCAGTGGTTTTAAGGTTATGGCCATTAAAAAAAGGGAAAAAAACAAAATGGTTAAAACTCAAAGGAGTCATCGTCGCTCTGGGTCCGCCCGCCCCGAGGGGAGATAGCCGGAGCGGACGTTTGGCCGGTTAAGCTCGGCGGCCTTTTTAAAGGCCCCCGGGCGGGGGTTAAGCCCTCTAACCCTTTAGCCCCATGGATGATAACCGCCACCCGTTGGACCGCCTCGAGTAAAGCGCTAGCCTCGTTGGCCAAGCGCCCGGAGGCCGCGGCGGACCCTTGGGCGGTGGAGGCGTTGGATTGGGTGACCTTATCCATGTCGATCATGGCCGTGTTGATTTGGCTAATGCCTTGGGCCTGCTCTTTGGAGGCCTCGGCCACTTCGGCGATTAACTGGGCCACCCGGGTGGCGCTGGCCGAGACGGTCTGGAAGTTTTCGTGGGTGTAGGAGACCATTTCCGAGCCGGAATTGATATTGGCCACGGTGGACTCGATTAAGCTAGCCGTGTTTTTGGCGGCCTCGGCGCTCCGGATGGCCAGATTCCGCACCTCATCGGCCACCACGGCGAACCCGGCCCCGACCTCCCCGGCTCTCGCGGCCTCCACGGCCGCGTTTAAGGCTAAAAGGTTGGTCTGGAAGGCGATCTCGTCAATGGTTTTAATGATCTTCCCAATCTCGCCCCCCGAGGCGGCGATCTGGCCCATGGCCTCAATGACGTTACTCATGGAAAACTCGGACCTTTGGATGGCGTCCGTGGCCTCGTCCATTAAAGAGTTGGCCTCTAAGGCGTTGTCCGAGTTCCTTTTGGTCATGGAGGACAATTCCTCCAAGGCTGAAGATGTTTCCTCTAGGGCGGCGGCGTTTTTGGCGGCCCCATCGGCTAAGGTGGCCGAAGAGCCGTTTAGCTGATCGGAAGCCTCCCCCACCGCCGTGGCTTCGGCGGATAAGGTGGAAATGATGGCGTTAATGGGCCGGGTGATGTTGCGGGTTAAAAAAAGGCCTAAAATCGAGCTAAAGAGGATGGCCAAGATTCCGCCGGTCAGCATGGTCACAAAAGAGTCGCTAATGGAGGATTGGGTTAAGGCCGCGAAATTAATGGTCATTTCCTCCAAGGTCCCGGACAGCTTGGCCGTGGCCGCCAAGGCTTGACCCCGGGCCGCGTCGCGGGCCACTCGGTCTTGTAAGAACCTTTCCAAAACTTCCTTTAAGGTGGTGACGGCCAAGTTCGCGGTTTGGGCTTGGGCCAGGATTTCGCTTAACTGGGCCCGATTGGCCGGGATCCTCGACTCGTCCAAGAGGGCTTGGGATTGGCTGGAGATTCGCCCTAAGACGTCCAAGGCTTTGGCGAAAGAGTCCGGGGACTGGTAGTAAAGGCCGTTTAAGGTCTCCACGTGGAAGGCGTCGGTCAGATCCATTAAGGCCATGGCCGCGCTCAACCGTTGGTACCGTCTTTGGGCGTTCTGGGTGACCTCGGTCGAGGGGTTTTCAATGGCGTTCTTCAAAAGATTGGCCTGGGTCGTCCGATAGTCGTTGACCTCCTTGGCCAAAAGGTTGTAAGCGGTCAGGGCCCGGGTCCGGTTCTCGGTGAAGGTTTTCATTAAACCCGGCAATTGGCTGGAAAGCCCTTCATAAGTTTGATAGGCCCGATCGACTTGGCTTAATAGGTCGTTTAAAGTGGGGTCGTTGTGGCCCAGACCGGATGCGACTAAGGATTTTAAAGCGGCGATGGATTTAATAACCGCGGCGTCGCGCTCGTTAAACTGGGTTAAGGAGGTCTCCGAGCCCGAATAGCCGTAATCCAGGATGCTTAGACCGCTTAAAGTCGCGTCGATCTGGATGTCAGCGGCGGCGGTGTCAGCGGGCAAGATTAAGTTTTTGAGTTCGCTCGTCTCTTCGGAGACCCGACTTAAAGAGAAAAAAATTATGACTAAAATGATGGCGAAAACGGCGCAAGTGAGGCCAAAGCCCAGAAGGAGTTTTGAGCCAAGTTTCATATAATTCCCCAGGCCGCTTTGGTTAATTTGTTAGAAAATAAAACTGGTCATAATAAAAAAATAGGAAATTTATTTTCTAATATTAACCAAAACGCCAATACATCGTGTAATTAAAGGTTAATTGGTGGCGCTCTAAGGGCTGGACGGCCTATTCAAGCCCCTATTTTCCGGCCATACCACTGGAATAAATAAAGCTGGATAGCCTAAGAACAATCGCGGATTAATGTAAAAAAGACAAGAAAACTAAAATATTAGGGCCGCGTTAATATATAACAGCGACATTTAGAGTAGAAATATCATTAAAAACATAGTCATAGTATGCCGGAAAAAACCAGCCTTGTCAAGATAGAAAAGGGGGGCTAGAGCTATTATACCGAGGCCTTAGCCCCAAATTTTAGGCGACTTTTTTCCCGTTGATTCTTTTAGGTTTGGGGGGCCTTGGCTTAGGCTGGGCTAAAGCTTGACCGTAGCCCACATGGGCGTGGTGGCGTAAAACCAGGGCGTTGGCGGCCCCATGGACCAGCTTAGACATGTGGTTGACCGCGTCCATTAAGGAGCTGGCCTCGGCGGCCAATTGGTTGGCCGCTGAGGCCGAGTGCTCGGCGGCCACGGCGTTGGTCTGGGTGACCTTATCCATCTGGTTCATGGTGGCGGTGATTTCGGCTAGGCCCTGGGACTGATGTTTGGAGGCTTCAGCCACTTGAGCGATGAGCTCGGCCACTTTCGCGGCCCTTTCCGCCACGGTCTGGAAGGATTCGGAGGTGGAGTTAACCATTTCCGAGCCGGAATTGATGTTGGCGATGGTGTCCACGATTAAATCCGTCGTGTTCTTGGCCGCCGTGGCGCTCCGGTTGGCCAGGTTCCGGACCTCTTCGGCCACAATGGCGAACCCGGCCCCGGATTCCCCGGCCCGAGCCGCCTCCACCGAGGCGTTTAAGGCCAGAAGGTTGGTTTGGAAAGCGATCTCATCAATGGTTTTAATGATCTTCCCAATCTGGTGGCCTGAGGCGGCGATATGGTCCATGGCCTTTTTCACGCTCACCATGGAGGAATCGGCTTTAGCCACCGCCCCGCTGGCTTGACTCATCAGATCATTGGCCTCGACCGCGTTTTCGGCGTTGCTTTTGGTCATGGAGGACAATTCCTCAATGGCCGAGCTAGTTTCTTGGAGGGCCTCGGCGTACTCGGAAGCCCCAGCGGCTAAAGTCTGGGAGGAATCGGACAATTCGTCGGAGGTGCCATCCACCAACTGGGCTTGCTCGGATAACTCATTAATGATCTGGTTAATGGGTTGGGTGATGGTTTTAGTGACCGTAAAACCGGCGATTACGCTAATGACTATGGCTAGTAAACCGCCAATGAGCATGGTTAAGTAAGAGGACCTGGCCGTGGATTTGGTGTGGGCCGTAAACTCCCGAGTGACTAGGGAGACCGCGTCAAAGAGCTTGGAAGTGGCCTCCATGGTGGAATTGCGGGTAATCTCAATATCGACCTTGTCCAAAAGGAATTGGTCCATGAAAGTTTTTAGGCTAGCGCAAGCGGCGGCGGCGGTGGCGGCCTCTTGGGTTATTTGGCCCAATAAAGCCCGGTCAAACTCCACCGCCGGGTCTTCTTTTAAGAGCAAAAGGGCCTCTTCCTGGATGACGTTAACCAGCCCAGCGGCCCGGGAGAAAGACTCGGGCGTTTGGTAATAAAGACCGGATAAGATCTCAATAAAGTAGTTTTCCGAAAGATCCATGAGCTTAATGGAAGAGCTGAGCCCATTAACGTTGGCCGTGAGGATAGCGTGGTCGGCCCCGGCGGCGATGAGCTCGCGTAAGCGCTTAATCTGGGTCTCGCGGTAGTCGCCGAGCTCCCGGGACAACCCTTGAAAGGAGCTAATGGCTTGACCCCGGTTGGCTAGCATGGACTTCATCCGCTCGGGCATTTTCGCCCCATCGGCCCGAAAACCCTGGTAATGGTTTTCGGCCTCGGCCAAAAGGGTGGCCGAGCCGGGAAGGTCTTTAGCCAAACCGGCTTGGGCCAAGGTCTTTAAGATGGCCAGGGATTTATTGGCCGCCTCGTCAAAGCCCGCGTAGCGGGCGTAAGTGGCCGCGTCCCCAGAGTGGCCGTAATCCAAGATATCCAGGCCCGCCCGAGCCGCCGAGGCCAGAAAGTTGGCGGACTCATCGTTAAAGGGCATGATAACGTTTAAAAGCTCCCCGGTCTCCCGGTCCACCCCCCGCAAAGAAAAAATGACCACCCCAATAATGGCGATGAAAATGGCGCAAATGATCCCAAATCCCACGACTATTTTTGTTCCAAGTTTCATCAGAAAATCCTTAAAATCTAGCCGATCCGAGAGGCTTTTTTTCTTTGAGGTTCAAAATAAACAATAAAAATAAAAATTATACTCTCAATATATTAAAAAAACTATTAAAATGAAAAG
The DNA here is from genome assembly GCA_031273455.1 of Deltaproteobacteria bacterium. Lineage (GTDB taxonomy): Bacteria > Desulfobacterota > Desulfarculia > Adiutricales > Adiutricaceae > JAIROO01. The sequence goes on along the minus strand of JAISRZ010000002.1, from coordinate 134 downwards.
ATTAATGGTGAGAGGCTAATATCCGTTCACGGGGTAGTAGTCCAACGGCGTCGCGACTATCAAGCGTTTGGCTAAAGGGCTCGCTAGCTCTCTTTTTTAGGGGATTTAGGAGCGAAAATGACCTTGATACGCTC
>JAISRZ010000114.1 GCA_031273455.1 Deltaproteobacteria bacterium | reverse complement strand
CTAATATTCCGCATACCAATAAGGGCGATGGAGCGCGGAAAGGGAACTTTCACGGCTTTGGCTCTTTCCATGTAGCCATCACGTAATTGAGATAAAAAGGATATAAGAGGCTGTTCGGTAAGACAATCGGCCTCATCAAAGAAAATGACTAAATCTTTATCAAGCCTTTCGCTGAGGACGTTAAGCCAAAGTTGGATAGGAGACTCTTTAAAGTCGGGTTCTTGGGAAATCGAGGCTAAAGCGTCATCAATGAAGGTTTTTTTAAACCCAGGAACTTGGCTTGTCGTAAAGCTCCATAAATAAGGCCAATAATGGAACTCATGGCTTGGCCTTTGTCGGTGACCTTATTGAGCCGCGCCAGTGAGCAAGATAGAGCGTAATACTTTTCTTCCGCGTTTATCTGGGCGACAGCGGCGTAAATGGACGTGGTCTTCCCTGATTGGCGGGGGGCGTGGAGGACGAAATAGAGTTCGTCTTTTATCAGATTTTGGACATCCGGTAGCCTAGGAAAGGCCGGTAGCGTGTAATGATCAGCGGGATCGCAGGGACCGGCGACGTTAAAAAATTTTGGCTCTAGGGCGCTCATTGGTCGGTCTCGTTTTAAACTAAGGTAAAAACCTTGGGGTAGACGCGTTTAAAGCTTTGGCCTAAGGCGGGCGCGTGGCTTAAAAATATTACGGATAATTATACAATAAGGCTCTAATTATAGCTATCGTTAATTGACCTCTGGCCGTTGGGCGTCGCGAGAACAGCCTTTTTGGTAGGGAAACTGGGGGCCAAAGGTTTCCATAAGGAGCCATATGGCCGCCAAAACCACCAAAAGTTTTCGACCTGCGCGGGGAATTTAGCCATTAAAAAACGGCCCTAAAACCGGGTCTGGAAAATTAATCCGTCTTCTAAAACGCGCTTTCCTGGATGACGCCAAAATTAGAACGCCGTAAGCCCCAGCCTTCCAGGGTCGTTGAGCTAGGCTAGAGCTGGCTTAATCAGGCTAGTTAAGGCCGCCTTAGACCCTAAGGTTAGGGCCAGGGTAGAAGACGACAATATCTGTTAATTATAGTCTATTTTTTTACTAATAACAATGTAAATATTATTTTACGCCCGAATCTTTTCCTAAAAGACTTAGGGACACGCCAAAAATCCGCGTATAACCCGCTTTAATCTGTCAAACCCTTATTTGTCTCTTTCTGTGGGCTTCTAAAGAAAAACTAATGAATGGAACCTTGGGGCTTATTCCCCCCCCAAAGCCACATATCAAATTATTTTAGCCCTTTGCCTTAAAAAAATATTGACACACCTAAAAATGTTCATTATTATAAATGGGCTTTGGCTAGATTTCTATAATCCCGGACGCTAGATGACCTCTTGATAACCATAGTCTTATTTATTTATCGCGCTAGCCTTAAGGTCGGGTCTTTTAGACCGCCCCAACTACCCTCCAACCTAGCGGATATTGAGCCCCTAACTTTTTTAGGGGTTCAGGGGATTATAAAAAAATATTCTAAGATTAGTTTTTATAATATAATGACCCAGGGCGCCTTTTGGTTATCCAGTTTGGGGCCCTTTTGTTTGGTTAGCCCAGATTTTTGGGCTATAGACTTCGCCCGGTGTTTTTGGGCTGAGAACGCGCTTGATGGAGGATTTTTGAATGAAGAAGACCGAATTGATCGCCGCGCTGGCGAAGGACGCTGGCGTTAGTCAGGCTAGCGCCAGAGTTATCGTTGACGGGCTTGTCAGCGCCCTTTTACACGCCGCCAAGAAAGATAAGCGTTTCGCTTTAGCTGGGCTGGGCGTTTTCCATCTGGTCCGTCGACCGAAGCGTGTCTGTCGTAACCCCCAAACTGGGGAGCAAGTTAAGGTGAAAGCCCGGAACGCTCTGACTTTCAAGCCGTCAAAATCCGTCAAGGAAAGCCTCGCTTAAACCTTTTCGCCCCTAAGCCCAGAAAGAGCCCGCCCTTGGCCATATGAGCTTAAGACCTCATAAGAGCCGATAAACGCTCGCCCAAAAGAGTGTTTTCGGCTCCTGGCGGCGATTATTGATCAGCCTAAAGCTTAACTATTAATAAAACTAATAATTAACGCTTATCTATTAATAAAGCCTATTTAAACGATACCGGCTTGTTTCTTGGCCGCTATCTCGGCGAACAGGGCCCGGTAGTTCTGGATGACCATGTCCCGATCGACGATGGCCGGGCCGTGGCCGCACAAAACCTTTTCCACCCCGCCCAAATCCCGTAAACGAGCCACGCTTTTATACATCTCCGCTGGGCTGCCGCCAAAGAGGTTAATGGCCCCAATGGTCCCGGGAAAGTAGATGTCCCCGGTCATGAGGATCTTGCCCACGGGCCAGTAGATGGAAAAGCCGCCCGGGGTGTGGCCCGGGGTTAAGATGAGTTTTAGCTCCAGGCCCGAGACCACCATCACCCCCTCCTCGCAGGTCTCGAAGACGACGTTGGGGCCGGGGTAGAGGTATTTAGCGAAAAAGATATCCTTGGCGTCCTTGAGAAACTCCCGCTCCACCCGGGACATATAGATCCGGGCCCGGTAGTTGGCCGCGATGGCCGGGGCCGCCTCCAGGTGATCCGGGTGGGAATGGGTCAAAAAGATTGACTCAATGTCGGCGGGGTTTAGCCCATCGGCCACCATCTTCTCCAAAAGGCTGGGCAAATACTTTAAAGTGCCAGGGTCAAAGACCACCAACCGGCGGCCTTTAATGACAATGGTGTTGGAGCAGATATCCCCGGAAAAGTCTAGCCCGCCTGGACTTGAGTAGAAGTAAACCCCATCGGCTAATTGCATATCTTAACCCTTCCCGCCAGAAGGCAGTTTTTGGGATAAAGTTCGGTCGCCAAAAACTAGGCTTAAGGCGCTGGGCTTTTATTGACGCCCCCTATAGGGACCTAAAGAATAAAAAAACTTTGGTCTAGTCCAACCCTAAAGCGAACTCTGGGCCGCCTAAACCCCCTGGTTAACCCCAAAGACTAACGGACAAACCTTAAAAAAATCTCCCGAGATCAGCCAGAAAACCGACCAAAGGACCTTGGGGAAAACTTTCCGATATTATACTCTCAAGATTATCCCCTGGCAACGAGGTAAGCGTTCACCCAACGTATATGGGCGGACACCTCTAGATCTTAAGACTTGAGGCCAGATGGCCTTCCTTCCTTGGCCCCGATGGCTTAGTCGGGGTCTTTATAAGTCCTTTTTAGCCACTATCTCAGAGGGGACACTTAAGGAATAAGCGTAGCCATCCCCTCTTTGGAGGAGTTTAGCGTTTTTGGCCGAAAAATTGATTATTTTCTCACCCGGCCTTTTAATGTAGAACCGCCCATTAGACCGCACAGTCACGCGCCCAACGTGGGTCCATTTTTTAGAGCCCCTAGTAACGGTCGCTTTTACTAAATCGCCGGTCATAAAGCCCTGGATCATCTTGTGTTTAGGCAAGGCCTTGTAGCCCTTGCGGGGGAAACCGTGCTTGTCCAAAAGGTGGCGAAACCTCTGGCCATGGCCAAAGGCGGTAATCACTACGATCATCAGGCGAACCATCGTCAATTTCGACAACTTCCCAATGGCGGC
>JAISRZ010000102.1 GCA_031273455.1 Deltaproteobacteria bacterium | reverse complement strand
CGCTGATACGCTAGAATTGAGATGAACAGGTGGCTGTCGATCCTCCTTTTTTTCTGGTGATACACTGGTCTTAAGCCAAGCTCTGACTTTAGACTTCGGAAAACGCTTTCCAGTTTGGTCAGTCTTATATAGGTCCTCCAAATTTCTTCAGGCGTTAGAGTAAAATCGTTAGTCTTGAGACTGTATACGCCTGGGTTGGTGAATTTAGCGCCCTCCTTTTCAATCTTCGCAAAGTCGATGCGGCTCACTTTGGGAGACACATTGGATCGCGCGGTTAAACGGTTGAGCCTCCGTTTCCACTTCAGGTCTGGCCTTGAATAAAGAGGAAAGGTCGTAACAGATTTCCTCTACCCGGTTGGCAAGCTCTTTCCAGAGTTCTTTGGGGAATGACCACCTGGGCTCCCAAGTTCAGGATACACTTCCGCTTGGGACTTCTGGAGTTAGCCACCCTGACGGAGGCGAACAGCTTATGGGTATAGTAGATAGTATTTAAAGACCTATGTGTCTCGACTTTAGAGGTATACATACGGGGAAGGTAATTTATTTAACCCCTAAAGTCAAGATTTATTTCTAAAATAAAAATTTATGCCAATAACCAAAAAATTCCAGAAAAAATCGCAAATATTATGGTACTACCAAACGGCTTACAGATTGAATGACGGTATAATCAGGGTTTACACGACACGTGGCTAAGTGAACTTTAGCTAACTAAACGATAATTAAACTTTTTATAATTTAATAGGTCAAATAAATAGGGCCCCCGTTAGAGATCGGCTAGCGAATTCTGTCGCAAGCGCGCGTTTTTCTAGCGCGCGCCATATTTACGCCAGTTAAATCGTTGTTTTCGCCCCGTCATTTACGCTAAAATTAACATTAACGCCTAAAAGCGGATAAGCCCTAACGTTATTTCTATTTACTTGTCGCCTCAAAATAAAATATAATAAGACCCAAAATCACCGGAGCCTTGCCCGTTTTAGGCGGATTCAGCTCCGCTAACTTTCCTATTCTCTAAGGAAGCGACCATGAGAGAATTGCCTTTAGAGGCGCCCGATTTCGCCACAATTCGTCAGCTTGGCGATTACTACGCTGATAAAACACAATTTTTGTATCACATAGCTAGGCGGCCTACCACCTGTTTCCTCTCTAGACCCCGCCGTTTCGGTAAAACCTTCCTCTTAAGCACCCTCAAATACCTCCTAGAAGGCCGTCGGGATCTGTTCAAGGGGCTTTGGATCGATAAATCGGACTACAACTGGACGCCTTACCCGGTCATTAAGCTGGAAATGAACACTGTCATCGCGAACAACGCGGCGGTGATGGAGAAGCGCTTGTCCAACTTATTGCTAAGCCTGGTCAGGCAAGAAGAGAAGAAAGAGGAGAAGGAGAAGGAGGCGAAGGCGGCTAAGGAGAAAGAGGAGAAAGAGAAGAAGGGGGAGAAGGAGGAAAAGTGGGAGAAGGAAGCGAAAGCGGCGAAGGAGAAGGAAGAGAAGGCGGCGAGGGAGAAGGAGAAGCTCAACTGGATAACTCCCGGCGATATACTTATATGGCTCATTTCACATCTTTATGAAAATTCCGGCCAAAAGGTGGCCATTCTCATTGACGAGTACGATGCCCCAATTGTTAAGCATATCATAAACCCGCCCAAGGCCGAAGAGTTTCGTGAGGCCTTAAACGACTTTTACGCTATGCTAAAAACCAATATCGAGAAGATCGGCCATATATTTATCACCGGCGTTAGCCGTTTTACGAAGACCTCTATTTTCTCTAAGCTAAACAACCTTAAGGATATCACCTTTAATGAACGTTACGCCGCCATCTGTGGCCTAACCGAGGCGGATCTAGATGATCTCCTTAGCGATCGGGAGGACCAGACGCTCGCGGCTTTCATTGAGAAAGGCGTCATGCTTCCTGGGAGCGATGGGGCCGATTTAAGAAATCTGATTCGAGATTGGTACGATGGCTACTCCTGGGACGGGAAAACCAGGGTCTACAACCCTTGGTCCCATTTATCTTGCCTTGATGACGCCGAAATCTCCGATTACTGGTACGACTCAGGGACTCCCTCTTTTCTGGTGGATCTAGGTCTCGAAGGCAAAGTTAAGTTTGACTGGTTAAAAGATATACCAAACATAACCAAGTCGAAGAACGTTATCGACAAAATCGAAAAAATACCCCCAGAGGTATTGTTGTTCCAGACTGGCTACCTGACCGTCAAGGAAACCTTGCCCAAGTTAGGCGCCCTTAAAAATTACCGCCTGGACTTTCCCAATTTGGAGGTCCGCGCCGCCTTAATTCCTCTGTCTCTCTCAATAACTCCGCCGGAAAACGCGCACCTAGCCAGTGGCCTCGCCACTCGGCTGAGGGACTCTTTGTTTAGCTTGGACGCCAAAGGTTTAGAAGAGGCCTTTAGCCAATATCTGGCCCAATTTCCTTACGATGATTCCCTGGAGTTGGAGAGTCATTTTTCGACCTTGTTACAGTCAGCTCTCATGATGGCCAAGCAGGAGTTTAACACCCAGGAACATTCGCTCCATGGTAGGCTGGATATCCACCTAACTAGCCCTAAAGGCGATGAGCATATTATTGAGCTTAAGGTCTATCGAGAGAAAAAGCCGGAAACCGGATCGCTAGGCCCACCAAAGAACGAGGAAGAGAAGGCCAAGCTCTTAAAGGCCATGGCCCCTTCCGCCCAAAGGGCTTTAAATCAGATTACCACATACTACGCTGACAAGTTCACCGGCGGCCCTAATCGGGTCGTCTTGACCGCCCTAGTCATCGCTAGGCGGAATGTTATTTTGGCTAAATTTAAGGTCCTAGAGGGAAAACTGACTTAACGTCTTATAAGCCGGGGTGGACAGACTGGACTTAAGGATTGGCCATTATTGTCTAAATGAGGGAAAGGCCTTATCGCGAACCAATGTTTTCGCCGCCAAATGGGGGTGACTGGCCAATCTATTGACCTAAAGTAAAGGCTTAAGACCTAAAGCTAGCGGTTTTAGACTCTAAATTTTCCGCGTTAAAATACGGCCAGAACCAGGGGTTCTATAACCCGGAGTGGATCCAAGAGATGGAGGCTAAGGCCCCGAAAGTCCCCATGCCTCGGCCCTACCCCTTCTTTTTATCCAACCGCCTCTTTCAAGAAATGAGTTATGAGACCTCGCCTCCGACCTTATGGAGCGAGGCTTTAAGCTCCAAAGCCGCGGGGATCAAAGGGGTCTTCCCCATGGCTAGCCCCCGGTTGTTTCGCTTAGCTTATAGCTTATCGGGCTCTTACAAGTACGATAACGGGTTAACTAAAGCCTTGATTAGACGGGGCTCGGAAGGGCTATTACCCGAAAAAACCCGCTGGAACCCGGTTAAGACCGGTTTTAACGCCCCCTTGGATCTGTGGTTAAAGGACCAGAAACTAGCGGCTAACGTTTTAGAGCTCCTAACCCAAGGGCCCCTTAGTCATAAAGGTTGGCTCAAAAAAGACGCGGCCTTAGATCTGGTCACCAGTCACCAAAAAGGCCAAGCTAACCACATGATGGCTTTGTGGCCCTTAATTGTCACCGACCTATTTTTAAACTTAAAGTAAAAGTTTTCCTTTAAACGCTAATATTATGTAATTTTTTATGTTGTTAATGAAAATAACTATTCTTTAGATAACTTAAAGGCGTTTTTAAGAGTCTATGATCGGGGCTAGGGCTAATAGCCCTAAGCCCCGATGGGCTTATAGAGGCTAAGGCGGTGGGCCTAAATAAACCTGACCATTCGCCCAACCTGAGGCTAAAGTCTTTTTTAAAATCGTTTTGGGGGGAGAACAATGGGTATTGAGATGGGCCAACTTTTTTGGCTAGTTTGGGATCCACTAATGTCGTTGGACGTTTTCGCTGTTGGATATTTTAGAGCCACCGGATAAATCGTTAATATTGAACTCAAAGCGCCAATAGTATTTAGTCAATATTTCAGCCTTTTTATTATCGCTTACAATAGGGGTAGCGACTTCAGGGATAGAAGACAGCGCTTGTTCTAATATATTTATAAAGTTCTCGGCCTAAACGCCCCTGGCGTTCTATTCATCAGTCTTTAGACCATCCCTGAGGGATTTTAAAGGACGCGGCTTCTTCGCTTAAAGCTTTCATCTTTTCTGGAGATGGAATAATTCTTTTATGAGGCCAAAACCCTACGAGTGGAATTCTATCCCCAATTTTAGCCAGTTGCCAGGTTTCATTGTTATGAATGTAATTTGAAAGCATTGTAGCCGTAAAATTTATACACATAGATGAGCATGCCTCTCTTAAAATAACTAATTTTTCTTCACTAAATTGGGTAATATCTGGCAAAGAAATGGAAGTATAAGTAATTTCATTAGAATTGTCATTGACTTTAATTTTCTTTTGGCGAATTAAATAGTCAATAGCTTTTTTATGACCGTCTGGAATAGGTCCGTAGGGGCCTTTAACCATGATCGCTCCGGTTATAGAGTCGTTAAATGATGCCAAGACTTGTACTTCCGAGCCGAAGATAATCTTAAGAAGAAGGGTAGCGTTAAGTTTAAGGTTGTTAAGACTCGCGAAATAGATAACGAAATGCATGGCGTTGGCCAGGAGTTGGACGGCGTTTTCCAAGGTGACCTCGCTCGTTTTAGTCTGTTAACTCTTAGAATAACATAATTCGTTGTCAAGGTCATTATACTTTATATTGCCGCCCGGTGAAAAAGCCCAGGGCCCTGGCCAGACCGACCGGCGTTGATTTCACCAGACCGACCGGGGAAAAGTCCAACAGATTGCCTAAATACTTAATAATCTTGAAAAAAATTGATTAATACACAATTTAACAATGAAAAATTCCGTGAATCAATAGTTTATAAAAAAACAGAATCAATATTAAAAACATGTAAATGACATATAATTAAATGTATTTTTCCTGAGTCGGCGGGTAGCCTGGCTTCATGAGGGGTTAAACGGTCGTGGAGAGGATGGGGCTTTTGGCTAAAGCCGTTGAAAACCCCATCCTCTTACCTCCACTTTCCGGGCGTATAGTCTAAGTGAGCTTTTTAGGTCCCTCATAAAGGCTTAACCTTAACTAAGGTTGTCGCCTCCCGGCCATAAGGGCGGTTTGACGCGGGTAAAGATCCCCTAAAGGGCCTTACAACGCATAGCTAGAACGCGAACTTAAACAACAAGTTTCCGGTGACTCCCTCTCTTTGGCCAGTGTAACCTTGAACCCCGAGCTCAATAACCAAAGGCAAAGTTTCCGAGGGCTTTAAAGCTAAACCCAGTTCGCCAATCCCCGTACCCCCGCGTAAAGACGGGGCTTTAATGGCGTAATCATTGGTGAAGGCTTTGGCCTCCCCGCTAAACTCCCGCTCGTAAGCCGCCCCAACGTAAAGACTGACCGGTTGACTGACCGCGACCTTTAAGCGCGAGCCGATCCTTACCCGACTGGAATCAGTGTCCTCAAACCTTAACCGCTCTCCCGTGGACAGATGGACCTCGTCCCCTTCCTCTCTGGTAAAAAGGTATTTCCCGTAAACGTCCAAGGAAGCGCTCTCGGTTAAGTTAAAGACGTAACCCAGCCCCACATGGAAGCCATAGTAGGGCGAAGAGGTGTCGTATTTGGCGATCCTATTGAAGGCGTCGCGGAGATCCTTATTTTTATACTCATCGCGGATCCCGCCCGCCCGACCGGAGCCTTCCAGGTAAAAGCGCCCTAAGCTGGAGCCCTTAAAGTTAAAATGGGCCAAGACTCCGCCGCCCGCGTACCGAGCGTCCCCATCGCCATCCACGGCGGCGGCGTTATTAAAGGAGTTATGGGTGTCATAGGAGCCGTTCCCATACTCAAAGAAAGCCCCTAAAGTTAACCGCCCCGGGTCCAAATCCACGCCCCAGGCTAGACCGGTCATTAAAGAAAAACCTTTAACGTCCACGTGGGAGCCAGTGTGGTGTCTAATGGAGCCCACGGAAACCGCCCCAAACGCCCCTAAGCTATAGGCCAACTTATCCATGGTGGCGGACATGGCGGCTTCGAGACCCTGTAAAGCGATAAGATCCGCTCCTTGATTAACTAAAGCCAGAGCACCCAAAAAACCCTCGGCTAAAGCTTTGGCTCCTTTCTCCACCGAGACCTGGCCAAGCTCCACCACCACTTGGCCATTGTCAATAGGAAGATCGCCGGGGTTATCCGGCGGCCCATCGTCCGGTGAGGGGGGGTCTATCGGCTCTTCGTCTGGACCAAGCAGTTTGAGACTGGTGGGCTCCACGCTGGCCGTCATATGGCGGTAAATGGTGGAGCCAATCTTCACATCGCCGAGAGTCAGATCGTCCGCGTATAGGCTCTTACCTTCCGCCACCTGAACCAGAGTGAGAACGGACCTTAAGGCGTCCGACTTATCGCCTAATAGGCCAACCCGCAAGACACTGTGGCTTAAATTAGCGATACCCGTGACTTTAAGCAAAGGCCCATCCAGATCAAAGGGCAAGATGAAGTTAAGGCTGGCGTTAATGGCGATTAGATTACCTTTGTAAGTCGCGCCAATACCGTTTTCCCCAATAACGTTTAGCTCCCCGCCAGCTAAAGAATGGCTATGGGTGTAGTGAGTTTCATTATTCAAAATCGCGCCCCCATACAAAGTTAATTTATTGGAGGCCAGATGCCCGGCGATAGATAAAGTTCCCTCTTTAACAATAGTTGGGCCAGTGTAGTCCTCACCCCCGTGCAAGACGAGTTCGCCAGGGCCAATTTTGGTCAGAGCTCCCTCGCCAACGAGTGACTTTGAAAAATTTCTAGAGTCATCTAACGCTATATCAAAAGTAACGCCATTTTCCGCGACTTTAATTTCTTCGTTTTCATAACGAAAATCAATAATATTCCAGTTATCAGCGGTCACAACGCCGCCATTAAAGACGAGTTGGCCAATGGTCACATGGGGGGGGTTTGGATCATTAACCGACACGGCGAAACCCGTAAAATTGAGGGTTCCAAAACCGGTGAGTTCTAGGGCCCCGATATTAGCGTACCTATGACCGCCGCTATACTCGTGGGTCACGCCGTGATCCTGGGATATGGTTAACTGGCGGTCGCCTAGCTTGATAACCCCGATATAGACGCCGTCCTCTCCAGCTGGAATATCAACCGCTCCAACTTTTGTGTTCGCTAAAGACAAAGAAGCTGGCGAAAGTTGACTATAAACTGGCGCGTCAGGACTAACCTTTCCGCTTAGGTCCAGGGTATTGACCCTAAAAGCGACATTGCTTCCCTCACGCTTAATAATAGATATTTGGCTCGCGGAGAGGGTCTCGGCGATAAAGCTAGCGTGACCGCCCCTAACCGAACCCGCCTCGCCACTTTCCACTAACAATGAATCGGCCTTAAGCCAGCCGGAAACAGTCAAGAAGGCCTCGCCGCCAACGCCGCCAAGGCCGCCGCCAGGGCCGCCAAGGACGCCGTTATTGCCTATTTGAGTGACTCCGCCCTTTCCGCCTAAAACAAAGACCTTCATAGCGGTGATATCGCTGGTGATTGTAAGGTCAGCCGCCCCACCGGCCCCTCCATCGCCCCCATAAAACTCCCGCTGATTCGATTCATTATAATCATCAAAAAATGAATAATACCCGCCGCTACCGCCATTTCCCCCCACCACATTGATATTGTCCACCGCGTCAAAGGCCGATATAAGGTTAGCGTCCCCACCCTGGCCACCATGGGCGTAGCCAAATCTCGCGCCCCCATTCCAATTAGTGATATATTCCGCGGAATGGCCAGGCTCTCCAGGGCTCTCACCGGGATTTAAATTTTGGCCGCCCGTGGAAGAATGCGGATCAGAGACGCCGTCTCGGCGGTCATCGACCGCAAATTCGCCATCAACGAATCCAGCGCCCCCACCGCCACCGTGGCCAGCCGAGTCACCATAATCCCCTCCCCCATCAACATTTTCGCTACCATCGGCCCCAGCTCCGGCTTTCATACAGGCCGCGCCCAGACAGTCTTGGCTTTGTCCGCCCGCCCCGCCCGCGCCCGTCTCCGTCCCCGATGGATTCTTACCGGCCCCTCCACCCCCGCCGCCGCCTAAAACGTTAACGTCAGCGGCCCAAGCCAAAGAAGCGGCCCCGAAAATAATGGCGATTCCTATGGCCAGGAAAAGTCCTATCCCCCCTAAAAGATCGTCACCTAACTTTAAACCTTTCATGGTTGACCCTCCCAAACAAAAAAAGCTTACTAATCAATAAAAACGATCAGATACAACTTGATTTACGTTATTTAAGATAATTTTACGCGGTGAGCGTAAAATTTAGTTTTTTTCTTTGTAAAAACTCGGTAAACAATTATTTATATTTATTTTATAATATTTAAAATTTTTTAAAAATTAAATTAACAACTTAAACATTTTTATTTTACATTTTAAGGTTTAAATAAATTCCTTTAACTCTTTTCTGGGTCCAAAGTTATTAGCCACCTCTCGGTCTGACCCCTATTCACCCAGAAAACGTTCCCAGGGCTAAACCTTAACTTTGTAGACTCTTTTTAACGCGCCGTTTAAGAACAATAGGGAGCGCGACTAGGTGGCCATTATCCTTAACCGAATCACCTTATTAGGGGCCAAAAAGATCTGTTAAATAGCGGCGTTACGGAAAAATAACGCTTCGAGAAATTTCGTCTTTAGAACCCCAATACTTAGGTAAAATTATTAATTTATTGATATTGAATCTGAGAATCATTTTCAGTTTATTTTAAGCCTTGCCTCTTTGTCAACCTTAAAAACCAGTTTTTATTTAGCCAGTTTAAGCATATAAATACATATAACTTCTTTAAATAATATAAATATTATAAAAAAGCGCTAAAAATCTAACAATTATTGTTTTATAAACAGTGAAATAAAAAATATTTAATCGTAAATGATTTAGGTTTATTAAGGAGGGCTTAATTTTCTGATTGAAATTTGGCTGGAACTTGGAACAGAACTTCAACGAAACTTGACGGAACTTTTGGGGAGTAAAGTTTTAGTGGGCCAAGGGTTTTGAGGTCGGGTTTTGTGAACTAAAGGAGTTTTGGGGCCAGGATGTTAGGAACTAGGAATTTTTATGGTTTTAAGTAAGTGAATATATAATAAAAAATATACTTTCAGGCATTTTATTTCATCTTAGAGTAGTCTTTAGACTTTATTAAAAAATCAATATTATTGTAATATTTATAAATTAATTACTAAATCATTTTTTAATCATATATAATGACTGACTTTACATTTATTTTTCAAAAATATAGTGTCAAGCTCGCGCCAGACCCCTAAAGACCGGTTCAACCTTTACCTATCCACCTGGACCGCCCTCAACCTTAGCGATATCTGGATAATAAACGCCTTAGAACACGGCCTTCATTCATGCTATCGAAGTTTATAAGCCTAAGGGTAAAAAACTTTGACTCCAGATTAGCGCTAAGGCCTAAGCCTAGAGCGCTAACCACCTAAAGGCTAGAATTTGGCCAGGCTGGTAAACATCTCCAAGACAAACCGCAAGATAGCCAAGAACTGTCTCGCTTTCCGTTGTTGGGATCTATTTTCGCCACACCACTAGCCTAGAAAAACGCGATTCGATAATCTTGAATTCTTAGTATATTTTCCCAATAGGGTAAATCAAAATTTTTACCGGGTAAGTCACCTAATTGAACTGGTTGATTTTGTGGTCTTTGGGCCTTAAGAGTTCGGGTGGCCGTGAGCCTCTGGTGGCCACAGCGGGAGCCTCTCTGACCTCTCCGGGAGTCTCGCTTGGGTACGGCTCTCTAGGAGCCGCTGGGCGCCTTATCGCCAATTTAATACCGCTGTATTTTGGCCAAACTTCTTGACTTTTTCGTTAGGCGGGTCTACTATTTTATAAACGCTAGGTCATGTTTTTATTTTTGGATTTTTCGCTTATTATGGCTTGGCCGATTGGGCCTTTACCCTTATCGCGGCTCAATTTTCTAGTCCCAGTCAGGCAAAATGAGTTAACCTTTTTCTGTTTACAATATTGTTTTTAATTTATTTAATTTAAGTATTTTTTATCTTATATTGACATCATATAGTTATTTAAATTATGGAACCAAAAGATTATAAAGAATTAAATATTCCTTATCAGAATAAAGATCTCCTCCAAAAGTTTCTGGTGGATAGTTTTAAAAATATTTTTTTATGGGTATAGCGTTCACGGGAACTTTTAACGATCTTTTTCGTTGACGGGAACTTCTTTATTTGGTAAGCGTTTTGGCATGGAAGACTACCCCGTTTCACAAATTGATTTTGAGAGCCGATTCTCTACCGAGGACAGCTACGTTGAGTACTTAACCAAAATTCGCTGGCCGGACGGTTTTCAGTGCCCAAAATGCCAAAGTTCTAAGTACTGGAGGTACGGCACAATCCTTAAATGCGCCAGTTGCCGGAAAAACGTCCGATTTTTGGCTGGAACATTGTTCCAAAAAATTTAGTTGTTGAAAGAGATGAAATCAATCTTGACACTCCACTGTTTTAGTCCCACCTCCCAAATAGTGATGTCTAGGAAAGGCGCAACCTGTATAGAGTTTTGAACTACAGCAATATTCATGCCAATTAAATATTTGCAAATTGCGTATGTCTTAAAGCAATTTTTACGCCAACCATAAAATATATAACAGATAATGGCTCCCAGCAAATTATATGCCACTATTGGCTTAACAACTCCGAGGTACCATAACCCTTTGCTTATCATCAACCAAGGTCAATAGCGACAGCCAACAAGGAAAAGCTGGTGCTACCCGCTAGACCCCTGGAAAATCGTGCCTACTAGTGAGAGGGTGATAAAAAGTTCTTATATACTCGCGAGTTCCCGTGATCGAATATTAATGTCAAAAGTTCCCGTGATCGCTATACCCATATATTTTTTTTAAGTTTATTGGAATAATAGTCGATGACAACGTGGACATAAGGTCAGTCCCCAACGATGTCAGTTTTATTGTGTCTTTTCAAGAAAGGCCGGACCGAGTATACCTAATA